>CACZUZ010000028.1 GCA_902784465.1 uncultured Bacteroidota bacterium
TTTTCGAAAAATGAAAATCTGTACTACCCAAACATAAACCCGCAAAACGACAAGGTGCTGATGACAAGTGAATTAGACTATTCGAGGGGTGAAGTTGGGTTAAAACTCTTTTCTATGGCCTGGCGTTTGGTGTCGTTCTTGGGACAAGTGTTTGAGAATACAGCAAAAGCCATCCGTTTCGCCCCAACGAGACGTGGTGGCATTTTGTCAATGGTGTCTTTCAATTGCTCTACAGCCTTGCTCGAATCGCCACCTTTCAACTCGATGAAATATTGGTCGGCATATTGCTCGCTTTCCAATAATTTATCACATTTTTGGCCATCCGCAGCATTAAAAACACATCCATCCACCTGAATGGCACGATAGGTGTTATGGTCGGGATTTTCAAACGTTATCTTTGATTTGTTTTCTGAGAAAACAATGAGGGAATCGGACCTCATTTCGACACAATTTGCAGGGATTTCATTCATGACTCAAGCAGTTTGGAGAAGTCGGAGGCTATAGTGTCGGATGCGGCATCCAAATCGGTCTGGGATATCAGGCGCAAATCATAGTCTTTTATATCCTTGACGGTTCCATTATCCACAGCATAGACGTTGATGTCTTCGAATGAGATTGTAGATGATTTGCCAACAGTCGATTCTACGGTCATGTCGTCTTTGCATTCAGAAGCTTGGATAAGGTTGTTGAAAGAGGAAAGGATATAAGGACTATGCGTGGCGATGCACAGGCTATTATCTTGAGTGGTATTTATCTGTTTGGCCATCCATTTCACCAACTCATACTGCGTAGAGGGGAAAAGATTCTCTTCCGGCTCTTCGAGGTAGATTGTTGTATGTTGGGTTAGTGAGAAATTGTCTACTATCTCACTAAACTTGACCTCTTCTTGATGTGAGGAAAAGAACTTTATACGAGGTTCTGGGAAAGCTTTTGTAATATCATCGACCCTGCCTACAATATTGGAGCCATTCGACTGCGTAAATTTTTCCTTATATAACGTGTCCTGCAGGCTGTTTAGTTCTCGTTCTTGCGCCACACTGAGACGGCGGGGGCGGTGTAGTTCGTGAAAAGTCAGGTGATTTATCAAGCCACATAGCGGAACGACGGACTGAAGTCCGCTTGATGCATTCAGAAATGCAATTTCGGTACTGTTGTTAATATGAATCCGTTCCCTGGATTGCTCCTTATCGTAATAATAGGAAAGTCCAAGATCCAGGATATCAAGTTTGCTGTATTGCGGGAATGTGTTGCGTGCATTTTCCCAATCAGACATGTATCCTTGGATGTTGTTGTCATTGCTAAACGAGATGTCAAACCAATTAGGGATGACTGCCACGATGTTGCGTTCGGCTGGTATATAAGCTATTTGGGGTCGACGGTATTGCCAGCGGTTACGTGGTTTCCATTTGAAGCTGAACTGAATCTTTTCAGGGGATCCGGAAATAGAAAAGGTCATAAATGAGGATTCGTATTTAATCAGGAACCCTTTTTTTATAAAGCCGTTCAATCGATGGTAGTCCACAAGGCGTTTCCAAAACTCAAATTCATTCAGGTAATCTTCTGGGGCCTGACTCAACTCAATCCGTTTTTCAATCCAGTTACAATAGGACGCAATTTTTAGGATGCAACTTTTGCCAGAACTTTGTGGACCAATAAAAAGATTGTATTTGGCAAAATCTACAAATACATTTGTTAGCGGCCCTATATTTTTGATTGTCAGCCTCTTCATGTTTGATATCCATTTACTATAATTCTGCAAAGATACGAATAATATTTCAAACCTACAGGCTTATTTTTCAACAGAGTTAAAGCTATTACATAGAAACCACATAGAAGGGAAACCATTGAATGCAAGAATGCGTTTTTCACTTGATTTTATTTACACCAGCGGTGCTGACTCGCTACATATGATTTATTCAGCGGAGCTCGCAGGCATACCACAAGGCCTCTACCGAGGCAGAATGTGTAAATTGGGAATGCTTTAAAAAAAAACGTAAATTTGCTATTTTGGGAATGCGTTAGTGGGGATACACGAGACTTCGCCGTGGGGTGACGGCAATCGGCAGACAGGGTCTTTATAAATATATTTTTCCAATTTCAAAAATAGTTGTACTTTTGCATTTCGAAAAAATGGATGTATAACCACAAAATCGAAACACAATGACCGTTGAACGTCCGAAATATATTGAACAACTGATGAATGCACGCGGCAATAGTCAGCGTGGATGTGGACAACGTGATTGTCAGGCCACAGGGAGAGCATCGACAGACGTTGGAAGTGGATTTTGTGGCTAACAAAGGAGGGCAACGCTACTATGTCCAGTCGGCATACCAGATGCTATCAGACGAAAAGATGATACAGGAGAAGCGGTCCCTGCTACACATTAACGACTCATTCAAGAAGATTTTGCTCTCGATGGACCACCAAAATGTTAGACACGATGAGAATGGTATTGTCACGATGGGTCTAATGCATTTTCTGTCCGACAAAAACAGCCTGGAGGCGTAAGCTTGATGTGCGAACCCACCAAGAATGGGTCAACTTCATTTAGAGAAACTGTCGACCCGTCGCCGTGGTGTGCCGTCGGCTTAGCCGACTGGTATGCCGTCAGCTCGGCTGACAACTGTCGTCGGACCATCGCCAAAGGATCTTTTTCATTATTAAATGCAGGCACAGAAATATGGAAAAAGTGACGATTTGATGAAAAATAATGTTGGAAAATCGGACATTAGTCGCATATTTGCAGTTGGAAAACCGGACAATATTATGCTTAAAAGAAAGATTGATAGTTATTTAGATAATTTCTTTACTCATTCAAAGCAAGCGCAGCAGGAATCTCTTCAAGCTGTTCCAAAATGACATTGGCTTGTTGGCAAGCCAATATGCAGAAGGCATCCAGTTGCGTATCATAAACGACGAAAAGAGCATCAACTTTGGAGCCATCTTCGAAAATGTGGTGGCACAAGAACTGCACGCCCACGGATATGACCTGTATTACTTCAACAGTAAAAAGCAAGGAGAGCTTGACTTTGTTATTGAACGCAACGGATATGTTGCGCCTATTGAGGTAAAATCAGGCAAGGACTACCAGCGCCACAATGCATTGTCGAATGTTATGGAGAATACCGAGTACGCCATACCACAGGCATTTGTTTTTTGTCACGACAATGTAAGCGTCTGCAACAATGTGTGTTATCTCCCTATATATATGGTTGCTTTTCTTGTCAAGGAGATGATGGATGACATTTTGTATTCAATTGATATGAGCGGGATTCAGTAAGAATAATAGAATGTGTTAACGTGTGAATGCGTTAAAATGAATGCGTTAATGTGTAAATGTGTGAATGTGCTAATGCATTAATGCTCGTATATCGTATATGCCTCAATTATTTTTTCCCATGATTTGAAAAATCTTCGTATCTTTGCGAAAAATTTCGTTGCGAATATTTTCGCAATCATAAAATGCTAACAATATGAATCCTTTTAAGTTCGGAACGATTGTAGAAGGTGATTTTTTCACTGATAGGGTGGCGGAAACGGCTCAACTAACACAAAAACTGAACAGCGAAAACCACATTGTGCTTATCAGTCCTCGCCGTTATGGGAAAAGTAGTCTTGTACAGCGTGTACTCTCCCAGACCAATCGTCCAATCCTTCAATTGGACCTACAATATGTGCTTAGTGTGGATGACTTTGCTGCACAACTATTGAGAACTATTTTCAAACGGTTCCCGATGGAGAAAGTACGTCATGCGATGTCGCACTTCCGCGTAATACCTATGATTTCATCCAATCCAGTGACTGGAGCCATGGAAGTTAGTTTCCAGCCTACGGCCAACTCATCAGTCTTGTTGGAAGATGCGATGGCTTTGGTGGACAAAGTGACTTCACCCGATAACCGACTGATTATTGTGCTTGACGAATTCCAAGAGGTTACCAAAATCAAGAAGGGGTTTGACAAACAACTAAGGTCGTTAATGCAGCATCAGAAGAATTTGAACTATATTCTTCTCGGAAGCCAGGAGTCGATGATGGAAGCCATCTTCGAGAAAAAGACATCGCCATTCTACCATTTCGGACAGATGATACGTTTGCCTAAAATCCCATACGAGGACTTCCTTACGTATATTACCGAACGTCTTCCCAACAAAAGCACTCAAGTGGCAGAGGAAATATTAGGATTCTCCGCGTGCCACCCTTACTATACACAGCAGTTGTCATCGCAGGTATGGGAGATGATGAAATATCAGAAAATCAATGATGATGTAGTACGAAAAGCGGTTGACGCTCTTGTGTCTATGCACGATCTCGACTATGAGCGTCTATGGCAGAATCTGAACAGGACTGATAGGTTTACGCTTAAACAACTGGTGCTAAACAGGCAACCTTTGCAGAATCGAAATCAGGCAACGAGTACTTCCTATAGCTCATTGCTGAGAATGATTAAGTCCGGCCTTATTGTGCGTAGCATCCATTACGAGGTGGAAGATCCGTTTTTCCGTCAGTGGATTAGCCAGAATATCCTGCAATAATGAGAATGTGGGAATGCGTTAATGTGTAAATGCTTTGGAAAATGCGTAAATGAGCAAATGTGTGAATGCGCTTTAAGAATGTGTTAACGTGTGAATGTGTTTTTCGCATGATTTGATTTATTTCAGCGGTGCTCAAAGCCTGCAAAGCAGGCAGAATGCGTAAATGCGTTAATGTGGGAATGCGCTTTGAGAATGCGTGAATGCGGATCCCTCCAGCTCTCTGCATGTTGCCGTGCTTACGTGACTCACAGCATTTTTTATGCAAAAAATACGTTCTACTGCATAAAAAAGATAATATTTTATGCAATAAGTTTTGCCGATTGAAAAAAAAGTTGTATTTTTGCACTCGAAAATATATAAAAAATGAGAACGGTTATTCTAAATCAAAAGAAGGAACGGGACGAGTTGACAGCTCGTCCATATCTGACACGTCGAAACGCACAAGATACAGAGATTCTGTTACGGAACCATCTCATCAAGTTGATTACCGGCCCCCGGCGAGTGGGCAAATCCACACAGGCTCTATTGATGCTACGAAATAAAAACTTCGCCTATCTCAATTTCGACAGTCAACAGTTGCTTGATAGCTGGGATGCCAATCTTGTTATGCGCACACTTGATGATGTCTATCCCGGTTATGAATACCTGCTGCTCGATGAGGTACAGAATCTACCAGATTGGGATTTATGGGTAAGCGAACTCTACAGAATGGGCAAAAACATGGTCATCACCGGCAGCAACGCAAAAATGCTTTCAAGCGAGATGGCTACAGTTCTGACTGGGAAATATCTTCAAGTGGAAATGTTACCATTCAGCCTTGAGGAGTTTTTTGATTGGAACAAACTTGACCTACATGGTCTGACGGAGGAAAATAAGACCGACGCATCGGTTTTAATAGATGATTATTTGCGTAATGGCGGTTATCCCGAGGTCGTGGCTTCCCGCCAGTTGACTCGCAGCTATCTTGATACATTATTTGACTCTATCGTCTGGAAAGATGTGGCCAAGCGTCATAATGTACGTAACATTACAGACTTGAACGACCTTGCGTTGTATCTTGTCTCAAACTTCTGCAATCCTCTTAGTGCTAATGAACTTACAGAAGAGTTGGGGTTCTCAAGTGTGAATACAACCAAGAAATATCTGGATTATCTCCATGAGCCATACCTCTTTTACTATTTGCCTCGTTACAACAACAAATTAAAGTTAATGAAAAAGGCTCCCCGGAAAGTGTATGTAGTGGACAACGGATTTGTTGAAGCAAAGGCATTTTCTTTGAGTGACAATCTTGGGCGGTTGCTGGAAAATCAAGTGTTCGTTGAGTTAATACGCAGAGGATACAACACAGACAAAACAATATTCTATTATCGTTCACGAAATGACAAGGAAGTGGATTTTGTTTTACGTAATGGGCCGCATATTACACGTTTGGTGCAAGTATGCTATGATTTAGGAAGTCCAAAAACAGAAAAACGAGAAGTGGATGCTTTGCTTGAATGCGCAGGAGAACTGAATTGTGACAACCTTTTGATAGTTACTAATGCTGAGCAACGTACAATAGAAAAGAATGGCTATAGGATAGATGTGGTACCTATATCCATGTTATAGTGAAAGGGTCCCAAGCTGACATGCCAAAAGATTACCGATGGATTACAATATTATGATGTGTAGGTTGTGAACTGATGTCGGCGACCCTGTGGAGCCAAAGCGCTTTAAGAATGTGTTAACGTGTTTTTCGCTTGATTAATTATTATTCAGCGGTGCTGACTCGCTGCATTAATTCTTGTTTCAACGGTGCTATTCGCTGTATTAATTCATATTAAAGCGGTGCCCATCACACTTTCAGTGGTCGCAGGCATACCACGCAGGCCGGCAAAACGGCCACAGGCAGTTTCGCTCATATGGGGCCAGGCAGAATGTGTGACCACTACGGCTTTTCTGGGGCATCCGCGTTTCTTCTCACTGACCTTCTTTGGCTTGTACTCGGCAGAGGAAGGACAATTAACGGAAATTAATGTTGAAAGATAATATGGAATCGTTTTTATTGCTATCTTTGCACAATAAACATTGTTGTTTTTTTCGCACTCTTTTCCATAAACATATTGATTTTCAGATGAAAAAACTCTTTTCCCTTATTTTTTTGTCCCTTGTGGTATTGTCATCCACGGCCTTTTGTCAGGCAGATTCTGTAGCATACGATTCCGATACTCTTGAAAAAACGCCGGTTTTTCTTTCGCCCGATTTCGATTACCTTAAAAAGGTTGTCGACGACCCCGGTTCGGCGTTCTATTATCCTGCGTTGCTGAAGCGTTTCATCGCTGCAGACACGACGTTGACCATTGAGGAACTGCATTGCCTATACTATGGCTCGGCCCTCCAGAAAGGCTACAGCCCGTATGGCTCTGACAGTAGGGAAAATGTCGATAAAGCACTTGATATTCTTAACAAAGAGGAACCCTCGAAGAAAGAGTTGAAGAAAGCACTAAAGTATCTTGACAAGGCCATAAAGGAGTCTCCCATCGACATAGGCCTGTACAACTACCGCCATTATGTTGATGTGCTGCTTTATGGAAAGGAGTCGGATCAGGCAGGCGCTGATGCATTCCGTTTTATAGCTCTTGTCAGCGTGATACACTATTCCGGCGACGGTAAGGACTACCCTACGGCTTTTTATGTTGTATCCCCTTCTCATGAATATGCCTTGCTTGGCTTTAATGGTCTCCGATCACAAGGTCAAAGCCTTGATTATTACAATGGAAAGAAATATGATGTACTCTCGATTGCCGACAACGAATATGGAATAGAAAAGCTGTATTTCAACATCGATATCTGTTTCAACTATCTGTCCCAACTATTTGGTGGCTCTGAAGAGGATTTGGGTGATGAAAATCTTAAGCTGGCAAGTTTTTCATCCTCTGACAACAATCATCCATACGCCTATCTTGATTCAACAGGAATGTTGGTTATACCTATGAATAGCAAGGTTGTCGTCCGTCTCGACACGGCGTTGAATGGCGACCAATACCAATTCACGGTTGTCTCCAGCGAAACAGTAGATGGTACATTCGACTTTACAAAGAGCGAGGAATATTTCTCAGAGGATGGGGAAGAGAACACTATTGTTTTCTATTTCGTTCATAGCCAATGGACCGAAGGAAGGAATTGTGAAGTCCTGATGATGAAGAGTTTCTGCAAAGAGATGCTCGCCTATGACACTGAAATCCTATATGCCGGTAGTTCTTCATTCCAGAGTACTTCCAACGACGGCATATTCCCAAAAGTGCGCGGGACAGAGATATGGAACGACCCACTCTACGCCATCCGCCTCTCTCGTTTCCGACCAATGAAGTGAAATAGAACCTAAAATCCCAATTTTGTAACCATAATGTTCCATCGACCTCGGCTCTCTCGCAGCAGGCACCCACCTGCTACGCATCACCACAGCCAACGGCACAGCCATACGAAAGATAGTGAAGCAGTAGAAAGAACAGGATTGCCCCTAATTAATATAGTCCACAGCCTTTGTTAAATCATCACGATAGAAACCACATGTCCCAATCACCGAACGAAAAACAAGTCAGGATGATGCACATCGTCAACCTGATGTCCATCGCCTACTCCGACGGCAACATCTCTGAAACCGAGAACGACATCCTCGTCAAAATAGCTCAGGATCTTGACCTTACAGAGGAGGATTTTGACCTGTGCATCGACCATTGGAAAAAAACTGACGAGGAGAAGCTCCCGATCGCCGTGCCCGAGAACGATGACGAGCAGATAGAATTTCTCAAGCATTTCGCCATCGTCATGATGATCGACGGACAAATCGAGGAAAAGGAAAAGACTTTTCTCGCCTTTGTCGCCGACCAATTCGGATATGATGCCGAAAAGATTGTGCCTGCCCTGATTGAGGATGTCTATCACGAATATTTCGCCGAGGAGGATGAAGAGGACGAGGACCCGCTCTTCGAGGATACCGACGACGAGTTTCAGACCGACCTTGGCAAGATGGAGCTGGAAGGGAAAAATGTGGAAAAAGCTTTCGACTACCTCTTCCTACCAGCCCTCCGCAACCCCGAGGCTCTCAATTATTTCCTCATGATCCCTAACACCGACACACGACTCCACCTCCTCTCTCCAGAGCAGGTAGAAAAGGTCGAGGAGGCTGCGGGGAAAGGCTATCCCCTCGCCCTATACACCTTGGGACGCTACTACCAAGTCATTAAGCCCACCGACGACTGGATTGACAAGGCCTCCGATATGCTTTCCGCCGCAGCTGAGCATGGCATTGCCGACGCCCGCTGGGCTCTAGCCATGCTCTACCTTTGGGGATACACTGGCGCTGTCGACATAAGCCACTACACCGAACTTATTGACAACGCCTTCGAAAACGGCAGCATGATGGCTTTCAGACAAAAGCTGAGCGACCGCGTCAATGGTCTCCACGGCGAAAAGGCCGACCCCAAGGGTGTCATCAAAACCATTGAATCATTCCTCGACGACGACGACACCTACGGCATGATGTATCCGGACCTCTACGCCATCCTCGGCGATGCCTACCGTAAAGTGGGCAACAAGGACAATGCCGACAAAAACTACGAGAAAGCTCTGGAACATGGATTCTTAGAGGCTGGCGCCCGCCGCTTCACCAACCGCATCGAGGGCCCGGACAAAGACTTCTACCGCGAGACCCTCTCTGTCATCCTCGACTACTCGTGCGAAGACAACGACCCGAACAGCTTTGTGACCAGAGCCTTGGAACATGCCTACCACCACGACAAGGAAGACTGCAAAGACCCTGACGACCTTGCCCAAAAGCTTCGGGAAGACCTGGAAACAGCCTACCGCTTGGGAGCAGGCGACGCCGCCTACTACATGGGACTGTACCACTATGAGGGCAGATATGGATATGAAAAGGACGACCAGAAGGCCTGGAGCTGGTTCGCAAGAGGGCAGGAGATGGAAAGCGGACTGGCTTTCATGGGGATGGCACAGATGATCGACGACGGCATACACCCCTCCGACCTGCCCGACAGCTACAGGGACTATTGTATACTCCAGGCCCAGCTACGCGGCGTGGATAGCCAGAGCGCTTCCGGCAGCGGCGAGATACCGGCAGTCGTCATCGTCAAGCCTGACGGCGCAGCCACCATCTACAAGCTCGAAAAAGAAGAATGGCACAAACTTCCCCACCTCATCGGCTCTAAACGACTGGCTCCCATCCGTATCGACGCTCTCGACAAAATCGGCAACGACGCCGGCTTCAACGACCACCTCGTGGCATGGATCGACATCGATGCCCCTCGCAAGGGCCTGCCCGAAAACAGGATAGCCTCCGCATTCTACCCAGGCATCATCGCCGGCGACATAGTCATCTCACTGGCCGACAACCTCTACGACCCCATGCCTTTCTACGGCGTGGATGAGGCCAAGAATGCCATCAAAGCGCTGAAAGCCACCTTTGAACGTGTGGTGACCGACATCAGCGACGTCAGTGACGAAAAAGCCCCAACAATCGACTACAGCAAGGTCAATCCTTTTTCCGACAGGGGCTATGTCGCCAGAGTCGAGCCTGACGGCAAGGCTTACATCGTCGAAAGCAGTCCGACGGTCTTTGCACTCTTCGAGGAGGACATATATGATCCGGCACGACTCCAGAGCATTTACAAAATCGGCAACAAGGCTGGTATCAATCAGCATCTTACAATATGGTCTGACAATGATGCCTACCGCAAACAGATGGCCTTGTATAACAAGGTCAAGCTCAACGCCATAGGCTCTAAGCTATTCCCTGGCCCCGTTGTCGACAACTTCTTCATCGCCCTCGAGGACGAAGACTTCAGAATCAACACTTTCGACAACCTCGAACTCCTTAAAAAAGTATGCCTCTCCTTAGGTATTAAACCAGAAAACATTATCCTCTAAAAAAAGTAAAAACATGAACCGAATCGCCTTTTTCCTACCCGTAGTGGCTCTTGTTGCCGCTTTCGTCTCTGGCTACGCCGTGAATCATTGGATTATCTGCACCCTTATCGCCGCAGCCGCAGAAGGCATCCTCTACCTGATGTTCTTCCTCAACAACAGCTCCACGGAATATCTCAGCGGCCACATCACAACTATCATACACCATTTCCCTTGGACCGAACGCAAGGAAACAACCAAGACTGAATCCGGTGGTAGAAAAACAACCACTGTCTCTTATATCGACCATGGCCACGAATACTTCGCAGAACTAAACACCGAGAATATTATAGATATCAACGAAAGCCTTTTCGACAGCCTCTCCCATAAATGGAACACCAACATGGAAGAAATCCACGTAAGCCACCGGCACTGCGTCGACGGTGGCGGCGGCGAACAAAAGCCATGGGATGGCAACGAGCTGAATAACGACTACTTGACCCTCACTCACCGCTATCGCAACCCTGTCAAGAATTCAATCTCTGCAATGAGGGGCGCTAAGGTGAAAAAAGACGAGGCTTTGGCTTTGGGTCTTTTCGAATACCCTAAAGTTGAAAAGGACCACCAGCAAGCCATCCTAAAGAGTCCCGATGCCAACTATACCGGCGACCTGATGAATGCCGAGCAGGAACTCCAACGTCTCAACGCCTTCTGCGGCAAAGCCAACCAGATACATGTCTTCATCCTCCTCTTCCCCTCCAACGACGGCGCCAACATCGCATCCAAACAGTGCAACTACTGGAAAGGTTGCAACAAGAACGAACTCGTCGTCTGCCTCGGTGTCGACGGCACAAGCATCGACTGGTGCGAGCCTCTCAACTGGATGGACGAGCCTACACTCCACAACGCCATCAAGGACTATTTCCGCCAAAACAGCAAATCAAGCCTCACCGACTTCGTCAAATGGCTCCGCGACAACCTCAACCTTTGGAAACGCAAAGAAGTCAAGGAATTGAAGAATTCATTCCAGATGTCCCTCGGCAGCACCCTTTACCTGTGGATTTCTGCCTCTGCCATCGCCATCCTGGTTTTCCTCTGCGCCTACTGGATTAGCTGACAATCGTAATAAAAAACTCTAACAACCACCTCTTTTGTCTATCCTCAACACTCTCGACGAGCTCCTGAAAATGGAGCAGGACTACGAACGCGCTGCCTATAGCCGTTCTCTCTCAGCCGACAGCATCAGCGGCCGCGCCAACGAGGCCGACTGCAAATATCCTGTCACACTCAACGGCTACGGCTACAACGCCCTCAACCAGCTCATCCTCACCGTCTCGTATGAGACTGACGGCGACGAACTGGATAACGACTTCGAGCCTGGCCATCCCGCCACCTTCTTCCACCTCTCGCCCGACGGCACCGCCATCGTCGAGCTGCCGTACCTCTGCTTCGTCGACTCCTACAAAGAGGGCGTTCTCCAGCTGCAACTGCCGAACAAGTCATCTCTCGCCTCCATTCAGGAAAAGGCAAAGAACTGCCTCCTCGGCATCCGCGCCGCTATCGACGACACCTCCTACCGCGTCATGCACGAGGCCCTGCATGCCGCCATGCACTCCACCGACGTGAAGTTTGTCCGCCTGCGCGACACTCTCATTGGCAACCTCAATCCTCGGTTCCGCCAGCTGCCCCCCGTCACCGTCCCCTGGCTCAACAAAAGCCAAAACGAGGCCATCCGCAAAGTGGTGGCTGCCATGGATGTGGCCATAGTCCACGGCCCCCCAGGTACCGGCAAGACGACGACCCTGGTGGAAGCCATCTTCGAAACGCTGCAACGCGAAACTCAGGTGCTGGTATGCGCCCCCAGCAATGCCGCCGTCGACTGGATAAGCGAACAGCTGTCGAAACGTGGCCTCAACGTCCTCCGTATCGGCAACCCACTGAAAATGAGCGACGAGATGCTGGCATGCAGCTACGAACGCCGCTATGCCGACCACCCCGACTATCCTGAGTTGTGGAACATACGCCGCACCCTGCGTGAGGCATCCGGCTCCAAGCCGTCGCATGAGCGGCAAAACCAGCTCCGACGGCTTCGCAAACGCCAGATGGAGCTGGAAATCAAAATCAACGCCGACCTCTTCGAGCAAGCCAGCGTTGTCAGCTGCACCCTCATCGGCAGCGCCTACCACATCATGGAGCACCGCCATTTCAGCACCCTCTTCATCGACGAGGCGGCACAGGCCCTCGCCCCGGCCTGCTGGGCTGCCATACTCAAGGCCGACCGTGTCATATTCGGCGGCGACCATCAGCAGCTGCCCCCTACGGTGAAATGCCCCGAAGCGGCACGCAAAGGTCTGGCCGACACATTGATGCAGCACGTAGTACGCACCCGACCTGAATGTGTCTCTCTCCTCGACACTCAGTACCGCATGCACCGCGACATCATGGCGTTCCCCTCTCGCTGGTTCTACCACGGACAACTGAAGGCGGCCCCCGAAGTTGCCAACCGCGTGATTCATCTCATGGACACCCCGCTGACATGGGTTGACACTGTGAGCGGAGAACGGAGAACGGAGAACGGAGAACGGGGAACGGAGAGCGGAGAACGGGGAACGGGGAACGGAGAACGGGGAACGGGGAGCGGAGAGCAGAGAGCAGATTCCCTCAAGGAAAAAGGAGAAAGGAGAAACCGTGTCGGGTCGATAAGCAACGTCGACGAGGCCAAGCTGGTGGTACACACCCTACGCGACTATGTCGACATGATTGGCCTCGAACGCATCGTCAGCGACAATGTCGACTTCGGCATCATCTCCCCCTACCGCGCACAGGTGCGTCTAATCCGCAGACTCCTCAAGATGCAACGCTTCTACCGTCGCATTCGCCAGCAGGTCAGCGTCCACACCGTCGACGGTTTCCAAGGCCAGGAGCGCGACGTGATTGTCATCAGCATGGTGCGCGACAACGACGAGGGGCAGATTGGCTTCCTCGGCGACCTACGCCGCATGAATGTCGCCATCACACGCGCCCGCATGAAACTGATAATCATCGGCAACAGCGAAACCCTCTCTAAGCACCGCTTCTACAAAGCTCTGTTCGAGCATTTTCAAGAAAAAGGCCAGTTAGTGGAAGCTCAGAGCGATTAATCACTTAAGCATTCCATCACTCAAGCATTCAAGCATTCAAGCATTCAATCACTCATCCTGTCCTCTTTGCCCCAGACAGCATTCATGGCAGCTATGCACTCCTGCCGTGTGATGTCATCTTTGCGTTCCAGGTGACGCTGGTAGAAAATGCAGCGCGACAGGCCTATGCGGTTAATCACAACATCGCCGGCAAACGACTCGCATGTGGGTGCACCACAAAGGCCACAGTCTATCTGCGGCAGACGGGCCTTGAGCTTGTTGATGCGTTCCATCTTCTCGAAAGCTTTGCTCCTGTCGGCATCGAGCACAAACATCGAGCGCGGCTGCGGTGGCTCCACCCTGCTGTTTTCCAGCAGATAGTCTTTCCATTTATCCATTTCTCGTTCACGCGGCACCTCTCCATTACGCTCTCGTTCAGCGGCTTTGCGCGCACGCGCATACATTCGTGCACCGCACAGGAAGCGGTTCTCGTAACTCAGCAGCGCTCCGGCACAACTCTGGTCACAGGCCCTCAGCTCGAGGAATTCCACATCTTCTACTTCGTCGTTCTCCAGCTTGTCCAGAAAGTCCATAACATTCTGTATGCCGTCTATTGAATAACTCTTCTTTGCCAGACAGATGCGGCGTTCGCCATTGGTAAGCGTACTCAGGATGGCGTCGCTCGAGAGGTTGATTGTGCGGTTCTGCTTGGATATGTGATTCTTGCCCTGTTCCTTGATTTTGCGGTAGGTACGGTTGAAAAGCGAGTCCATATTAATCACACCGTCGATGATAGAGCGCTTCTCTCCGATGGGTGCCTTGACGGCAGCTATCTTAGCCGCACACGGCGTGACATAGAACAGACCTATCTCCTCGCGCGGAATGCCTCGTCCCTGCAATTCCTGCAGACAATAGAGCGCCGAGAGGTCGAGCGGAGCCTTGATAGGCATGATGTTCTCCACGAGCGACGGATACTTGATCTGTATCAGCCTTACTATGGCAGGACAAAAACTTGATATCAAAGGCCTTATATCCTCATTTTCCATCGCATAGCGTTCCTTGGCTTGTGCAAAGATGTTGGCACCCGACTCCACCTCGAAAACATGACGGAAACCAAGGTCTACGAGTGCATCATAAATACGCGACACGCGGACGTCCTCGGGGAACTGACCCAAAAAAACGGCTGGTATGAGTGCCACCGAATGGGGAAAAGTGTGCACCATCTCGAAGTCATCCTGATTGATGTAAATGGCCTCAACAGGACATACCTCATGACATTTGCCACAGTCGATGCAGCGATGTTCCTGTATGCTTGCTGTACCTTCGCTGATACGTATGGCCTCCGTCGGGCAAGCTTTCAGGCAACGCATACAGCCTATGCATTTTTTTTCGTCTATCTTGAGTGCGTGTACAAACATATTGATGATAAAAGGTTAGTGAATGAATAATGGTGAAATCCGCGTAATCTGCACAATCCGTGTGATATATTTAGAAATTGACTTCCATCTCGACCGTAGTGCCGACGCCCACCTCGCTGGTGACGTTAAGCTTGTCAACATTCTTCTGCATATTGGGCAGTCCCATGCCGGCTCCGAAACCCATGTCGCGAACCTCGGGACGGGCGGTGGAATAGCCTTCCTGCATGGCCAATGCTATGTCGGGGATTCCAGGCCCCTTGTCGGCCACGACCATCCTTATCTTGTCTGAGTCGATGTCTACCAGCACCTTGCCGCCATAGGCATGGGCAATGGCATTTACTTCGGCCTCGTACAGAGCCACAACCACTCGCTTCACCTTCCCCGGGTCTACGTTGAGCTGTTTTAATGTCTTTTTCACTGAACTTGATGCTTTGCCAGCATTGACAAAATCGCCCTCTATTACTGTATATTCTTGATGCATAATATAATTAGTTTTTCTTTTTTTTAACTTACCCTGCTCAAAACAGCAGATTGGCAATTGCCTATGGTGTATTCCATTAATAAAGCGGCTTTATGCCATTCTGATAGAGCAGACCACATGCCTTAAACATTGAGTAGGCGCAGCTTAGGATAACCATGTCGTCATCCTCTGCCAGCTCTATCATATCCTCTGTAACCTTCTTGTTGCGTACCACCAGGATTATGTCCAGCGACGCCATGTCGCATGTGCGTATTGTCTGGATGTTGCAAAGTCCGGTAACCAGCATCGGGGTGTCTTTCAACGTCAACACGTCGCTCATGAGGTCCGATGCAAAGGCTGTCTCGACCTCCTCGTCCAAGCGACCCTCTCCTGTGCAAACGGTCGCATCTAGAAGCTTGATTATTTCTCTGATTGTCATTAGTTAGTTTTTTTCTTGGTTTTATGGATTTTGGTTCACGTCTGTTGTGGCTGTCTGTACCCCGTCAAAGGGCAGTAAATAGAGCTAAATACAGCAACAAAACAAAATGCAAATTTAGTTTTTTTCTCAATTCTGTGCAAATAATCCGGCATTTTTTTTCGTTTTTCACCTCCTCCAAACCCGCAATCTGCTGTAATCTAATTATTTGCAAAATTAGTCAATAAATCTCTATATCAGCAAATTAGTTTTCCCAAAAACCCATTTTTTTTACTCTATTAATTTTTTTGTGTATATTTGCACTTTATTTCATAACCCTTAACCTCTCTGTTCCCAACCATGCTTCTTATCCATGTACCGCGACTGACCAACCGTTTGGGATACACCCTGAATGTGGTATTCAAGCATATATTGAGGGTGGAATTTCAAATCACCGCCGACATTGATCTCTTCAAATCCCACAGCGGCGCCAAGCTCTCGTACGGAACCCAAAAGATTGGCGATGCGCCTTTTATACGCTCATGCGACCTCCTTTTTGAAACCTCAATCGAGGAGCAGAATCCCAAAGCCTTCCCTTTTCAGGATAGCACCGCCCTGTTTCCCGTCTACAATCAAGCGTCAGCCTTCCCTTTCGATCCGTTTGCAGCCTCTTTCTATTGCCTCTCGCGCTACGAAGAATACTTGCCACACTTTAACGACGCTCATGGACGCTTCCCAGCCACTGAAAGTCTGGCCTTCAAGGAAAAATTCCTCTCCCAAGCCGTCGTAGACCGCTGGGCCCTTGCCATAGCAAAGATGCTGTCTGACAGGTTCGAAGACTTCGACGTACCCTCTCGCACTCCCGACATCGAAGACACCATCGACATTGATGCTGCCTACTGTTACCGCAACAAAGGCATATTAAGAACCCTTACGGGCATAGGCCGGGACATCTTTGCTGACAGCAACCGTCATCTTGTACGCAAACGCTTGAGGGTGCTGACTCGCAAAGAGCCGGATCCTTTCGACTCTTTCGACTACATTATTGATGTACATAACCGCTACCCGAGGATGAAGACAAAATTCTTCCCCTTGATGGCCGACTATAATGTCAACGACAAGCCCATCTCCTACCAGAACACCGAATTCAGGCTGCTCCTTCAACACCTCGGCGACTATGCTAAGATGGGGCTCCACGCTTCATACGCTTCGCACGACGACCCCTCGTTGGTGGACCTCGAGAAAGAACGCCTTGAAGCCATCCTTCATCGTCGCACCGTGCGCAACCGCTACCACTTCCTCCGCCTGTCGCTCCCGAAATCTTACAACACCTTGATGGATTACGGCATACTCCACGACTATACGATGGGCTATGCCGACGAACCTGGTTTCCGCGCCGGCACCTGCACGCCTTACCCTTTCTTTGACTTGGAAAGCGACTGCGAAACACCTCTGACCATACACCCCTTCGTGGCGATGGACTCCACCTTCTACTATTATAAGAAATTCACTGCCAAACAGGCAGAGGTTGTATACAAGCAACTCATCGACGAATGCAAGTTGGTCGGTGGAAGGCTCTCTCTGCTCTGGCACAACCAAAGCCTCTGCGAGGACTACGAATGGGAAGGTTGGCGGGAAGTCTTCGAGAATGTGTTGGAATACGCCAATGCCAGAGAGTGAAGGAGCGCGAAAGGAAGGATGTCCCTATCATGCACCGCTAATTGCCTTGTGCAGGGCAGTCAACCAAACCATAACACACAAAATGCAAAACGTAAGCTAACATGAACTATAAAGCCAAACTACATGCCATAAAAGCCTTTGTCTTTGATTTCGATGGCGTCATGACCGACGGCAATGTATGGACCTTTGCCGACCGCGAAACCGTGCGGTGCGGGAACATCAAAGACGGCTACGCCATTCAATACGCAGTGAAAAAAGGCTACATCCTGGCTCTCATCTCTGGAGCAACCTCGCCAAGCATCAACAACAGAATGGAGGCTCTCGGCGTAAAACAAATATTCACCGGTTGCGCCAACAAGATGGACACCTACCGCAAATTCCTCGAAACAAACAACCTGGACGAATCGCAGGTGCTTTACATGGGCGATGACATACCCGACTACGAAATCATGCAGCACTGCGGCGTAGCCACATGCCCTGCCGATGCAGCCACTGAAATAAAGGAAATAGCCGATTATATTTCAATCCATGGTGGTGGACATGGATGTGTGCGCGATGTCATCGAGCAGACCCTGCGCCTGCATGGCAAATGGTTCCACGCCGATGCCGTCAACTGGTAGCTGCTGATGTTAAACAAAATAACATATCTGCTCCTTTTCGTCACCTTTGCCACTACTGTGGCAAGGGCTCAAAGGCTATCTCCCAACGATACCACCACCGAGCATACCGTTCGCGGCACCTTCTACCACGACCGTTTCGTTGGTCGCAAGACCAGCAGCGGCGAAGTGTTCAGACAAGACCTCTATACTGCCGCCCACCGCCACATTAAGTTTGGCACTCTCCTGCTTGTCACCAACCCAAAAAACGGCAAACAGGTGATTGTCAAGATAAACGACCGCTGCCCGAAAGACAGGATTATTGACATGACACGACTGGCAGCAAAAACCATCGAAATCAAATCGTCCAGCGTCAAAATCAAGATTCTCCCACCCTATTATAAGGAAATATGGGAAAAACAAAGCGAGCTGGGCAATGTCTTGTCCGAAGGAAGTATCCTGGAATATGCCTCTCATTATTTTGCCAACAAGCACAGAAAACAAGAGCCTGCCGATACCGACAAGAAAAACAAAGACAGCAACAAGCACCTCTTGTACGACATTGAACTCGCCAAAGGCAAACACCTTGATACAGAAGACATAATCAGCAACCTACCCATCTACTACCAAGACAAAGTTGGCATCAGCGACTCTGCCGGCGACAAAGGCAAGACAATCATACTTTTTCTCTCTCTTCCAAACTCCGAAGCAAGCAAAATTTTGCTCTCTTTGAAGGCTAAGTTTCCCAATGCAACCCTCATACCATCCAAATAACAGATATATACCTAGTTACTAGTCTCCAAAAAAAATATTTTCACTTTTTTTTCATTTTTTTTACCAAAACAGATTATTCTGCTTATCTTTGCAAGTCAAAACTCTCTTTGTTATGGGATTACCATGCAAAGTGATTTTGGTTACATATCATTGAAAACAAATTATTTATTTTTAATAGTTACACAAATAACATGAAAATCGAAATCAAAAAAAACATATCAATTTTGCTTTTGATATTGGGATTTTCATGTGTTGGTCATGCTCAACAGGAGGTTCAATTCTCGCAATACATGTTCAATCGTTTAGCTGTCAATCCTGGCTATGCCGGTAGCTCCGGTTCCATGTGCGGCTCTATCATGTATCGTGGTCAGTGGCTGGGCCTTCGTCTCGATGCTCCAACACCAGGTGGCGACCCCGGTTCCATCCCATCTGACTACCTCTTCTCTTTCGATTCACCAGTCAAGTTCCTGCACGGCGGCCTAGGCTTAACGCTCTTCGCCGACAAGATTGGCTACAACTCTACGGTTGCCGGTGCCCTCGACTATGCTTTCCGCATCTACTGGGGCCCTGGAAACCTCTCGGCAGGTATTGAAGGCAACTTCTACAGCGTCACACGCAAAGGTGGACTCTTCGGATACGATGACCTTACGGGCAACATCAACGACATTCCGTCGTCCACTTCCGACCCCGCTCTCAACAATCAGGAAGTGAGCGACTTCCTCATCGATGCCTCTCTCGGTGTCTACTACCAGGTTCCTGGCTCCTACTATCTGGGCGTGTCTCTCAAGAATTTCCTTGGCGCTCACAGCGACCAGCTCAATTTCCAGACCTCCCGCGTCCTTTACCTCCTTGGCGGATATGAATACGTCATTCCCTCCAACCCCTCATTCCGACTCAAGCCCTCTCTCCTTGTCCGTACCGCCAATTTCTCGGTGTTCCAAGTCGACGCATCATGTCTTTTGGAGTACCAGAACCTCTTCTGGGGAGGCGTCAGCTACCGCATACAGGATGCTGTCACTTTCCTCGGCGGCGTAAACTGGAACAAGATGAAAATCGGTCTCGCCTACGACCTCACTACCAGCAAGCTGGGTGTCTACAAGTCGGGCTTCAGCTTCGGTTCTGTCGAGGCCTACATCCGCTACTGCTTCAAAATCATCATACCTCCAAAACTGCCCTCTGTCTACCAAAACACTCGCTATCTGTTGTAAAAATACAAGAAAACGAAACCTTTCGAGGCTCATTAACGTAAAAGAACCAATAACGGCAATTATTCAACACGAAATAAAACATTATTTTATATGAAAAGATTGTTTTTCTTACTCGCAGGAGTAGTATTGTTGTGCAGCTGCGGCTCGTCTGAAAAAGGTGAACTTGTAGGTGTTCAGCATCGTCCTATTTTCGAAGACATCGACCTTAAAGGCATGGTATTCATCAACCAGGGCAACTTCAGCATGGGTGCAGGCACACAGAACGCCACTTTTGGCGTCCCCGCTCAGCCCCGCACCATGCAGGTGGGTTCCTACTTCATGGACGAAACAGAGATAACAAATAACGAGTACCGCCAGTTTGTCAACTGGGTCATCGACTCTATCGCACGCCGCATGCTCGGCGAGGCTGGCATCGACGGATTCCTCATCGAAGAGGATGAATATGGCGAGCCACTTGAACCCGCCATCCTCAACAAACGCGAACGCATCGAGTGGGACGAGCAGGAATACCGCGAGGCCCTCGAAGACCTCTATCTGCCTGAGAAAGACCGCTTCTATCGCCGCCGCACCGTCGACCCCGCCAAGCTCAACTATGAGTATTACTGGATTGACTACGGTGCCTACACAAAGGATGGCTCACGCGTCGTATATCAGGGCTCTTCACAGAAGGAGACCGCTACAGGTGTCAAACAGGAATACAAAGGCACCATGTTCGCTTCGCGCCCGAAAGGACTCAACAACCGTTCCTCCTATATCAAGAGAGAGGTTGTCAACATCTACCCCGACACTCTTTGCTGGGTTCATGACTATACATATAGTATGAATGAGGACTTCACACGCCAGTACTTCACCTCTCCTGCCTACGACAACTATCCTGTTGTCGGCGTCAGCTGGGTGCAGGCAAAAGCCTTCTGCGTGTGGCGTTCCAACTTCTTGAACCAATATCTTGAGTCCATAGACTACACTCAGATGAACGACTTCCGTCTGCCTACTGAGGCCGAATGGGAGTATGCAGCCCGCGGCGGCATCGCCGGTGAGAGCTATCCCTGGGGCGGCCCCTACGTGCGCAACCCCAATGGATGCTTCCTCGCCAACTATGAGCCTCTCAAAGGTGCCTACGACGACGATGGTGGTGTGAAGACCCTTATGGTTGGCCACTATGCTCCCAACGACTATGGTCTGTACGACATGTCGGGCAACGTCTCCGAATGGTGCCTCGACTCCTACAGCAACGCCACTTATCAGGTAGCCAGTGCCCTTTCTCCTTACTACAACTACAACGCTAAGGACGACGACACTCCTGCCATGAAGCGTAAAGTCATCCGCGGTGGCTCGTGGAAAGACCAGAAGTATTTCATCCAAGTCCAGACCCGTAGCTATGAGTATCAGGACACCGCTAAGTCTTACATTGGCTTCCGCTGCGTGCAGCCTTACCTTGGCCGCGTGAAGGGCGACAACCTCAAATCAGCCTCCAACGTCTATTAATAGACATGACTAGTGATTGGAGAATCGTCTGTTTTGTATTCTCCAATCACTAGCCTCAAGATAAAAAAGAAAAACAATACATTAAATAAGTAAACATAAAAAAAATCAGTTATGAGCAAATTAGACAACCTTGTTCGCAGTAAGGGTTACAAGAACTTTATGAGCAAACTGTATGGATGGGGAGCATCTGCAGTTATTATTGGCGCTCTGTTCAAAATCAACCACTGGCCTGGTGCCGTTCCTATGCTGATTGTCGGTATGGGTACTGAAGCTGTCATCTTCTTCCTTTCTGCTTTTGAGCCCCTACACATCGAATGGGACTGGAGCCTCGTCTACCCCGAACTCGCCGGTATGAAAGGTGAGGAAACCATCGGGAAGCCTGAGAGCATCAGCGGTGAATCCATCACCAACGAGCTCGACAAGATGCTCGCAGATGCCAAGATTGGTCCTGACCTGGTGGAACGTCTTGGTCAAGGCATGGAGAACCTCGCCAACTCGGCCAATTCTCTCAACAACATGACCACCGCTGTGGCTGCCACCGACAAGTTTGTCACCAATATGGATGTCGCCGCCGAAGCTGTTGGCGACCTCTCTGCCGCCTACAAACGCACCACAGATTCCATCAACCGCGATTTCGACCTCTCCTCTACCTATTCTGAGAGCCTGAAGGGCGCAACCGCAGCCGTCACCAATCTGTCCAACATCTACCAGGAGACTGCCCAAACTCTCCGTGCCGGCGACACCTCTTACGTCGACGAGCTCAAGAAGATGGCCTCCAGCCTCTCTTCCATCAACGCCATGTACGAAATCCAGATGCAGAACTCTTCCTCCCAGCTGCAAGCCACACAGGAGGTTCAGGAGCGTATGCAAAGCATGGTCGCCAACTTCGCCGAGTCGGCAGAAGGCGTGCTCAAATACAAAGAGCAGGTCGATGCCCTCACCAAGAAGGTCGCCGAGCTCAACAACGTCTATGGCAACATGCTGGCTGCCATGCAGACTCGCATCTGAAAGACTCTGTTTTAGACTTTCAGATTGACAGAAGTTCTGATTGTCAGACATGCTGAATGTCCGGAAATCATAATTATGGTAGAATTTAAAAAACGATAGAATATGGGTGCTACAAATTGCCCGGAAACCCCGAGGCAAAAAATGATTGCAATGATGTACCTCGTCTACACCGCCCTGCTGGCGTTGAACGTCTCCGTCGAAATTCTCAACGGTTTCGTCACAGTGGGCGATGCAATGAACGAGTCTAACAAAAATATCGAAACACAAATCACCGAGGCTTACAACCTCTTCCGTGAAGCTCTCATCGCCGACTCGGTGAAAACCGCTGTCTACTATGATGCTGCCATGAAAATCAAAGAGCAATCCGACTCTCTGAAAAACCTTATCGACGAAGGTCGTTACGGTTTCCTCTGCTACATGCAGGACAAGGCTGTCGTCGAAAAACACATCGATGGGAAAACAACGAAACGTACTATCCCTCTCCGCAACGGTGAAACTCCACTGCTCGACAGCGCAAAAGTGGCTCTCGACCTGGGTGGACTTGAGATTATCGGCAAGAAAGACAACACCGATATGGGTACTCACTTCTTCTATGGCAGCAGTGAAAACCCCAACGGAAAAGCCATCGAAATCAAGAACGCTATCATCGCCTACAAGGAGAACATCAGCAAGATATTCCAGGACACCAACATCACCAAGGACACCATCGAGGTCAACTTCGGCATGAATGTCGAGAGCGAGTTCTGGAGCGCACACGCTGGTCGTATGGTTAGCTGGGAAGAATACAATTTCGACGGTGCCATCGCCGTTGCCGACATCGTCTGCCTCTCACGTATGAAATCCGAGTTGATGAACGCCGAGTATGATGCCATCAAGAAGCTCTTCGGCATGATTGGCAAGGAAGACTTCAAGTTCGACCAGGTGGCGGCTATCTGCCGACCCACATCAAGTTATGTCATCCAGGGTGGCAAGTACGAGATGAAGGTTAATGTCGGTGCCTACGACTCCAAACGTGAATTCCGTGCCGTCATCAACGGCCAGGAGTACAAGAGCGGAGCCGACGGTTCCATCACCTATACTGCCGGTGCCGGCGCACCCGGTGAACGCAAAGTTCACGGTGTGGTCTACATGATGAAGGATGGTAAAGAGGAACAATATCCATTCGACGAGAGCTACTTCGTGGCAGCTCCTGTGGCTGTCATCGAGCTCAGCAAGATGAACGTCGTTTACAACGGTATCGACAATCCAGTATCGATTGGTGTTCCTGGTGTAGCCTCCAAGGATGTCACCGCCACCATCACCACTGGCAACGGTACGATAACCCGTACACAGGGTGACGGCAACTATATCATCAAGCCCAACAAGCTTGGCCGCATGAGCATCCGCGTCACCGCCAAGATTGATGGCCAAGTCAAGGATATGGGAACCAAGGAATACCGCGTCAAACGTATACCTACTCCTCAAATCAAACTCGGAAACTTCAAGAGTGGAGAGTCTGCCTCAGTCAAAGAAATCGAAGCCAACCCCACACTCCGTGCTGTTCTCGAAGACTTCGACTTCCAGATTCCCGCACCCAAAATCTCCACATTTGAGTTCTCTGCTCAGGGAAGTCCTCTGCCCGTCCAGGGTAGCGGCAACCGCCTGAACCCCGAGATGATTAACCGCATCAAGAACCTTCGTTCACGCCAGAAGTTCTACATTGATGGCGTAAGGGTGACCACACCTGATGGCCAGACCCACAGTCTGAACTTCAGCCTCCGCCTTAAATAACAGTTAATACCACATACCATGAAGAAAGTATTGTTTTGTCTAAGTATTTTCCTCTTTGCCTGCGGCATATACAGCGCCAATGCTCAAAGCATCATTGAAGCTGATGAGGATCATAATTTCAACGACTTCTACAAAAAAGACCAGGTCGTTGGTCGTGAAGCCATGCCCTACGCATACCTTCGCGAAGCCGATGTCGTTTGGGAACATCTTATATGGAGAACCATCGATTTCCGCGAGAAATTCAACCAGTTCTTCTATTTCCCCACCGACCCCACCAAAGACACTCAGGGGCGTAAAAACCTTTGCAATGTACTCATGGAGGCTTGGGAGCGTGGCGACATCGAAGGCTATGAAACCGACGACATGTTCAGTAGCAACATCCTTGACTATAGTACTCGCATGTCCCAGATGACAAAGACGGACACCATGATAGTCTACGAGTATGATGAATACGGAGACGAAACAGCTTCTCACGCTCAAGTTATCGCCGAAAATTTCAAGCCCGCTGAAGTCTATTCCCTCAAAATGAAAGAGGCTTGGTACATTGACAAGCAGGACACTCGTCAAAAGGTTCGCATTCTCGCTATCGCCTTGGTGTACAATTTCTGCCGTGAACGTGGTGAGGATGGTCGTCAGTGCGATCCCGTTGAGATTTGCTGGTTCCCAATGAACGACATGCGTGTTCGCAACGTTCTGGTCAAGGCTCTTGCATACGACGAGCACAACGATCATGCAGAGCGTAGCTATGACGACATCTTCATCGACCGCTATTTCGACAGCTTCTGCACTCGCGAAAGCAACGTGATGAACCGCAGTATTTCCAACTATCTGACTGGCACCGACGCCATTCTTGAGTCACAGCGCATCGAAGACGAGATTTGGAACATCGAATCCGATATGTGGGAGTACTAGAAATGATTTGAAAACCACTTGACTACTACCAAAGAGAGTTGGGAATTGCGACGATTCTTGACTCTCTTTCTTTTTCAACGGAATTGAAAGCCAAACTACATATAGCACTTATCGTAACACTTGCCGCAACAGTTATAGCAAATGCTCAGACTGTTGACTCCGAGCAAGCTCCTTACTATTATGAACGTAGCACCGTCAATGAACGCGAGCCTCAGCCCATGCCATACGTTCGTGAAGCCGACGTGGTGTGGGAGAACCTTGTTTGGCGAACCATCGACTTCCGTGAGAAATTCAACCATTTCTTCTATTATCCTCGCGAACGTGCCGGCTTCATGGGTCGCAAGAGTTTTGCCTATATGTTGTGGGACGCTGTCGTCAACGAGGAGATTCCAATCTATGAGGATGACGAGTTCAAGGTACGAATTGAAAACCAGGATTTCATCGACCGCATGACGAAAGCCGACACCATCACCCTCGAGATTGTCGACGATGACGAGAATTACGAATACCGCACAGTGCTTGTACCCAATGAATTTAACGGCGAAGAGGTACTACAGATACGGCTCAAGGAGTCGTGGTATATCGACAAGGCAGTGACAGAACAATGTGTACGTATCATCGGCATCTGCTTGACCAAAGAGTTTTATAAGGAGCATGACGGAGAGAAGGATTATATGGGGACTGCTCCCCTATTCTGGATTCCTATGCTTTCACCTCAAGTGCAGCGTCTTATGGTACGCAACGAAGCAACTTGGCAACAAAACATCGCTCACCAGCCATCATGGGAGTCTATCTTCATCGAGCGTATGTTCAACAGCTTTATAACCAAAGTCTCCAATGTCTATAACCGTACAGTCCTTGACTACCTGACTGGACAGGATGCCATTTGGGAGTCGGAAAGAATCGAGAACGAGATTCTCGACATAAGTCAGGATATGTGGGAGTATTGACGTTTGACGATTTTCTGTTTGACGTTTTACGTTTTTCGGGGGGATGGTTGATGGGGGAATCAGAATTCGGTCAATTTGTGTTGTGCATAGGTGCGCCATTTCTCAATGACGGCACGCATATCGTTGGGGAACTGTGATTCGAAATGCATCTGCTTGTGGGTTGTGGGATGCTCGAAGCCTAAAACAAGGGCATGGAGTGCCTGGCGTGGCAAGAGCTGGAAACAATTGTCTACAAATTGTTTGTATTTCGAAAATGTGGTTCCTTTCAATATCTGGTTTCCTCCATAGGCGGCATCGTTAAAAAGCGGATGACCTATATGCTTCATGTGGGCGCGTATCTGGTGTGTGCGTCCTGTCTCCAGCACACATTCCACAAGCGTCACATAGCCAAAGCGTTCCAGCACATGCCAGTGTGTAATGGCATGCTTCCCTACATCGGGGTCGTCATATACTGCCATGATGCGGCGATCCTTGGCAGAACGTGCCAAGTTGCCCACTATTGTTCCCTCATCTTCCTGAAAATCGCCCCATACCAAGGCATTGTATTTCCTCTCGATGGTGTGGTCGAAGAACTGCTTTGCCAGATGGGCCTGAGCCTCTTCAGTCTTGGCTATTAAAAGAAGGCCAGATGTGTCTTTGTCGATTCGATGCACAAGGTAGGATGTGATGGGATTGCCATCCTTGCCCTTCTTGCCATCATAGTACCATGCCAAGGCATTGAGCAATGTACCGTCGAAGTTGCCAAAGCCTGGATGCACGACGAGACCGGCCTGCTTGTCGACAACCAGCAAGTCGTCATCCTCGTAGACAATCTTGAAGTCAATCTGTTGAGGAACTATCTCTATCTCTCTCGGTGGAGTGGGCAGCAGTACGCTGATGACATCCTGGGGCTTAATCTTGTAACTGGACTTTGTCGTTTTGCCATTGACAAGAATGCAGTCGGCCTTGGCGGCAGCCTGTATCTTGGTACGGGAAACACCCTCAATACGCATAAAGAGATATTTGTCCAGTCGCATGGTCTCTTGGCCGCGATCGACAGTAAACCTATGGTTTTCGTATAGTTCCTGTTCTTGTTCTTCGATGATTAAATCTTCTGCCATAGCTATCGTTTAATGAATTTGAGAGTGTCTCTGAAAGAGGTGGCTGTGTCGACGACGACAAGCATATAGAACCCTGCTGGCAGGTCGGAGACATTAATGCTCTCTGCAAAGGGAATCTCTTTTACCTTGCGACCAAAGGTGTCGACAATTTGTATCGATGCATTACCCAGCTCGGTGCCATTAGTCGCAATATGCACCATATCACGTACTGGATTGGGATAGAGTGAGAGCTCTATTCCTTGCGTGACTGATTCAGGCTTAGCTACGGAAACCAATGCCGACTGCCCAAAACAGGGACGCATCATAAGCGAGCCAGTCCAGATACTCTGTGACCAGTCGCTGGTGACGCGGTAGTATGTCTCTGCCCGTGAGTCGGTATTGCGGTCAAAACCAATATTTATAAAATCTGTCGTTTGCTGTTCGAAACCGACGAAGATTGTGTCGCTGACCACAACACCACGATCAAGCTTGTAACGGTGGTAACGATTAAGTCCATCGAACTCAGGATAGTATCGGGTTTCGCCGTGATAGATTAGTTCTGACGGAATGCCATTCCGTGCTTTCCATACGCAGAGGACAAAAGGCGCTCCCTCATTCTCGCCACCGCGTGTACGGTTGAAGAACAGGTCAACGGCGGTGATGGTGTCGCGATTATGAAGATAGTGGCGACAAGCAATATACATCTTGCTTGAGGTTGGCCCAGTCTTGGTGACACCATAGCCGTTTTCGGGGCTTCCATCGTCGTAGGCCAGATAGTCGGCAAAACATTGTCTGAAGCACAAGGTGTCATTCTCCAGATGATTGTCGCCGCCAACACCTTCGCGGACAATGTGGACAACATTGAAAGAGGTCTGCTTGCCGGCAACAGGAAACGAGAAGTTGACGGGAGGATTGCTGTGTACCGGTTTGGTCTGATAGCGTCCGTCGGGGAAGAAAGCCGGAATGTTTTCCAAACCGCCATCGTAGTTGCTCACCGTCGTACCGTTCTCGTCGACAACACGATAGCTGTAATTGGATGCCAATGTCTGATTGTAACGGTTGACGATACGCATCTCAAGACTGGCAGCCATGTCGGCAGATGTGAACTGTCGGGCGGGCATGGCCTGATAGCGTTTGAGCATGGAGGGTGCTGGGTCGGCAAAGGCTATGTCACGGAAGAGGGAGTCGGCAGATGTGCGCCCATAATTCAGGTAGACATAGTCGATGTTCCACTGGTCGCAGTTGCCAGCTATGCCACTCTTGGGGTTGTTGTCGAGACTCGCGTAGTTGCGAAACCTGAACTGAAAGCGGGAGGCGAGGAAACGGGGGTCATCGATTTTGACGCTTGCAAAACGCCAAGGCCACTTGGATTGCACACCCGCAGTATCTGCCTCATAGCCAGGCGTCGACCACACCACATACCAGATGTCATCATCAGGGCAATAGAAGTCGAGGAAGAGGGAGTCCTGAGTCGAAGGGACACTCCCCACGCGGTCGAGAGTGTTGCCGTACCAACCGCCCGGAAGATAGAAGAAGCTGAGAATGATGGAGTCGGCAGGGGTCAATGGTCGACGGATTGAGCCAGTGATGGAATCCAAGCGAATAGGCTGCGATGTTAGCGTGTCGGCGGTAAAGAGATTGGTAGAGGCTTGCGGATAAAGGTCACCATTCTCATTGAGGGCATCAAGGGTAGCCATGCCGACCGTCGGTGCCTGACGGGCATAGGTCTTGCCCACCAAAGCCTGAGCGGAGAGCCAGCGTGAAGAGGCAGGGTAACCCTCGTAGTTGGAGAAATCGTCAAAGAAAGGCAGTTCCAGAAGCAGCGTGTCGTAACTCTTCGGGTACTTCGGCATATTCACCGACGATAGTCCCATCAAAACTTCCTGACAGTAGGCTACATGGAACAGAAGAACAAAAGCAATGAAGATTATTTTTTTCAAGATGCTGTTTAGGTTTACGTTAAACAGTTTTGGAATTAAAACTCGTCAAGTCCTGTCATACGGTAGGGGTCTGAGCCTGAAGGCTCGTCGGGTTGTTCATAGAGAGAGCGGATAGAGTCCTCTATCTGACGCTGTTTCATGCGTTCCAGCTCTTCCATGGCAACGACAGACTTGTCGCAATACCACAGCTCCACATGGTTGCCATACTGTGAAGTGGGACGTCCGCTGTATTCGGGCAACTGCTTGTAAACTATGGCGCGCGACATATCGGTGATGCCGTCATAATGCTCCACACCCATATTCAGCGAAGCGGAGAGTATGCTGGTGCGTGCCTTTTGGGGGCTCATACCTACAAGATAAGGGACAATGGTCTGGCCCGACCCAGTGCCGGTGCCGACAACAAGGTCGATCATCGCACCCTTCTCGAGGCGACGGCCAGGAGCCACACTGCGTCCCCTGTATTTCTGTTCGAGGACAACATGGTGCGGGTCGTTGACGAAAGTGATTCGCCCACCACGCAAGCCCACGTTCTGTAGTTGCGAAACCGCATGGCGGACACTGAGGGAACGCAAGTCGGGGACAATAGCGTTGTCGGGTACATGTGAGGTGACGGTGAGGTAAATCTTGCGTCCATCCTTGATGAGCGAGCCGGAGTCAGGGTCCTGGCGCAAGATGTATCCGCCACGTTTGCCCGACTGGTAGATGGAGTCAATGATTACATAATGGACTGTAAAACCGTCCTTTGTACTTTCGAGGTCATCGACGTAGGAGCCTACCACGTAGGGAGTCGGGTATTCCTGTCCGACGCGACCATAGTGTCTGAGGACAAAGAAAACCACGACCACAATGAAAAACGACACTACGATGGCGACAAGCGCATGTATAAGCCAAGTTTTTTTCATAACTGTATAACTATAAACACGATACTTTATTTTGCCACTTCACCAATTAATGTTGCAGCGGTGCATCGCACGACCTTCACATTCACATACTGACCTGGTTTGATGTCACCCCTGTCGAAGACAATGACCTTGTTCTGACTATTGCGGCCAAAGAGCTGCTGCTCAGAGCGGTGCGACACACCCTCCACCAGTACCTCAAAGACCTTGCCGACCTCGCGCTGGTTGTTCTCGAGGGCTATCTGGCCCTGCAGGGCTATGATTTCCTCAAGGCGGCGAGTCTTTACCTCGTCCGGCACATCGTCCTGCAGATGCTTCTCGGCATAGGTGTTGGGGCGCATGGAGAACTTGAACATGTAGGCGTAATCGTACCTCACGCGGCGAAACATCTCAAGAGTTGCCTGATGATCCTCCTCGGTCTCACCGCAGAAGCCGGCGATGACATCAGTGGTTATGCTGCAATCCGGAATGTAGCGACGAATGGCATCGATGCGGTCGAGGTACCATTCCGGCGTATAGTGGCGGTTCATAAGTTTCAGCATTCTGGCACTGCCCGACTGGACAGGGAGGTGGATACAGCGGCAGATGTTGGGATAAGAAGCCATCACGCGCAACAACTCGTCGCTCAGGTCTTTGGGGTGCGATGTGGCAAACCTGACGCGCAGCAGGGGATTCACCTTTGCCACCATCTCCATAAGCTGCGGAAATCCCACTTCGGCTCCCGTATCGGCATCCTTCCAACGGTAGCTGTTCACGTTCTGGCCGAGCAGAGTCACCTCGCGGTAGCCCTTGTCGAACAGATCTGCGGCCTCGCGGACAATGGATTGGGCGTTACGGCTACGCTCACGACCACGGGTGTATGGCACCACGCAGTAGGCACAATAGTTCTGGCAGCCGCGCATGATGCTGATATAGGCTGTTATACCGTTGGTGTCGTAGCGTATGGGGTCGATATCGTCGTATGTCTCGCTCTCGCTGAGCAACGTCTCGGCGAGACGTTCCCCATTCTGTATACGCTTAAGCATGGCCGGCAGATTGCGATACGCATCGGGACCGACAATAAAACTGACATTATCCTCCTCGGCCATCAGCTGGTCCTTAAGCCTTTCGGCCATGCAGCCAAGGATTCCAATCTTGACCCACTGGCGAGAACGCTGCAGCGCACGAAGTTCACGCAGACGTTTGCGTATACGCTGCTCCGCGTTGTCGCGTATGGCACAGGTGTTGATGAGAATATAGTCTGCCGTATTAATGTCACGAACAAGGGAATAGCCCTCGCGCGACAGTAAAGAAGTCACGATTTCACTGTCAGCGAAATTCATCTGACAGCCGTATGTCTCGATATAAATATTATTTTTCAATTCGTTACGCGTTATTATTCAAAAAAAGTATTCAATCCAAATCTCACTAACGACTCAATAATTACACATTATTATAGCATTAAAACATTTAACGCTGAGAACATATAAATAGTATGTTCTCCGAAAAATAATTCGAACTGTAAAGTTACTTGGTGTACAAAGACCGAATCTATCGATAACCAGATAGTACATGGCGCCATTTACTACGATTTGCTCAACCCAAGAGTACGAAAGGCTTTCAAGCTGAATCCCAACACCCTGTGGGAGGCACTTCAGGACAAACCCACAGGCACGCTTGTAATTGTGGACGAGATTCAGATTTATACACCTGCCATCTGGAAAAAGAACGAGAGGGGTGCTTATCGCGCTATTGTCCAGTCTTCTATGGTCCAGGTGTCGATGTCGAAGTTTACGCCGACCTTGACGAGTTTGCGGGGGTCGGTGGCGAACTGGGCTGCGTAGTCTTTCGACTCTATCTGCTGGAGGGCTTTCTCGGCGCTACTCTTGACCTTGAATTCAAATAGATAGATGGTGTCGGGAGCGTGGACAATCATGTCGACACGGCCTGTGCTGCACCTGACCTGAGTCTGCACATAAACGTTGAGCATCGAGAGGATAAGGTAGAAGGTGTATTCGTAGAAGCCCTCGCGAGTGGAGGCCTCTGCGAGCTTCTGCTTGAAGCCATCGACGTAAGGCACACCGGCAAGGAAAGCTTTGAGCTCCTGTAACGCCTTGTCGATGTCGCCAGACTCTATGGCCTCCCACATTTTGTAGGCACAGCCTAATTGGATTCGGTCG
>CACZUZ010000029.1 GCA_902784465.1 uncultured Bacteroidota bacterium
CACTATGTATGTCTTCTTCAAGATGCTGGGCTTCCACGTGGAGGTGGAGCGGCACACCAGCCGCGGGCGCATCGACGCCGTGATGCAGACCAAGGACTACGTCTACATCATCGAGATAAAGACGGACCAGTCGGCCGACATTGCCCTGCAGCAAATCGAAGAAAAGGGCTACGCCACTCCCTTCGCTGCCGACCCACGCCGCCTTATCCGCATCGGCATCAACTTCAACACCCGTCACCGCTGCATCGACGACTGGAAGGTGGTGTGATTGTTTGGGTTTACAAAAGGATAGCATAACCATCACATTCTCGCCCTTGTCCCTTTCACTTTGGTAATGCACAAGTTCTTAAGCATTAGAGAGGGGTTCATCGTGTAACGGACCCCATCACCGTCATCGTTGACTAATGTGATGAGACTTGAAACCATTATCATTCGCACACAAGTCTGCTCTGCGCGATTCCAAAGCTCCACTGGAGCTTGTACCACCTTGGCCAATCGTTTCTTGAGGATTTAGTATTTCTCCAAGGGTAAAAGACGGCTTATAGATGGCAGGCCTCTTTTCAAACTCGTTGCAGATCATCTGTTTCTTGCCTTCAAGGTTTTGGTGCAGAAAGCGGGATGCCTCCGTCGTGTCTTTCCACTGACGTTTCTCGGGCCATTTCTTGTACTCGTGGTATTCCTGCTCCGTGAGGAGGTAAAATTCGCGCTCTTCTTTGTTGCGACTGGGATAGCCGTAAGCGATGCTGTATATCTTGCCTACGTTGTATTCCCGACTCAATGCTCTTTCGAAATAGCCGAGCAACAGTGGGATGCCCTCATATAGAACCTTCTCGCACACGAAATCGCGGGCATCGAACTGGAGGGCATTGACACCCTTCTCCCTTACCAAATCCTTCTGCATCTCGTTCTCAACCTCGTCTATCTGGCAGTCATAGAAGCTTTCGACTGCGGTGGTGAGCAAACGGCAGAAACGCTCAGCATTGTGGTGCCTGCCCGTGATGGTGTTCACCGTATAGTCACGGTTCTCGATGAAGCTTTTGCACTCGTCGGGATAGAAGGAGTTGTGGATAAACGAGACCTCTTTCCCTTCACGCAAGATGATAGCCATAGGCTCGTTTGGATGGCAGCTGAATGTATAGCGGTCACCCTTGAATATCATTATCAGCTCACGGTTCTCGAAATATAGTTTGCGATTGTCATCCTGCCATACAACCTTGTCGTCGAGAAACAGCGGTTCATTCCCATCCTTCTCGGTCTTAATCTCAGAATCCGACTTACACTCGGGTATCGATTGATGCCTATGACCTTGATTTATCATTCCATCTAGCATTTTAACTTAAAATGTAAAACGTATAACGTAAAAAACGGTGACACAAGAGTTGTCGCCACTCGTATCACCGTTCAATGTAGGAAAGAAGTGAGAATTGAGAGATTCTAAATTCTCAATTATCAATTCTCAATTCATCACACTTCCCAAGTGTCGCCGCTATTGAGCAGGTCGTCGACACATTTGTATTTGCCATTGGCCATCTGCTCGTCCATCTGATCCTCATACAGCTGGGTGTAGGAGGTCTTCTTGACGTTGCGGATAACGCCGAGGGCAACGGGAAGGTCGCCACCCATGTGGGCAAGCATCATGTGGATGCCGGTATCCTCGATGGTCTCGTCATGAACCATGATATCGTCGATGGTGATACCGTTCTCGCCGATGGTTACGCTCTCGAGCTGACGGCCGTTGAAGCGGAGACCCTTGTTTTTCTCCTTGCCGTAAATCATGGGCTTGCCATGCTCGAGAACGATGGTGCGGTCGTCGCGGACAGCGCGGTCGGTGATGGCGGCATGGGTCTTATCGTTGAAGATCATGCAGTTCTGCAGAACCTCGACGACAGAAGCGCCGTCATGCTGTGCGGCATGGGTCATGACTTCGGTGGTGAGGGCGGGGACGCAGTCGAGGGTACGGGCGAAGAATGTGCCCTGGGCACCCATTACAAGCTCACCGGGATTGAAGGGATAGTCTATAGTACCATAGGGAGAGGTCTTGGTGACCTGGCCGAACTTGGTGGTGGGGCTGTACTGGCCCTTGGTGAGACCATAGATTTCGTTGTTGAAGATGGTGATGTTCAAGTCCTGGTTACGACGGATGGCATGGATGAGGTGGTTGCCACCAATAGCCATCGAGTCACCGTCACCCATGTTGACCCACACGCTGAGGGCGGGATTGGCAAGCTTGACGCCAGTGGCGATGGCGCAAGCACGGCCATGGATGCTGTGGAAACCGTAGGTGTCCACATAATAAGGAATACGGCTGGAGCATCCGATACCCGACACCATGACGACGTTCTCCTTCTTGGTGTGCGTCTTTGGGAAGGTGTTGAGCAGCGAAGAAAGGATGGCGTGGTCGCCGCAACCGGGACACCATTTCACCATCTGGTCGCTGGTGAAATCAGCCTTTGTATATTCTATGTCCGTTTTCGGAACAAAATGTCTTTCACTCATGATATTTAATTTTTTATTCTAGATGCTCTAGACATTCTAGATTATCTAGAGGTTCTAGATTTAACCAATTAAACTATTAAAACATTCTTTCAACTCGCCAACCTCGAAGGGCAGACCCATGATTTTGTTGTACTGGCTCATGGGGCATTCGGGGAACTTGGTACGGAGATAACCTGCAAACTGGCCGTTGTTGAGCTCGCAGACGACAATCTTCTTGTATTTGCGGAGGATGTCGCCAGTGTTCTTAGGCAACGGGCAGATGTAGTTGAAATGAGTGTAAGCCACTTTCTTGCCTTCGTTGTTCATCTCCTCGACGGCGAGGGTGAGGGCTCCGGAGGTGCCACCCCAACCGACAACGAGCAGGTCGGCGTCGGGATTGCCGGTGACTTCCTGGTCGGGGATGTAGTTGGCTACGCGGTCAACCTTCTCCTGGCGGTTTTTGGTCATGAGGGCGTGGTTCTCGGGATCGGTGCTGAGAGGACCGTCGGGACATTTCTCAAGACCGCCGACACGGTGACGCAAGCCTTCCATGCCGGGAAGTGCCCATTCGCGAGCGTAGGTCTCGGGGTCGCGGCGGAAAGGACGGTAATTGGGATCGTTGGGCTTTGCCAGACGCGGGGTGATGGCGGGCAGGTCGGCAACCTTGGGGATGCGGAAGAGCTGCGAACCATTGCCGAGATAACCGTCGGTGAGCAGGATGACGGGAGTCATGTGCTCGAGGGCAAGCTTGGCAGCGGTGTAGGCCCAGTAGAAGCAGTTGGCGCTACTGCTGGCTGCAACGACGATGAGGGGAGCCTCACCGTTGCGGCCATAGAGAGCCTGTGCGAGGTCGCTCTGCTCGGTCTTGGTGGGCAGACCCGTCGAGGGGCCGCCACGCTGTACGTCGACAACGACGAGCGGGAGCTCGGTCATGACGGCGAGACCAAGGGCTTCGCTCTTCAGCGAGAGTCCGGGACCCGAAGTAGAGGTGCAAGCCAGGGCACCGGCAAAAGAGGCACCGATGGCGGAGCAAATGCCGGCAATCTCGTCCTCGGCCTGGAAGACGCGGGCACCAAGCGATTTGTGCTTTGCCAACTCAACCATGACGTCGGTGGCAGGGGTGATAGGATAGCTGCCCAGGAAGAGGCGGCGACCGCTACGCTCGCTGGCAGCGAGGAGACCCCATGCGGTAGCGACGTTACCAGTGATGTTGCGATAACGACCCTTCTCCATCTTGTCGGCATGTGCGACCTCGAAAATGTGCGAATGCATCACTTCCAGCTTGTCGGCATATTCGTAACCTTCTGTGAGGACAGCCTTGTTAAGCTCAACAACAGCAGGTTTCTTTGCGAACTTGCGCTCCAGATAGGCAAAGGTCTTCTCGAGGGTCTTGTGGGTGGCGTAGAAGATAATGCCGAGGGCAAACATGTTGCGGCTCTTGTCGGCAGTCTTCTTGTCCACGCCCTTGTCCACACCAATCTTCTCGGTGAAAGAAGTGATGGGAGCCTTGATGATGGTGTAGGCTCGTTCAAGTTCGTCGGTAAAGGGATTCTCCTTGTAACCAGCCTTCTCCATAGCCTCGTCGGTAAAGGTGTCGATGTCAACAATAACTGTGGCACCCTTCTTGGCCCATTTGAGCTGCGACTTGAAGGCGGCGGGATTCATGGCGACAAGGATGTCGCATTTGTCGCCCGAGCTGTAGATGTGGTTTCCCACATGCACTTGGTAGCCCGAAACACCGGCGATGGTGTTATGCGGGGCTCGGATTTCAGCGGGATAGTCTGGGAATGTGGCGATGTCGTTGCCTGTGAGGGCACTGGCGTCGGAGAACAGCGTACCTGACAGCTGCATACCGTCGCCCGAGTCACCAGCAAATCGGATAACAAGGTCATCCTTATTAACAATCTGATCTTGTGACATTTTAATATGTTTTACTTGTTTGTTTATTAACGTTTAGAAAGTGCAAAAATACAATTTTTTTTCAAATAATTAACATTTTGCGGAAATAAGTTACAAAATAGTTATCAACCATACTATGCGAATAGAGCACGGAAGGCATCCTCGATAACTGATACTTCGACAATATCTATGCCGAATCGTTTCTTGTTGAGGCTACGAGCATTGTATTTGGAGACGAAAATCTTCTCAAAACCAAGGCGGTCGGCCTCGGCGATGCGATGCTCGACCCGTCCCACTGAACGCACCTCGCCGCTCAGTCCCATCTCGGCAGCGAAACAGTAGCGTGGCGATATGGGTATGTCGACATTGGACGAGAGTATGGAGCAGGCCACTGCAAGGTCTATGGCTGGGTCGCTGACACGTATGCCACCAGCTATATTGAGGAAGACATCCTTTGCTCCCAGCTTGAAGCCACAGCGCTTCTCGAGGACGGCAAGCAGCATCGACAGGCGACGGAAATCGAAGCCGTTGGCGTTGCGCTGTGGAGTGCCGTATACGGCAGTGGAGACAAGCGACTGGACTTCGATAAACATAGGCCTCACGCCCTCCAGCGTGGCGGCGATGGCGCACCCGCTGAGATTCTCATCTCGCTGCGAGAGAAGAAATTCCGATGGATTTGCCACCTCACGTAGTCCGTCTCCGTGCATCTCAAAGATGCCTATCTCGGCTGTGGAGCCAAAACGGTTTTTGAGGGAGCGGAGCAGACGGTAGCCATAATTGCGGTCGCCCTCAAACTGCAACACACAGTCGACAATGTGCTCCATCACCTTGGGACCGGCAAGGTTGCCGTCCTTGGTGATATGGCCAACAAGCAGCACTGGCACACCGCTCTCTTTCGCATAGCGCTGGAACTCAGTCGTGCATTCTCGTATCTGAGAGATGCTGCCAGCCGAAGAGTCGATGGTCTCAGTGCAGATGGTCTGGATGGAGTCGACAATGAGAAGGTCGGGCTTTATGGCTTCAACGTGTTCCATAATGCGTTGTGTGACAGTCTCCGACACTACATAGCAATCCGTAGAGAATCCGTTCGCTCCCTGACGGTCGCGTTCGGATTCTCTCCATTCTCCGTTCTTCGTTCTCCGTTCTCCGTTCAACCTGTCAGCTCGCATTTTAATCTGTTGCTCACTCTCTTCTCCGCTGACATATAGTATTTTGCAATTGGGGATGGAAAGGGCTGTCTGTAGCAGAAGCGTCGATTTCCCGATGCCTGGTTCGCCACCCAACAGCAACAGGGAACCTGGCACAATGCCACCTCCTAGCACTCGGTCGAATTCGCCGCATAGCGTCGGAATACGTTTTGTCTCGCTAGTGCTTACTTCGTGTATCAGCTTCGGTTTTGAAACATTCGATTGGGAATATGTCTTTGCCTTTGAGCTTGTTGCAGCCTGAATAACCTCTTCCGAGAATGTGTTCCATTTGCCACATTCAGGGCACTTGCCTAGCCAAGAGCTTGACTGGTAGCCACAATTGCTGCAGAAGAAATAGGTCTTTGCTTTTGCCATGGACAGTGTGTTTATTGAATGATACTCTGGGATTTGCTATAGCCAACCCCCGTCGTATGGCAGACGAGCCGTCCTTCCTGGTTGGTCACGCGTGCTTCGACGGAAGGCACCTTGGAATGGTCGGAAATCCAGATGGCTTCGGCTCGCAACACATCACCCTCTTTGGCACTTGATACAAAAATAATGGTGTAGCTGATGCTAAACGTTAGCTGTCCCTTGAAGTTCATCAGTGCAGCCATGGCCAAGTCGGTCAACGTAAACAGTGCCCCACCCTGGCATACCTTGCCGGCATTGAGGTGGTTGGGCGTAACCGCCATCTCTGCCACAGCATGTTGAGCGTCGACTTCGGCAATCACGCAACCGGTATTGGCAGCAAACCGGTCGGTGGTATTTAAAAGTTCCTTTATGTTCATCGGTGCAATTACAGTGACAAAGAGGAAATCAAAGTGACATAGTTGAGATAGTTTTCGAGTCCACAACGCTCGCAGGTGTCGAGTGGGTCGTGGTAACCGCCGTAGCGTTGTCCCATGCTGAGGATGAAAATTGCCGGTATTTCCTTGCTGAAGTACCAGTGGTCGCTGTTGGGACGGTTTTCGCGACGGCGTATCTCGGGTGCAATCTGAAGGGCGGCGTTGAGTTTTTCAAGGCGTTCCACAAAATGGGTGGTCTTGGGGTCATTGGCATTGAAAACCATGATGCCTTCATTGCCACCACAGAACATGTCGATATTGATCATTAGGCGAACCTTGGAAAAGTCGAAGACTGGGTGTTCGGCGGCATATTTGGAGCCTCTAAGGCCTGCCTCCTCGCCACTGAAAAAACAGAATACGGTGGTGTAGTGGGGCTTTGAACGAGCCGTCTCGTGTGCCAGGTCGAGCAGGGTTGCAACGCCGCTGGCATTGTCGTGGGCACCATAGAAAACAATGGAGTCACCCATCGTGCCCAGGTGGTCGTAGTGGGCTGAATAGACAATCATTGTATCCACTTCACCAGGCACATAGCCGTAGATGTTCTGTGTTTCATAACGGGGATGGAACTGGGTAAAGAAATAGCAATCCAGTGTTTTGGCATTGCTGGGCATCTCTGCGGCCAGCATCTCGATGTAGGCATAGCCATGCTCAATGTCGGTGCCGGCTGGCGAATAGGTGGAAAGTTCGTTCACGCCCACGATGATTCCTTTGGAATTGAATGGGTTGCGTCGTTTCATGTCTTGGATGATATTGACGGTGATGCTTTTCTGCTCCTCATCTTTCGGCGAAAACTTTGCAAAATCGATATAGACAAAAGATTCGTCAAGACGGCCTTGGTATTTGTTGAGGAATTTCTTGAACAGTTTGGCATCAATCAGCGTCTCGCAAGGGACCTGGACTATGGGGTATTCGCCCCACGACGACTTCGACCAAGCAGGAATACGATAATGGGTGTATGGTATAAGTTTTTTGTTGTCAACCTTGACAGAGACAGGACCTTCCATGGAGTGTACGCTGAAGGTGTAGGGTTGGTAGTAGTTCTCTGTCAGCGGTTGTAGTTTCAGTCGTTTCAGCTCGTTACGGATGTAATCGGCAGCAATGCTGTCGCCTCGGAACGAATAGCCCCGGCCTTTCATCCTCGGCGAGGTGAGTTGACGCAACGTATGGCGCATATAGATGGTGTCCTGTGCGTTCAGTTGGTTTGCCAGCTGGAATTGACAGCTGACAGTCAATACAATAAACAGTATTGCTTTTAATGTTCTTTTCATATACTAAAAACCAGGGAATGGGATAAAAAGCGTTGGAAGTATAAGAAGGAAACCGACAATAATCATGGCAAGGATGAATTTCCACACCCATTTGAGCCATACGCCGTATGGTATCTTGGCAATTCCAAGGCAGCCGATAAGCACTCCTGAAGTGGGGGTAAGCATGTTGGTAAATCCGTCGCCAAACTGGAATGCCAAGACCACAGCCTGACGCGAGATATTGGTTAGGTCGGCAAACTGTGCCATGATGGGCATCGTCAGAGCTGCTTTGGCAGAGCCGGAGGGCATGATGATGTTGAGCAGTGTCTGAAAAGCGTACATGGCTCCCATCGAGGTGACCTCCCCTGCCCTAGCCAACGACCTGGTCAAACCGTACAGTATTGTATCGATGACCTTCCCGTCTTTAAGAACGAAAATGATGCCGCTGGCAAGACCGACGACAAGCGCGGCAGAGAGAATATCCTTGCAGCCGGCGAGGAAAAGTTTTGCCAGGTCATCGGCACTCTGCTTGTCGGCAATGCCCGACAGCAGGCCCATCGCAAGGAAGAGAGCCGAAATCTCCATGACATACCAATCGTAGCCCAAGACTCCGACAATGAGATAGAAAATGGTGAAAATCAACAAGTCGAGGATGAAAAAATGGACTGACTTGCGAAGGAGAAAGAAGCCGGAGACAACGTAGAGGGCTGCCAGGACAGGCATGATGCATAGCGACGTGGTGCCGTGGCCTACAGCGATTTCTGTCATAGGGTAGCGTATTCCACACCACACCAGAACTGCTCCAAGCAATACATAGAGCACCCATGCCACACGGGGCGTGTAGTATTTGACCTGCTGTGTCTCCTGCTGTTCGACACGCTCACGCCAATAGGCATCAAGCTTGTAGACTGGCGACTTCTCGGGATGACGTTTTACTCGCCGAGCGTACATCAGGACAAAAGCGATGCCGATGATTGTCAATATCACCCAACATACAAAACGGTATTCGATGCCGGAGAAGATAGGCAATCCCGCAATGCCTTGCGCTATGCCGATAGTGAAGGGGTTGAGCATGGCACCGGCGAAGCCTACATGTGCGGCCATGTAGCACATGCAGACTCCGACGATGGAGTCGTAGCCCATCGATATTGCCAGAGGCACAAAAACCACAACAAACGCTATGGTCTCTTCGCTCATTCCGAAGACGGCACCAAAAAGGCTGAACATTATCATAATCAACGTTATGATGACATTTTCGACACCTATGCGTTGAAAGAGTTTGAAACGGTTGAGCCGCTGGACACGCCGCAAGAACGCCATTACACCTATGTCGATAGCATGGCTATTGTTGAGTATCCAGAATGCCCCACCCACCATGAGGATGAAGATAATGATATCGGCCTTGTCGCAGAACCCCGAGAATAGCGAAGAGAAGACCTGCCATGTCTGTGGACTGTTGTCCACAAAATGGAACGAGTCGCCTTTCACCACCTCGCGCTGTGTCACCGAGCCGTCAGCGTTGGTGACGTCGATGCTCTCTCTAACAAATTCGCCGCCCGGGATAAGCCAAGTCAGCAGGGCGGCGAATAAGATTAGGAAAAAGACTATCGTAAAAGTATGCGGAATCTTTTTCAAGTTATGAATGAAGAATTAATGGTTAAAATTGTATTAATCATTCAGTTTGCCGAGACATTCTCTGACGTTCTTCTCGATACGGGCGCTGACATCGGTGCAGTCGTCGGCCTTGATGAATTTTTCGCCGGTGATATGCTCGTAGAGTTCGATGTAGCGGTCGGTGATGGAGTTGACGATGGCGTCTGTCATCTCGGGTACTTTCTGACCCTCTTTGCCCTGAAATCCATTCTCCATGAGCCATTCGCGGACAAACTCTTTGCTCAGCTGACGCTGGCGTTCACCTTTGGCCTGACGCTCCTCATAACCTTCGGCGTAGAAGTAGCGCGACGAGTCAGGAGTGTGTATTTCGTCAATAAGGTAAATCTTGCCGTCGCGTTTGCCGAACTCATACTTTGTGTCGACAAGGATGAGTCCTTTTTGGGCTGCTATCTCGGTGCCACGCTGGAAGAGCTGCAGAGAATAGCGTTCCAGCTGGTCGTAGTCTTCCTGCGAAACAAGGCCTGTGCGGATAATCTCGTCACGCGAAATATTCTCGTCGTGACCCTCGTCGGCTTTTGTAGTGGGAGTGACTATAGGCGTGGGGAATTTCTGGTTCTCAACCATGCCCTCCGGAAGAGTGATGCCGCAAAGCACACGGTTGCCAGCCTTGTATTCGCGCCATGCAGAGCCTGCAAGATAGCCACGGACAATCATCTCTACGCGGAAACCCTCACATTTGAGGCCCACTGTGACCATCGGGTCGGGGGTGGCAATCTTCCAGTTGGGGACAATGTCGGAAGTGGCATCGAGAAATTTGGATGCTATCTGGTTCAGCACCTGACCTTTAAAGGGGATTCCTTTAGGCAGGACAACATCGAATGCCGATATGCGGTCGCTGACAACCATGGCCATATACTTGTCATCGATATTGTATACATCACGAACCTTACCAACATAAAGGCTCTTCTGTTTTGGGAAATTAAAATTGGTTTTAACTATTGCTTGCATTGTATGGTTTAGTGTTTTACGTTTTATGTTTTACGTTTTAAGATGTTTCTAGACTTTCTAGATTATCTAGAGTCTCTAGAGCTTCTAGGTTATCTAGAATTTCATTGCAAAAAAGGTGAAATTCACCTTACCATAGGCGCGATGCTGCCAGAAATGAGGGTGGTCTTCGAAAGAATACTCCTTGGGATGCTCAAGTATGAATATGCCATCTTCAGTCAACACATTGCTTTCAAAAACAATATCAGGCAATTGCGGCAGGTCGTGCAACGAGTAGGGAGGGTCGGCAAAGATGATTTCAAACTTGCGGTTGGCACGTTTCAAGAGGTCGAAAACATCGGCTCGTACAACATGTATATTGTCCAAACCTAATTGGCGGGCCGTCGACTTGATGAATTCTGTGCAGGCATTGTTGATGTCGATAGAGGTAACCTCACGAGCCCCACGGGATATGAACTCGATGCTTACAGCCCCTGTACCGGCAAAAAGATCCATGACAGAACACTCCTCGTAATCGACGTAGTTGTTGAGGATGTTGAAAAGGCTCTCGCGTGCCATGTCTGTTGTTGGGCGGACAGGCAAGTTGTTTGGTGGGTTGAGTCGTCGGCCGCGCAGATTTCCAGCGATAATACGCATGATTACGAAAGAGTTAGTGCATAGCGGTAGATTGGGGCACGACGAAGGTCATCTGTCGACATGGCGAAGTTGTGTCCGGTATAGAGAGCCACATCGTTGAAGAATTCGCGTACTCTACTGTAGTCTTCCCTCTTGGTTTCGCCGCAAAGTGCCACCGTCAGAGGCAGATCGTCCAGACGCAGCTGCTTGTTGATGTTGACGGCATGATAGAGCGTTTCGTCGAGGTTGGAACAATCAAAAGTGTTGCTGAGTTGCAGCTTACGGTTCACAAAGATGGCGAAATCGCTCTCCTTTTCACGAAGATTGATAACCATCAGCGACTTCATCTGGCTTGCATCGAGCGTGTCGGCATTAACCAGCTTGCTATGCTGGGCGCGTACGCGTATTCCCGTCACTGCAATACGGAAAGTAGATACCAGAGTGCTGTTAGCCACAAATATAAGCTGAGCGCCTGCGGCGGCATTATAGTCGGCAAAGACACTTTCCCCGACAGCGATTTTATGGATTGAGTCGATGTACTGGCTATTCTTCGTCTCGTCGTAGAGGTGCATAGGAATCCAAACAAAGTAGCGGGCCGGAACAACCAGCTCGGTCTCTTTAAGGCCGAATGTCTTGAGCCCCACCTCGTTGAACGCACCTTTTATGTCGCCAAGCAACTGCGACATCGACGCATTCATATCGCACTCAATGTCGCCAAGTGCGAGCAGCTCGTCATCCTTTGACACTACCGAAAAAGAAAATCCATTTGACGAGATGCAAATGGATAATCTTTTTTCATACGATGCAACTTCTTTGTCGGATTTGATAAAAGAGTTGATTCTATATGACATTATTTTAATTGTTTGATTGTTTGATTGTTTGACTGTTTGAATATTTAAAAGACTGAAGCGGCATATACTGCTTAGCACTCAATCATTCAAGCATTAAAACATTCAAGCATTTTATTCGAAGTTACCTTCAGTGACGGGAGCGGTAATGTCACCAACCTTCCAACCCAGGAAGCGGTTCATGTCTTTAAGCTCTGCCTTCTTGTTGATAAGCCACTGGGCATCGCTGCCTGTGAAGATTTCAACGAACTTGTGGAGACCACCCTTGGAGTCAGCATTGTTATAGTCGGCAAAGAGATCGTCGAGTGTGACGTAAGCCTCGAAAGTGGGGAGCTTGCCACCAGCGCCGGAGAGAGAGGCGGCCACAGAGTCAGCCTTGACGGTGAACTTGGTCTGTTTGTGGGTGTAGGGGACATAGATGACATCAGCCAACTGTTCATCGGTGAGAGTGAGTTTGCCATCCTCACGCAATTTCTCCAGAGGAACGACATAAACCTCTTTCTGGACAATCCAGCCTTTGCGGATAGCTTCGAATTCTGGCATATCGTACACAGAGTCAGGAGCATTCTCGGCTTTTTCTTTCTTCATCACACGCTGTTTCTCCTGTTGGAGATTGTAGATAAGGGTGTCGAAATCGCCGCAGTAGGTACCGTAAGCAGCCTTGTGGGCCTCCTCCAGGGTACGGATTACCTTGAGGCGTTCGCCACAGGCATCACGGCGTGTAAAATACTCAGTCTCACGCTGTTGAGGACGATTGACGCAGAGGAAAATCATAACTGCCAGGAATACAATAAGTAAACCCAGGACACTTTTAAGGATAATTGATCCAGTCTTGCTCATTTTATTAGTATTTTTTTGTTTTTATTCAGATTTTTGAGATTGCAAATATACAAATAATTATTCAATTCAAACCAATAGCAAAAGTATTTTTTTGAAATGTTGATGTGAAAAGCATAATATACAAATCGTTAAAAGGAGATGACTTCACAACAAAACGAATGAGAATCTGGCTTAAAACATCATTTTTATACCCTATTTCTTAATTTTTTATTAAAACTTGCCCTGCTCCAGATGAAAGACGTTGACGGTGATGGAATCCTCATATTTCTCGTTGAGGTGAAGGGCTGTCTGCTCGGCACAGTAGACAGAGCGGTGGCGGCCTCCGGTACACCCGAAATTGAGCATCAGTCTTGTATATCCACGCGACATGTAACTCTCTACCGACTGGTCGACAAGGGCAAATAGATTGTTCAAATACTGTTCTGTCTCAGGATATTGCAAGAAAAAGCCTTTCACCTCCTTGTCGCGACCATTGAGCTGCTTGTATTCATCGTATAGTCCAGGATTGGGGAGTGCACGGCAATCGAAGACATAGCCGCCGCCATTGCCTGACTTGTCGAACGGGATACTCTTACGATACGAGAAACTAAATATTGTAACTATCAATCCATCAGTATTTTTCGAATACTCAGGCAAATCGGTGATATATTTCAGGACCGACAATAGATGTGGTATTTCAATAGGAAACTGTATGCAAGAGATGATTTTTCGAAGATTGGTGACTGCGAACGGGATGCTTTTCACAAAATGCTCTTTCTTCTCGATGATGCCACGAAATCCGTAGGCTCCCATGGCCTGCAATATACGTGCCAGCACATAGCCGTAGAATTTCGAACGGAAAGCTTCCGCGTCGAAAGCATCCCCGTCCTGTTCCTTGCGACTGGAGATATAGTATTCCAGCAGTTCGTTTCGCATCTCGTCGGGAACATCTGATTTCGAACTGTATAGCAGAGAGGCCAGGTCGTATTCGGCTGCACCTTGACGAGCTCCTTGGAAGTCGATAAAGTACATGTCGTCATCACGGAGCATTATGTTCCGCGACTGGAAGTCGCGAAACATGAAGTAGTTGCAGTTTTCATCAAGCAAATAGTCTATAAAGGTCTGATAGTCTTGCTCAAGCAACTGTTCGTCAAACGGTATGTGGAATAGCCTCAAGAAGTAGTATTTGAAATAGTTGAGGTCCCATTGGAGTGCTTGACGGTCAAAACGGGGACGTGGATAGGATTTCGAAAAATCGACATCGTTGCACACATGCTGAATCTTGATGAGTGCGTCTATCGCTTTCATATACAGCTCCTTCATCGGTTGAGAGACATCCACGTTGTTGCTCTTCCGCGATGAGAGATAGGTGTAAAGAGTCACGTTGCCCAAGTCTTCCTGAATATAGGTTCGGCGGTCATCGCTAACGGCATAGACCTCAGGGACATTGATGCCTCTCGACTTCAACTCTTTGGCAAAGTAGAAGAATGCCTCATTCTCGCGTATATCGTCGTTGATGGCAGCTATGCATTTTTTCGTTTCTCCCTCCAGACGGTAATAAAGCCTGTTGGAGCCGTTGGCAGTAAGCTGGTAGGTGTTGATACAGGGTTCACCTGCCCATTGTTCAAATAATGTAGTCACTTATAGTGGTTTGTGTTTTAAAGTTAGAAAGAGTAATCTAGTCAAAAGAAAGAATGTGGAGTCAATAAAAGTTCAACAGCAGCACCTTTTCCCTTTCATAACAAGAAAACCTGTTTTTTATTGCACTAATACGAACAATAAAAGTATTCACCATACGTTAAAAAGAAAAAATGTATTCTGAATAAACAGTAAACCATATATAAAATGAAAAAAACAGTATTGATAACAGGTGCGACGAGCGGCATTGGCCTGGCTTGCGCCCAAAAATTTGCTGCCAATGGCGACCGTCTCATCCTCACTGGTCGCAATGGACAGCGCCTCGAAGAGATTTGCAAAGAGCTCACCAACAAGGGGACAGAAGTTCTCACCCTCGTTTTTGATGTACGCGATCGCCAGAAAGCAACGGAGTGCATTGAAAACCTTCCTGCCGCATGGAAAGATATCGACGTGCTGGTGAACAATGCAGGTCTTGCCCTGGGGCTTGAACCCGAGTATGAGGGTCATTACGATGACTGGGACACCATGATAGACACCAACATCAAAGGCTTGTTGACCATGACCCGCCTGGTGGTGCCTGGAATGGTGAAACGCGACCGTGGACATATCATCAATATCGGTTCTGTGGCTGGCGATGCCGCATACGCCAACGGCAATGTCTATTGCGCCACCAAATCGGCCGTGAAAACCATCACTGACGGTCTGCGTCTCGACGTGGCCAACACAGCCATCCGCGTCACCAACCTCAAGCCCGGCCTTGTGGAAACCAACTTCAGCAACACCCGTTTCCATGGCGACAGCGAGCGCGCCGCCAATGTCTACAAAGGCATCAAGCCTCTCACTGGTGACGACATCGCCGATGTGGCCGTCTACGCTTCCAACGCTCCCGACCATGTACAGGTTGCCGAGGTGCTCATCCTCGCCACCCATCAGGGCAGCGGCAGCGTCATCGTCCGCAAATAAGTGAAGCCGCTGCCAGTTTTTCAGGAGTACCCACGTCGAACCACCTGTCTGGAGAATGCATGAAATAACGTATCGGATGATGTTTCGACAGTTCCAGATAAGTGTCGATGACAGGGTACGGATGGTCGTCGGGGGGCAACAGATTGAATAGCGCAGGGCTTATCATCGATACACCGCTGAATGCCAATGGTATTAAACCCGCATCATCAACCTCGCCAACCCTTCCCACAAGGCGACCATCCTCATCGAACAGCAGCATTCGCTTTGTTGAACGATGACTGGCACAGAGTGTCACAAGATTGTCATTTGCAAGATGATGACGGCAGAGGGCATGAAAGTCTATGTCAGAAATGATGTCGACATTGTGAACCAGTATGGGTTCTTTGCCTGAAAATAAATGCGTTGCATGTCTTAATGCTCCTCCCGTGTCGAGGAGCATTTTTCGTTCGTCGCTTATAAGCACCTCGCAGGGCCATTGGTGGCTGTTGATGTAGTCGATAAACATGTCACCAAAATGGTGGACGTTGACAACACACCTACGAATGCCGGCATCAGACATTCGCTGCATGTTTATCTCCAGCAGTGTCCTTCCACCAATCTCGACAAGAGCCTTCGGCCGGTCGTTTGTGAGAGGACGCAGTCGTGTGCCCAGACCTGCGGCCAGAATCAATCCTTCCATATCTGTTTTAGACGTTGTTGGCTGGTGATCAATACCATGTAGCGACTATTTCAAGCCCCTGATGAGGCGAATCATCGCCACTGTAAGACCTAGAAATGCAAAAAGGATTGTGAAGAATGGGAACGAGGCAGCCCTGCGGCGATCGATGGTCACACCGCCCCACACAGCTGCACCTATAATCACGGCCATCTCGATACCGAGGGTCGAATAGCGCAACCACTCCCCTTCTTTGTCACTTTTTGGCAGACCCATCTTCGCGACGCACCTCGTCAAGCATACGACAACTACCTGAGAATGTCGCACCTGGCTCGATACTCAAGCGGTTAATAAGGATGTCACCCTTTACTTTGGCAGTGCTGTTCAGAGAAAGTAATTCTTTCACGGAGATATTGCCTTCAACCATGCCTATTATATTGGCGTTCTGGCAGACGACATTACCTTTGACATAGCCAGACTCGCCGACAACGAGTTTACCATTGAGGGTTATGTCGCCCTCTAGTTTTCCATCAAGCCGGAAGTCACCAACAGCACTCACACTGCCCTTGATAGCGGTACCCTTTGATATGGTATTGATGGGACTTTCCATTTCTGCAAATTTTGCCATAATTATTGTGGGTTAATTGTTTACAGTTTATAGGATAAGGTCTTTCTCATCATCCAACACTCATCATCCTATGGTTTTTACTATTCTTTTTTATAGTAGTATTCATAGAATTTCCTGTAGGCCTCAATATTTTTCTGATTGTAGAAAGTATTGTAATTCTGTGTCGAAATGCTGAAAACGATATAGTCCTTGGGGTCGTATTTTGAGAGAGGACCTCCGTCGAGAAGCAGATGCGTGCGATACGATTCCGCCTCGGCGGCGTTCTGGAAACGATGGATGGTCAGCATCTGTATGGTATCGGTGAAAAGAAGTGGACTTGCGCGGTAACCGCTGTTGGAATAATTCTGCATGTTGAAGTCGGCAATGGCATATTGCAACTGTGTTGCCACAATCTTCTTGTCGTTAATAAGCACTGCCACATAATGTTGCAGTTGTTCACGATAGCGATACATGAGGCTTTCCTGCGGCAACGCCGAGTCGTCGTTTTTCTCACCTCCATCCTTGGCAGTCAGGCTTGCCACATCGCGTACATTTTCCTTGTAACGGCTGCGACCCTGAGCCTCTTCGTCGCTGCTCACCTCTTCGTTGCCACCCATCGAGCTGTAGCGTCCGGTGCGAAGATACGCAAGCTGCTCCTTGGCGAGTTCGACCAGACGGGTCGTGTCGGGATAGTCGGCGACGATGGTCTCGAAAGTCACAGTGGCCACTGCGGTGTCACCCATCTGTGCCGATGCAAGTCCTTTCCAGTAGCGGAATTTGCCCATCAAAGGTTGTTCATTATAGGTCTGCAGGGCGGCATCGACATGTGTTACCACATCATGATATTTCTTCCTACGGTAGAGGTTATACACTGTAGAATATTCATTTTGTGCCACTTCGCTACGCTGGATAATCTCAAGATAGTATTGGTCATCGCGTATCATATTGGCATAGTCGCTGTCGGGAAATCCTCTAAGCACCATGTCGCGATAGTAGTTGGCTTGCGGGGTGTTGCCCTGTTTCGAGTAGATGCGCCATAACTGATAGAAAGCCTGTACTATCTCGTCGGCATCAGGGTAATCCTTGGCGAGGCGAAGATAGCATTCCAATGCACGTTCGGTATTCTCTATACCATCGTAGTATATGTAACCGGCATTGAGCAGACAACGTGCTATGTCGGCATGCATTGTGTCGCGTTGCCCCTGGGTCTTAGGGATGTTCTTTAGGTAATAAGCCTGATTGTGAGGATCATCGGGGTCCTCCTTGCCGTTCATGACGAGCTGTGTGCTATCGACCGCCATTGTGTCGGAGTCATCGCCCATATCGTCATCAGCATTCTCCATGCCAGGAATCATCGAACCCATCCCGAAACTGTTCTTTTTGGAGATGAACCAGTAGTCGTCAAGCACCCTCACACCCCAGCGTTGGCGGAATGTCTGTTTTCCTTTCGATACGGTGTTGTGGTTGTAGAAATACCAGTCACCTTCAAGGGTGTTCATCTGTCCCTGGCTCTCTTTTTTTAGCTCTTCCAGCAACTTGCGTTCTTCGGCTTCCTTCTCCTGTTGACGCAACTCATTGATTTTGTTTTCTATGAGTTTTGAACGCTTAACAGGATCCATATCAGCCCATGTCAGCAAACTGTCGTTCAAGTGAATAAGCCTTGTATTCTCAACCAATGCTGAAAGGGTGTTGTATCGTGTGCGTATTTCGTCGAAATGAGGGTATCCGGCTTTGATGATGTGAATGGCGGTGTCGTAGTATTTCTGAGCCTCGTCGTAATTCTCATAGTACTCATACAAGACGTCTGCCATTTTCAATGCCGATTTGGCTTTCTGCATGGGGTTGCCGTTGGCAGCTGCAACAGACAACTTATAGTTGTCGCAGGCTTTTTTGGCATCCTTCATGCCCATATACATGTCGCCCTTGGCATAGTAAATCTGATCCTGAAACTCTTGGTTCTTCTTGTCCTTGAGCATTTTGTCGAGACTTTTCTCTATAGCTGCCAGGTCTGTATGCTCCTCGGTGGCACAGGAGGCTATGCTTATCCTGGCGTTGAACTCCATTACATAGTCAGGTCTGCATTTCAGCACTTTCTCGTAATATTTTGTGGCCGTAGGGCGCTTATCGAGTGTCTGATATATCTGAGCCATAATGAAGTAGAGTCGGGCCTTGGTTTGCCGGCTGCTCGTCTCGTCGAGAGCCGAACGGATATATTGGACAGCCTTCTTGTACTTCTCCTGTGGCAAAAGGGTCTCAATCATGGCAAGATACAGCTTGTCGTTCAGTTTGGCTGAGAAATTGCCCTTTTGCTGCTCGTTGACAAGCTGATCCAGAGCCACTTCGGCATCGGTGTATTGCTTCTCTTGCGTCTGGCAACGAGCAAGAAGAATTTTGGCCTCGTCGCTCTCTGGGCTTCCGGCAAACTGGGTCATTATCAGGCGACAGGTATTGGCTGTGGCGGCATAGTCTTGCTTCTGGAATGTGGCGTAAGCAGTAAGCAAGTAGCAGTTTTTCACATATTTCACATATTCTCTGCCCTGAAGATAGATGCTATGCTTCTGGATGCCCTTTATACCTTTTTCGATGGCTTTGTCCATCTGCTGATAGATGCCCATTGCCTGTTCTTTGCTGCCAATTTGATAGACAGGGAGAATCTGTGTGTAGTCGTCCTTAAAAGTCTTCTCTAGTTTGCGCATGCCTTCCTTGTAGCTCTCGTTACCATTCCACCACACATTGTAATGGCACGTGGTGTTGTGATAGGTCACATTTGTCCAGTTGGCCTTCCGCGTGGAACAGCCAGCCAGAACAACAATGGCTGAGAGGATGATTGGAATCTTGCGCCAGTTCATATCTTATTGTTTATGTTGCTTAAAAGAACAAAGGCGTCAGACATTAAATCTAAAATGCATTATGTCGCCGTCTTGCACCACATAGTCTTTGCCTTCCACGGCTATTTTGCCGGCCTCACGACATTTGGCCTCACTGCCCAGGGCCACATAATCTTCGTATTTGATGACCTCGGCACGAATAAAGCCACGCTCGAAGTCGCTGTGTATAATTCCCGCAGTCTGAGGTGCTTTCATACCCTTGCGGAAAGTCCATGCACGGCACTCTTTGGGTCCTGCCGTCAGGAATGTCTGCAGGTTGAGCAGACGATAGGCAGCCTTGATAAGGCGGTTGACGCCCGACTCTTTAAGTCCCAGGTCTTCGAGGAACATCTGTTTCTCTTCGTATGTTTCGAGTTCAGCAATGTCGGCCTCGATGCCGGCACCGATAACCAGAACCTCGGCTTCCTCATCCTTGACAGCCTCACGCACCATGTCTACATATTTGTTGCCCGTAACCACGGAGGCTTCGTCGACATTGCAGACATAAAGTATAGGCTTGGCAGTCAGAAGCATAAGGTCTTTTGCTGCTTCCTGCTGACTATCGTCGAGTTTAACAGTGCGGGCACTCTTGCCTGCGAGCAAAGCCTCCTTGTATAACGACATCACTTCTACAAGTTTCTTCGACTTTGGGTCACCTCCTGTCTTAGCCTTCTTCTCCTCTTTGGCGTAACGGTTCTCGATGGTTTCCAAGTCTTTGAACTGTAGTTCGAGGTCGATTGTGAGTTTGTCGCGAACAGGATCCACACTGCCGTCGACATGGGTGACGTTGTCGTCATCGAAACAACGAAGCACATGAATAATGGCATCTGTTGTCCTAATATCGCCTAAAAACTTGTTACCCAAGCCTTCTCCTTTTGAGGCCCCTTTGACCAGGCCTGCAATGTCTACAATCTCTACCGTGGCTGGCACCACGCTTGCCGGATGTTCAATCTCGACCAGCTTAGCCAGTCGCTCGTCGGGGACGGTGATGACGCCCACATTGGGTTCAATGGTGCAAAAAGGGAAGTTGGCAGCCTGTGCTTTGGCGTTGCTGAGACAGTTGAAAAGGGTTGATTTGCCCACATTTGGCAAACCTACTATACCACACTGAAGCGACATATCGTATTGATTAGTTGTTAATTAATTTATCTTGATATTGTTTTGGCATACCGAAGCCAAATAGCAAAGTTACAAAAAATAACGCAAAACAATATTTTTTATTATCTTTGCATTTTATTCTCTATTCACTAATCATCATGCTTATCGCTGTTTTCTGCGCCTCATCGGTGCCAAACAATCCAAAATACGTAAGTGCCGCCACCGAACTCGGCACCAAAATCGCACACCAAGGCCACACTCTCGTCTATGGGGGCAGCAATCTGGGCACCATGGGCGATGTGAGCGGTGCCGCCCTTGCCGCCGGTGGCGAAGTGATAGGGGTCATACCCTCTTTTTTCAGCGACGAAATCATTCATTCACAACCCGTAACCAAGCTTCTAAAAGTTGCTTCCATGGCAGCACGCAAGGAATGGATGATACACAACTGCGATGCCTTCATTGCACTCCCCGGTGGCATAGGCACTCTTGATGAGATACTTGAAGTAATGGTGGCTAACCAGCTAAAACTCATTAAAGAGAAACCTATTGTCATTTATAATCACGACGGTTTTTTCGACCATCTTGTTCAGCAGATTGAGACGATGGGACAGAATGGCTTTTTCAGAAGTGGCAAGCGTCCCGGACTGCGTATGGCCGGCACAATTGATGAACTGCTTCACCATTGCGGTGCATGACAAAAAAACGCACATACATAGCCATAGACCTCAAGTCTTTCTACGCCTCGGTGGAATGTGTGGAGAGGGGGCTGGACCCGCTCACCACCAATCTCGTGGTTTCCGACAATTCGAGAACGGAGAAGACCATCTGCCTGGCAGTCTCTCCTTCTCTCAAGGCCTATGGCATACCAGGGAGGGCTCGTCTCTTTGAGGTGGTACAGAGACTAAGAGAGGTCAATAACGATAGGCAATTCAAGGCTCCTCAACTGCGTTTTTGCGGCAAATCGACCAACGACGTCGAACTCCGCTCCCACCCTGAACTGGCTGTTGACTACATAGCTGCACCGCCACGCATGGCTTTCTACATTGACTATAGCACTCGTATCTACAACATCTACACTCGCTACATTTCGCCCGACGACATTCATGTATATTCTATCGACGAGGTCTTCATCGATGCCACCAATTACCTGAAGAACTACCACCTCTCGCCCCACGACCTGGCAATGAAACTGGTACGCGAGGTGCTGAATGCAACAGGCATCACTGCAACTGCCGGCATTGGCGACAACCTATTTCTTGCCAAGGTGGCTATGGATATCGTTGCCAAGCATATACCTGCCGACAAGGATGGCGTCCGTATCGCACAACTCGACGAACAGTCCTATCGCCAGCAACTATGGGACCATCGTCCGCTCACCGACTTTTGGCGTGTGGGACGCGGCATAGCCCGACGGCTAGAGCAGAACGAGCTATACACTATGGGCATGATTGCCCGATGCTCTATCGAGAACGAGGAACTTCTCTACCGTCTCTTCGGCGTCAATGCCGAACTGATTATCGACCATGCATGGGGTTGGGAGCCTTGCACCATTGCCGACATAAAAAACTACAGGCCTGAAAACAATTCCCTCTCCTCAGGTCAGGTGCTTTCCACTCCTTACACTGCCGACAAGGCGCGCATCGTGACACAGGAGATGTGCGACCACACAGCTCTGGACCTTCTGAACAAACGATTGGTAACCAACCAAGTGGTGCTGACAATCAACTATGACACCGAGAGCCTCGCCGACCCAATACGGCGAAAAGGCTACAAGGGAGAGATTGTTGTCGACTACTACGGCCGCCCAGTGCCCAAGCCAGCACACGGGTCTGTCATGTTACCGTTCCACACCTCGTCATCGCATATTATCTCTGATGCAGTCATTTCAATCTACAACCGTGTAGTCAACCCCGACATGTTGGTACGCCGAATAACGATTGCGGTTATGAATGTTCTTTATGAAGATGACGAGCGGGCAAAGACCACAATACAAGAAAACCCTCAACTAGACCTCTTTACCGACTATGATGCTTTGGAACGGCAAAAACAAGAGACCGTTGAAGAACTAAAAAAAGAGCGAAGAATGCAAAAAACCATCCTGGATATAAAGAAGAAATTCGGCAACAATGCCATCCTCAAAGGACTCAGTTTTCAGGAGGGTGCCACCGCCAAGGAACGCAACCGCCAAATCGGCGGCCACAAAGCATGAAACAAATAAATCATTAAAGAGGAATTAGGAGGGGATGAGAGGATGGTACATTGGCTTCGCCTGATGAAAATAATAACGGGTATTAACGTTAAAAGATAGAATAATGGCTACTAAATCGAAAATAATTGTGTATATTTGCATCGAAATAAAATTAATTATTTTCAATTTTTGACGTTCTTATTTGTTAATTTTGTGAATTATTGATGTTTTTATATTGTATGTATATTTACGCTTAAAAACATGAACGATGGAAGGAAAAAAGAAGAATAACAGAAAATATGATTCAGGAGTCAACATCATGGGTAGTGTTCCAAACTACAACGTGATGCTTGACTATATCAGTGATACATACGGCATCACGGAAGGCAGTGCAGGTGCCTTTGAGTTCAGGACAGAAAAATCCTTGCAACGGTTTGTCTCTGCCATAGAATCCTGTATTCTTAAATTTAGGAATGACACTCACAAGAAAATGTTCTTCGATGCCATCGGAAACAAAGCATTTTCAGTACAAGAAAGACTGATCATCCTATTTTGGCAACTGACATATTCCAATCTTTTATTCTCTCGGATAACATCAGAAGTGTTTATGAAGGCTGTCTATTCGGGTCGTGTCATCATTATGGCTGAAGAAATCACAAATTTCTTACGTTTTATAAAAGAAACAGAGAATGGAGAGTTGGATTGGAGTGAAGACACCATTAAGATTTCAGGTAGCAAGTATCTAACCATCATGAAGAAGTTGGGGCTTGCTGATGGTGCGGTCAAGAAAAGCATTGTTCATCCTGTCATTACAAACAATCTATTTGTTTACTATATCCGTTTCATCCAGACTATAACAGATGACAAGACTTTGCACAACCCATACATCATATTCTCGTTCAGCGAAGAACAGAATATGATTAGCCGATTAAAAAGGATTGAGAATATCCAGCATTGGGATATTACCCAAATAGGTAATGAAATAACTATAGATTTGAAATAATATGTCTTCTACTTATATTCAAGAACATAACCGTTTATTCGGTGACTTGACGGCAGCTTTAGGAAGAGACCTTGCCCACTTGTCTTCAGAGGCAAATGGTGGAAGGAGCATCCTGTTTGTCTATCCACCTGTTGACGAAGAGAAGTATATAAAGGAGGCAAAACAAAGGTTCACCGACGGATATGAGTTCATTGATATCCGACAACTATTTGTAGAGTTTGTCGATTCCAAAGGACTTGACAAGTTCAAACACCAATTCAAGAATATGGGTACGGAAGTTTTTGTCAGCCAAAACTATACTGAGGGAACTTTTTATAGTTTTCTGATGAAAAGAATTGTAGATTCAGCAACAAAAGGTGTCTCTCCGATATTGATACATACGGGCGTCATCTACAAGATGGGGTTCTCCAATCAGAACATCATGGAAGATCCAAATGTGATGAAGTTCCAAAAGCCGCTTGTGTTTTTTTATCCTGCGGTGGCGAGGAATGAAACGATATATTTTCTCGACCTACAGCCAGCCTCAAAATATCGCTGTGTGGTTATTATGTAATCCATTTATTATTCACGAATATGACCAAGATAAAAGATATACTTTCAATTCGTCTCGAAGATGACATCAAAAGTGTGATTGACCTTAACCAGCAGGACGAGAATAGCATCATGAATGAACTTGACGGATTCATCCTGACAGAGAGTCTGGCAAAACATTTGGCAGACTTCTGCGACTTCTTTACCTCAAACACAGCTCAACCAGGATTATGGTTGAGCGGCTTCTATGGTTCTGGTAAGTCATATTTCTCAAAGATGATAGGTTTCCTGCTAAAGAATCCTACTATTCAAGGAACCTCTGTTCGTGACCGTTTCCAGAATAAGCTCATAGGATTGCCCAATGCAGGGCTGCTCCAAAACAGCATTAACGAACTTGGACGTACCAATAACCATATTGTGCTCTTCGATGCAGCCAAGACTACAGGCAATCATGGTATAAGCTACATGATGATGGGCGCATTCCTTAAATCTTTAGGACTTAACGATGACTGGGTAGGTATCATTGAGTTCAATTTGCTGATGAGCGGTCGATATCAGGCTTTCTGCGATAAAGTCCAACAGAAGTTTGGAGAGTCATGGTTGAAGCGCCGTCAGAATATGGATGAAGTGTATGACACTTTGGAGGACACCATGCTCGACGGTTTTTGTTCTGAGAATGCTTACGACGAGATGCGTGAGGCCGCAAAACTGCGCATACAGGACTATGACGCTGTAAAACTTCAAGAAGACTTGACGCGCTATCTTGAAAATAACTCAGACATCCGTATTGTATTCATGATTGATGAGGTGAGCGAGGCGATTGCTCAGAAGAAGATCAATATCCTTGACCTTGAAGGTGTGGCGGAAGCTGTAGCCGCCCTCGGACGCAAGGTGTGGACCATTGCCATTGCTCAGCTTCAGTTGGATGATGTCATCAATGGCACCAATGTCAATCGTAGTCTGCTCACAAAAATTATTGACCGTTTCAAGAAGCGCATCCCTATTGCCGCCGAAGAGGTGGATATGATTATTCGTAAGCGTCTTTTGGCCAAGACTGCTGACGGTAACGACCTCTTGCAGGACTACTATAAGAAGAACAGTGGCAAGATTTCCGATATTACCAATATTGTCGGCACGGGACTCAACAAGACCACCGATGCCAAAACATATGCAGACTACTTCCCGTTCTATGAGCATCAGTTCAAGATGCTTCAGTACTTCCTGTTTGGTACCCAAAAGCTTGTCAAGACGCAGGTGGGTACTCGTGGAATGTTGATTTCCGCATTCGACGTATTGAAGAAAGAGGCTCTTTCCAACAAAGACATCCACACTCATGTCAATGCCTCACAACTTTGCCGACAGGCTGAAGAAGCTGTGGCAGAATCACTACGTGTTCGTTATAGTCAGGCCGATGAGCATCTGAAGGAAATGAATCTTCATTTCGTTGTGGGACATGACATGCTTCAGACCATTCACTTTCTTACAGAATCAGGTGCCAAGACAACTGCCGAGAATATCAGCCGTGCATACGTCAATTGTCCTGACGATTATTTCTCCGTACTTGAAGAAGTAAAGAAGGCATGTAAGAAACTGGCCGATGATGAGATTCTTATCCTTTCTGGCGATGAGTACCGTATCACGAGTGAGACTCAGCAACGCATCTTTGAGATGATGAACAACATTGACATTGCCAACTACCGCATCAAAGGCGAGATTACCAAGCAGGTGAAGCAAATGTCGCTCGTCCGTGGTGCTCAAAACCTGATGGTTGATTCTGTTAATGTGGGATTCGCTGTTCAGTCAGACAGTGGCGAACCATTTTCTACTGGCGGTGATCAAGGCATGAAGGTAGTGTTCCATGACATTCTCAGTGTCAAGCCATCTTTCAATGAGTATGTTGAACACGTTAAGGAAGAAACGCAGTCTCAGAAAGGCATCATCAGTATTGTGCCTTCTTCCAACTATGCCTCTGAGATACAGAAAATAGCAGAGGATATCCTTCGTATCAACTATATCAAGGATGTACCTAATCTCACTTCTGAAGAGAAAAAGGTTGTAGAAGAAATTGCCAGCTCTTTGGATAGTAAAACAGCTCAACTGGAACAAGTCATCGTGAAGTCGTATGCTAATGGTATGCTTGTGTATCTCTATAATGCCAGCATTATGACTGCCCAGAATGCAACAACCATTATCAAGGAGGCTGAACTGAAGATGTATGGCAATATCTATACCAAGCGCCTTGGTGGTTCACTGAAAGATAGCGTAGCCCTTCAACTGCTGAAAGTGGCTCAGAATCAGCTCCAGAATGTCATCGGTCAGCAGCCTGACTTCTTGTTCTTTGATACCACAGGACAGTTTATTGGCGACCAGTTACCCGTCATTACAGAAATGATGGCACAAATGGCATCTTATAAGAATGGTGCCGATTTGGAGCGTGACCTTGCAGCTGCTCCTACCGGCTATAGCTTCGGTACGGTATTCTCAACCTTGGCAGCACTCTTCCGTGCCAGCAAGGTTATCATCAAGTACAACAACCAGGAATACCACTCTTGGCAGCAGGAAGGAGCTAAAGAGCCTTTCGCCACCAGTCGTAATTTCCAACGTGCTTCGTTCAAGGCCATCACCAAGAGCCTGACCTATAATGAGAAGCGTGACATTGTTGACACCTTAAAGGACTGTCGCTATAAGGAACTGACAGGAAACAATCTCAGTTACAACATGAATGATTTTGAGCTGGTTGCAGCCATTCAGTCACTTTCCGTTACTGAGATTCACAAAGTCAATAATCAGATTTGTAACGACACAGAGCGAGAGCGCATCTTCCGTCGTTCTCTTGCAGCCAAGGATGTACTTCGACAATATGCTGGAACAGTCACAGAATACAACTATTTCAATACTGCCAGAACGTTCCTTGGCGACAACGAAAATGAGGAGTTCTGCAAGGCGGTGGAGAAGATAGAGGCAGATATTCGTTTTATTGATACCAATATGCGTGAGATTGAGTATCAGAAAGATTTCTTCCTCGATGTAAAGAACGAACTGGAGTTTGTGGGTTCTCCCATGCAGTCTTTTGACCAGATTCATGAAGCCTATCTGCAGATGCTCGATAGTGATCCTGTACACAATTATCAGCAGATGAAGAAAGAGTACCAAAACGTCAAGGACTTGTACTACCAAAACATGGATCATCAAGCTGAACAGATGATTAATGGATATGGAGACCTGTTGACCCGCATTGAAGCTATCAAGAAAAATGCTGAGCAATACCCTGCGGAATGGAACACAAGGCTCTATGCTAAAGTTAGGGGAAAGGAAGATGTATGCAAGAAATACATCATTTCGAAAATCCAGTTGAAAGACTACGAAATTCGTTGCTCCAATTGTCACCTTCAGCTTCGTGACATCGTGAGTGCCATCAATATGCTGCCACAACTGAACGTTGACGTAGATGTGATGGAAACAGAGATTTGCACATCTGACCCGAAACCTGCGCCACAGCCACAGCCCCAACCACAGCCTGGTCCTGGAGATCCCAATCCGCAGCCGCAACCAAAGCCACAGCCTAAGGAACGCAAGTTGCGTAACCAACTGCCAACAGGGCAACTCAGCGTTGCACAGTACAAGCAATGGCTGAAACAACAGTTGGCGATGGTCAATCAATTTGATACAAACGACATTCTTAAATTTGACGAATAATGAAACTAATCAATCATGTTCTCGACATACGACGCCTGATTCAGCATGCATTCGATAATCGTTTCTCACGCATGGGACTTCGCAAGGAGGCTGCTACGCCTGTAGAGCAGATTCTGGCAGAGCACCAAGAGAAGCGTAGGAAACTGGATGAACTGATGAGTAGCCACCTGAGCGAGTTGGGTGACTATGAGGAGGCACGTCAGGCAGCCGTCAACGAGTGTGTATTTACGCTCTTTAACCGCATTGCTGCCATCAAGGTGATGGAGTCGAAGGAATTGTTTCCTGAGATTATCACCCGACGAAAGGAGAATGCGGGACGTTCTTTTGAGCACAATGTGTGGTTGGAGAACCACCCAGAGGAGCGCAATGCGGAACGTGAGGGATTGAAGCATTTCCTTAGTGACCAGTTTGAAAGTCTTGGTGAGCATATTCCCCTTTATCGTAAAGACTATCCATACGCATTGATGCCGACAGCCGATGAACTGAATGAGATTATCGAGCAGTTCAATGCCATAGAAGTGGATGCTGACTGTGGAGCTGATGTATGGAAGGGTGACGACATCCTTGGCTGGCTCTACGAGAACTTCAATGCCGTAGAAAAAGAGGCATTGAAGCAGAGTGGCGAGAAGACAGAATACAATAAGGTGTCACTTCAGAGTCAGGTTTATACGCCCCAGTGGGTGGTGAAGTTCCTTGTTGACAACACGCTGGGTAAGGCATACATGGAGATGTTTCCCGATAGCCGTATCAAAGAAAAATACCAGATTGCTAATATCCCCTACCATCAGGTGCGTCATCCCGAGGATTTGCGCCAGATGCGACTGCTCGACCCAGCCTGCGGTTCGGGCAACTTTCTGATTTATGCTTTTTCGCTCTTCTACGACTTGTATGTAGATCAGGTGGAAAATTACGAGCGTGACTACAGCCGCCGTGATATCCCGAAAATGATTGTGGAGAACAACCTCTTTGGTGTTGACTTGGATGAGCGAGCAGCACAGATTTCTCAGATAGCACTCTTCATCAAAGCACGAGAATTAGGTGGTCATCGCAGCCATTGGCCAGCATATACCAATGTGGTGAGCACGCATTTCTTCCTGCCCAAATATGAAGAGATAGAAGGAGTGTTTGAAATTTTTGGGGAATGGAATGAGAAACAGAGGAATATGATTCCCAAGATCTGGGAGGATTTAACAAATGCCTATAAATTCGGCTCCCTTATCCGCATGGAAGAATTGTTGAACGAGATGATGCCTAACGACGTGAACCATTCACTTTTCAAGGAGTATGAAATGAAAAGCCTCTTTGAGTACAAGAATAATGTTATTACACAGTTACGCAATAATGTAAACCAATGGGGAGGTGTTGGCAGTAACAAATATACATTAGCCAAAGCTAATGATGCCATTTCTTTTCTCGATATCATCAGTCAACGTTACGATGTGGTAGTGGCAAATCCCCCATATACTGATAGTGGGGACTTTGGTACTGAACTGAAGGCTTTCGTGGAGGAGAATTATAAGAAGCCTTTGAAGTTCAACAGCAACCTCTATGCTTGTTTTATCAAACGTTGTTGTGAATTGGCAGGAGATGACGGAAAGGTGGGAATGATTCATCCTCACACCTTTATGTTTATCAAGACCTTTGAGGATGTGCGTAAGTTTATGCTCGAACAGACACATATCAATGTGATGGTGGACTATGGACTTGACCGAGTGAATCTGTTCGGCCCTGGCATCCTGCTTGACGCTACCTTCTATACGCTTGATATGAATGTGCGGGATAAAGCTAATGGCATATACTTTAATATTACAGCAGGGCAGCAGGAGAAATTCAAGAAAGGCTCGCTGGCGCAGGCATATTCTGACTATCTCAACGGTCAGTCTAATGACCGTGTTTATACCCTTCCTCAATCGAAGTTGAAGGGTATCAAGTCATATCCTTTTATCTACTGGATTTCTGATGAGTTCAGAGAGAAGTTTGCTCTTCCGACAATAGAAGAGAAACTCAAAAATTGCCAAGGATTAATTACCTCTAACAATTATAGGTTTCTCCGCTATTGGTGGGAGATTTCTTCTAACACTGATTTCAGATATTGGATAAAATATGCTAAAGGAGGACCTTACCAAAAATGGTATGGCAATGATTGGTTAGTTGTTGATTGGGAGAACAACGGCAAACGAATCAAAGAATTTGTTGACGAAAATGGGAAACAAAAATCGAGACCTCAAAATGAGCAATTTTATTTGACAGAAGGAATAACTTATTGCAGCACTGGTTCGAAAGGTGCATCTTTTAGGTATATGCAGGATGATCACTTATTTGATTCTGGCGGATCTTCTATTTTCACACTCGATAAAATAGATGTGTACGTATTACTTGCAATATTGAATTCCAGCCTTACTAAATACATCATTAATTGTTTGAATCCCACTGTAAACACACAGGTTGGAGACATCGGAAGAATTCCAGTAGTTATTGAACAATCTGAGTTCTATAACATCATCAGTGCTTTAGCAAGGCAAAACGTAGAATTATGTGAGATGAAAAGTGTATACTCATTAATCGAATACAACTTTAAGATGTCTCCTTTTTCTGCTGCATTTGAAGTTTCAGCATCACTGAATCGTTTCTTTAATATTGAGAACGCCCTCCTTACTCAAATTCTCCTCAATGAGAGCATTATCAACAAGACCGTCTTTGAGGTCTATGAATTGAGTGATCACGATAAGCAGATGGTATTGGACAAAGAGGGCATTCCTGTTGGCGACCTGCCTGTGAGTTATGAGGCAAAGGTTGCCTATAAGCAGTGGTTGACCGAAGAAAGCGAGTTCAAACCAACGAGTGATGTACTTGAACATTTAGAGAGCTTGGAGGAGCGCGATGACTTGCCAAAGATCACTGACTTCGACACTCTCTATCAGAACAACAACGAGTGGGAGGAGTTCTGCATCAAGCGTAATGTGAATCCCGTGGAAGCATGGTGGCAATTTAAGAACGCCAATGTGCTGCCCCCTCAGCGTACACAGGTGTTAGCTTTTGAACTGATTACCGATGTCATCCGCACCGTGCTGGCTAAGGACGATGACAGCATTATCCCATTAGGTGACCGACTGGGCGAGGAACGCCTTGCCATCCGCATAGAAAAAGAAATGATGGAGCGTGGATACTCGGTTGCACAGTTCTCTCAGGTGTGCCAGTTGTTGGGTTGTGGCTTGGAGAAATATCTGCAAGAGCGATTCTTCCAGCAACTCAGCGACCACCTGAACCTCTTTATGTATCTGCCTAAGACTCCGTTCATCTGGCACCTCAGCAGTGGTCCACATCACGCCATAGAACTTTACGTCAGCATATATAAGTGGAACCGCGATGCCCTGTATCGTGTCCGCTCTATCTATGCTGCCAACCGTGAGGCTGCCCTTCGTGACCGTCTCAACTCCATTGACACCAGCAACACCGAAGGACGCATGGAGGCACAAGAGCTTCGTGTCACGCTGACAGAGCTACAAGAGTTCTGCCAGAAAGTGGATGACCTTCTCGCCACTGGCTATGACCCGAAACTTGATGACGGCGTTGGCAAGAACATCGCCCCACTGCAGAAACGCAAGATGCTCAGCTATGAAGTGCTCAATGCCGGACAGCTGAAGAAATATTTGAATGCGGATTGGTAAAAGAAATATAAACAGTTGATTATAAAGAACCATATAATATGAAGATTATAGATATCACAATCGAAAACTTCAGAGGCTTTACACACAAGTTCTTTGAATTTGATCCCAAGATGAATGTCATACTTGGTGACAATACAACAGGTAAGACAACATTACTACAAGCGGTACAAATCGCGTTGGGGGCATTCCTCCAAGAAATGACTTTCTTGCCTGGCGGAAATGGTTATAGTCGTAATTTTCGACCTACAGACCATGTTAAAGTTTATAGTGAATCAAGCAAAGGCTTTATTCCCATAGCCGAGAAACCCAGTATTGAAGTCAATGCAGAATGTCTTGTTGGGCAATTCGATGAATTGACACAACAAGTAAACACGTCGACAAATCACATTAGGTGGAAAAGGACAAGTAACAAAAACTCCAAAGCCAATGCTCAAGAACTGATGGACTTTGTGGCAGACATAGAGGCCCGAAGAAGAAATGCAGACAATGAGGGCACAAATTCTCTTTTTCCACTCTTTTTGTCATTTGGTGCAACTCGCCTCGAAAAGAACTACAAAGGAGCCGAAAAAACGAAGCAACGTGAAACACGAGAAGCAAGGGCCTATAAATGTGCTCTTGATGAACAGGTTGATTTCAAAGGGGCTTTTGATTGGATCTATAGATACGAAAAGAGTTTTAATAAAGGAGGTGAATTCGCTGACACGAATGAGGCTTTTCTGAATGCAATAAAGGAAGCGATTCCTGCCATTCGCCAAATTGACATCGATACAAAGAACAATGAATTCACAGCACTGATCAAGAT
>CACZUZ010000030.1 GCA_902784465.1 uncultured Bacteroidota bacterium
TCCCCGGCAATGCCCATTTCGACACCACCAAGGGCCACATCGAGAGCCGCAAGGCCTTCGCCATCGACGTCACTGTGAAAGAGGCTTACGACACCCAGCTCGAAGTCCCCTTCAAGGGTAATGTAGACCTCGAGAAACTGGAGAAAATCCTCCAGGAAAACAAGGGCAACGTCCCCTTCATGGTCCTCACCGTCACCAACAACACCGTCGGCGGCCAGCCCGTCAGCATGCAGAACATCCGCGAGACATGCGAGCTCTGCCACAAATACGGTGTCCCCGTCAACGTCGACAGCGCCCGCTTCATCGAGAACGCCTACTTCATCAAGACCCGCGAGAAAGGCTATGAGAACAAGACTCTCCGCGAGATCTGCCTCGAGATGTTCAGCTATGCCGACAGCATGACCATGAGCGCCAAGAAGGACGGTCTCGTCAACATGGGCGGCTTCATCGCCACCAACAAGAAGGACTGGTACGAAGGTGCCAAGATGTTCTGCATCCCCTTCGAAGGCTTCCTTACTTATGGCGGTATGAACGGCCGTGATATGGACGCCCTCGCCGTCGGTCTGAAAGAGAACATCGAGTTCGAGATGGTCGAGACCCGCATCAAACAGGTCCACTACCTCGCCACCAAACTCGACGAGTACGGCATCCCCTACCAGCGTCCCGCCGGTGGCCACGCCATCTTCGTCGATGCCGACAAGGTGCTCACCAACATCCCGAAAGAGGAATTCCCCGCACAGACCCTCACCTGTGAGCTCTACCTCGAGGCCGGCATCCGCGCCTGCGAGATTGGCTACGTCCTCGCCGACCGCGACCCTGTGACCCGCGAGAACCGCTTCGGCGGCAACGACTTCGTCCGCCTCTGCATCCCGCGCCGCGTCTACACCAACAACCACATGGACGTCATCGCCGCCGCCCTCAAGAACGTCTACGACCGCCGCGACACCATCAAGCGCGGTCTTGAAATCACTTGGGAAGCTGAGCTCATGCGCCACTTCACCTGCCAGTTCAAGAGATTGGGCTAATCAATAACAGCAGGGAATGAAAAAAACTAATAATTTTTCATTCCCTGCAATTTTTTTAGCTGCTGGTATACTAATATGTGTATTTCCTCGTTAGGGAAAGGAGAACTCAATTAATTAATAACCCCCAAAAAACACAACAATGAAGAAAATTGTCCTTTTTGCAGCTAGCATGATGCTTTGCGCCGGTATTGCTTTCGCCCAAAACCCCAAGAAAACCAACAAAAACGAGAAAGCACAGAAAGAAGTCACTACTAACCAGCAGAAAAAAGGTGGTGAACTAAAAGAAACGAAGAATACAAAGAACGAGAAAGCCGACAAGACCCTCACCACCAATCAGCAAAAGAATGGTGCTCAGACTCTCCAAGAAGACAAAAATGCAAAGCACCAGTGCGGCAAATGCCCCAACGCACAGAAGTGCGAAGGCAAGGGCACTCCCGCTGCACAAGAGAAAAAGAAATAACATTAGTTTTTTTGACATCCAATGGAACTGTGGACTATGATACATCATGGTTCACAGTTCTATTAATGAATAGCGACCTGAGAACCAAACCAATTCTCTCCTCCAAACGATGAAAAACATCCGCAACTTCTGTATCATCGCCCACATCGACCACGGCAAAAGCACCCTGGCCGACCGTCTTCTGGAAGCCACCAACACCGTCTCGCAACGCGACATGCAAGACCAGGTGCTTGATGATATGGAACTTGAAAAAGAGCGCGGCATCACCATCAAGAGCCACGCCATACAGATGAACTACAAGGACTACGTCCTGAACCTCATTGACACCCCTGGTCATGTCGACTTCAGCTATGAGGTCTCCCGCTCCATAGCTGCCTGCGAAGGTGCCCTGCTCGTTGTCGATGCCACCCAAGGCATTCAGGCCCAAACCATAAGCAACCTCTATCTCGCCCTCGAGAACGACCTGGAGATTATCCCCGTGATGAACAAGATTGACCTCGACAGTGCCATGCCCGAGGAGGTAGCCGACGAGATTGTCGACCTGCTAGGCTGCGCCCGCGAGGACATCCTCTCCTGCAGCGCCAAGACCGGCGTGGGGGTCCCCGAGATACTCGACGCCATCGTCGACCGCATACCCTGCCCCAAGGGCGACGAACAGGCTCCGCTACAGGCCCTGGTTTTCGACTCCGTATTCAACCCCTTCCGTGGCATCATCAGCTACTTCCGCATCATGAACGGAACGCTGCACACCAACGACCACGTCATGTTCATCAGCACCGAGAAGGACTACCATGCCGACGAAATCGGAGTGCTTCGCCTCAACATGGAGCCTCGCAAGGAGCTGCACGCAGGCGATGTAGGATACATCATCAGCGGAATAAAGACCTCGCGGGAAGTGCGTGTTGGCGACACTATTACCCACGTCGAGCAACCCTGCGAGAAAGCCATCGAGGGTTTCGAGGCCGTCAAGCCCATGGTCTTCGCCGGCGTCTACCCCGTCGACACCGACGACTACGAGGAGCTGCGCGCCAGCATCGAGAAGCTGCAACTCAACGATGCCTCCCTCACCTTCGAGCCTGAAAGCTCGCTGGCCCTCGGCTTCGGATTCCGCTGCGGATTCCTCGGCCTGCTCCACATGGAGATTGTCCAGGAACGTCTCACACGTGAGTTCAACATGGATGTCATCACCACCGTACCCAACGTGCAGTACAAGGTGCAACTCACCAACGGCACCGAGATAGATGTCTACAACCCCTCGGGAATGCCCGAGCCCAACAACATCAAGGAGGTCTATGAGCCTTATATCCATGCACAAATCATCACCAAGGCCGACTATATAGGCCCTGTCATAAAACTCTGCATGGACAAGCGCGGCATCCTCAAAAACCAGAACTACCTCACTACCGACCGCATAGAGATAACTTTCGACCTGCCCCTCGGCGAGGTGGTCTTCGACTTCTATGACAAACTGAAGAGCATATCGAAAGGCTACGCCTCTTTCGACTACTACCTTAACGGTTTCAAACCCAGCAAGCTGGTAAAACTCGAAATCCTGTTGAACGGCGACCCCGTCGACGCACTCTCAACACTGACATACGTCGACAACGCCTACCCCATCGGTCGCAAGATGTGCGAGAAGCTCAAGGACCTCATTCCCCGACAGCAGTTCGATGTCGCCATCCAAGCCGCCATCGGCAGCAAGATTATAGCCCGCGAGACTGTGCGCCAAGTACGCAAGGACGTCACCGCCAAATGCTATGGCGGCGACATCACCCGCAAACGCAAGCTCCTCGAGAAACAGAAAGAAGGCAAGAAACGTATGCGTCAGGTGGGCAACGTCGAAGTCCCCCAAAGTGCCTTCCTCGCAGTACTGAAATTAGACTAGAAGCCCTAGATAATCTAGATAGTCTAGAAAGTCTAGATAATCTAGAAAGTCTAGAAAAACCCTAAACACCATCCCCCAAAAAAATGTCAACCATCCTCTCATCCATCATCATCCTTGCCACAGCCCTTCTCTCAGTGGCAACAACCGGCTTCATCTTCTATAAGATAGCCAAGACCTATTTCGACAACCAGCAGAAAAGCCAGATGCTTCAGATGCGCATCGACGAACATAAAGAGTCGCTCAAAGTTGTCACCCCTATACGTCTCCAAGCATACGAACGCATGGCTCTTTACCTGGAACGTATCTCGCCCAACAGCCTTATTCTCCGCATTTTCCGCCCAGGCATGGACATCAAGGCTCTGCAACTGGCCATGACCAAGAGCATCCGCGACGAGTGGGAACACAATCTCAGCCAACAGGTATACCTCACCACCGAGAGCTGGAACCGCATCCGCGAAGCCAAAGAGGAGATGATCAACCTCATCAACGGCTCAGCCGTCAAGCTCCCTGCCGACGCCGACCCTACAAGCCTCGCCGGCGCCATCTTCGAGAGCTGCGCCAAGAGCAAAATACCGACTGACGAAGCTATAGAGTACATGAAGAACGAAATCCAGGAGCGCTTCGCTTAGCGACTGCTTTTCGCCATTATACACTATCGGTCATTAGAACGACTGTCTGTTGTCTGACAATCATTCTAATGACCGACTTGTTTTATCTGCTTTTATTATGGTCTTTGGCTTTTCTGGCAAGATCGAAGAGGGCCACGGGAAGATGGCAATAACCTGACGGGTTTTTGTCGAGATAGTCCTGGTGGTATTCGTCGGCAGCATAGAAGTTGCGGAGTGGCTCCACCTCCACCTGCAACGGCATACCATACTTCTTTGCCTCGGCAGCCATCACCTCGTCGATGATGGGACGGTCGGAGAGCTCCTTGTAGTAAATGCCTGTGCGGTAGCGCGTACCTTCATCCTCGCCCTGCTTGTTGAGACTTGTAGGGTCTATAGCCTTGAAATACATTTCAAGTAAAAAACGGAGACTCACCACACGTGGGTCATAACGCAGATGCACTGTCTCTGCATAACCAGTCTGGTCGGTATAGGCCTCTTTGTAAGTCGGGTTCTCGGTATTGCCATTGGCAAAGCCGACCTCCGTAAAGGTGACACCTTCAATCAGTTTCAAATATTTTTCCGCACCCCAGAAGCAGCCGGCAGCAAGGTAAATCTCGCTCTCAGCCATATCAAACTGGGGCAGCGAAAGCACTATCTTCTCGAGCCACTCCTTGTCCACCTCATCGAAGGTGCCCAACTCGCGACTGTCGATGTCGAGTACGGCGACAACCCTGTCGCGCTGTATCACAGGCACTACAATCTCGCTGCGGCTCTCGCTGCTGCAAGCGATATGGCCTGGATATTCCTCGACGTCAGGGACAACGACAGTGCGGCGTTCCTTCCATGCCGTACCGCACACTCCCTTGCCGTAACCTATATGCACACATGCCACCGGACCCTGGAATGGACCCAGCAAGAGCTCGCCACCAACGACACGGTAGAAACCTGTCCACCAGAATCCGAATTCGTTGTGTATCATGGCGGCCATGTTTGCCATTGCAGCCACCACATCATTCTCGCCGGTCATAAGACCCTCTACTTGCTTTGCAAGCTGTGAATATCGTTCTATCTTATTCATAATATTAACGTTTAATCACCAGAACTCCACGACGGACGTGGTTGCAGCTCTGTAGTCTTATTTCATAGAAGTAGTTGCCAGAAGGGAGATTGTCGCCACAGAAGTCTCCTCTGTAATCGTCAGAAGCGAAAACTCGCTTACTCTGGGAAGTGTAGACACGTACCGACGCCCTTCCATATTTCGCCAAGTCGGGAATCGACCAACAGTCGTTATAGCCGTCGCCATTGGGTGAAAGAATATTGGGGATAAAAATATCAACTATCGCCGTATCTTTCCCTCTCGCAGGTTGTCCATCGTCTTTCTTCACCGATGCAATTTGCCTCTTGCTTTCCTTTTGCAACGCAGGCTGCGTCGTGCTCTGAGTCTCCGCCGGTATATCATATTCATGGGAATTCAGCTGATATTCAAGCAGGTCGAATATAGGCTCATCCTCTTTGGCGGATGGACTGCAAGCAGACACTGGCCTGCTCTCTGTCCTTTTCTGTGTATTGGCAACGCCCGCAACACTCATATTCTCTGTTCCAACCTGTTGCGCCACACCCATCGGACGGCTCTTGGTTTCTGTGGCTAAATTGTCAGCAGCTTCGCTGACAGAGACAACCTTCATGGCTGCGTTATTCTCGACGGCGATGGCAGTATCCACAAAAGCGAGCTGCGTTTGTGGTTCTGCCGGTTGCATTCTGGTGATGGCGACGACTACAGCTGCCGCCACAATAACGAACGCACCTGCTCCTGCTGCCCACTGCCAATGACGTCTGGCTTTGGGAGCAGCAGAGGATCGCAGCCTTGACTCTATTTCGCTCCACACCTCACGGGGTGGCTCCTGCTCTGCATTCTTGAAAACTGAATGTGCTAATTTTTCTATATCCACGGTGTAGTGACGTTTACTATTTAATGTTCAATGTTAATTGCTCTTGTATATTACAAACTGAATATCAGTTATAAAATATGTCTAATGAATGTATTCTTTGCCCAGATAGCCAGCCAGCAGCGTCCTCATCCTCTGCAATGTCTTGTAGTAGCGCGTCTTGAGAGTTGAGATATTCTCCCCCATCAGCAAAGAGGCGTCTTCAAACTTGTACCCCTCGACAGCGACGAGGTTAAAAATCTGACGGTCAACATCTGACAGCTTTCGCATGGCACATACCATTGCATCCCTTACATCCATCCGCTCGCCATGGTCGTTGTCGTCGTAGGGCACCTGCATATCATCGTCGTTGGCCTGCATCTCCGTCCGTCTCTTGTCGAGTCGGTATCTCCTTGTCGCACATCGCAGGACTATTGTTCGCATCCATCCCTCAAACGAGCCGTCTCCCCTGTAACTGTCTATCTGATCAAAGATTGTCAAGAAACCGTCGCACAAAACCTCCTGCGCCGTAGAGTCGTCGCGCGAGTAACGCCGACACAGCATATAGAACTTCTTGCTGTAGCGGTCATACAATTGCTTTTGCATGACTACGTCTCCCTTGCGGCAACCTTCTATAATGCTTTCCAGTTCCAAGAAGTTTTTTTGCTATGATTAACAGTTAGATTACTTGTATTTAAGAAGATAGATAGTTCAATCCCCGACAGACCTCTCTGCCTTCGATACAGTCATTGGTGAGTTTTTTATGTATAGTGTACTTTTTTTTGAAAAAAGTTGACTCTTTTCATGAAAAAAATCAAAAAATCTGGATTTTTTTTCTTGCCAAGAGCTTCCCATGACCATCCATCACCTTCAAAATATAGAATCCTGTAGCGAGTCCCAAGTCGATATCCTCTCCTGTACCGACACCGTTGCGGCGGCTCACAACCTGTCCCGTAGCATTAACAACTTCAATCATAAGCTGCTCATATCCAGCAGGGCCCTCTATCCTGACCTTTCCGTCAGAAGGGTTGGGATATATCATGATGCCTGTCTCGCTTGACGGCTTTTCAATAGATACATAGTTGGTGTCTATCACTGCCAGCGTATACTCGCCAATCTTGATGTTGTTGTCTATGAAATAGCATTGCGATGTGCCGGCAGTGTGGCGCGAGGTCACCACATGCCAACTGTCGTTGGCATCTTGGCGGTACATGAGCCTCACCTTCCCGAACTCACTGATGTTGGACAGGAGCTCATTGTCAAGGGTCTGGTCTTCTCCCGAATAGCAAAAGTAGAACATTCCCGACATGAGGTAGCCCTCTGGCACACGTCCCGTGACCGTCCAATAGTGGTCTGCCAGGCGCTCCACCTGTGGACTCAGAGTGGTGTCGGGACGCGACCAATGGTGGGTCACATGCAGCCATGCGCTGTCACCTTCCACCACCTTGCGAGTCTCGAAACGGCACAGGGCATCTTCCATCGTCACCGTGCCCTTCTCTCTTATTGTAACCTGCTGCGCCAGACCTGCCTTCGACAGTTCCTCGTCAAAATCGACAATGGCGTATGCCGCCTCGAAAGGCAGCTGGAAAGTGGCTTGGACCTTCTCTCCGTCAAAGGCGACAAGACGCTTCTCTTTCTCCATAGTCGACGAGATGAATGTAACCCACACTCGGTTGCCATTCATCATGGTATCAGTGCCATAGAGTTTTTGGCGTAGCGACACCGTTGTGCCGTCGGCACCGTTGCGCAGCGAGTCGATGACGTAGTCGACAAAGCCAGGACGGAAGACATGGAAATCGAAGAAGTCGGTCAAATCCATGCCACTGTACTCCGACAAGCTGTCGCGCAGCTGCCAGCTGTCGAGGTTCTGGAAGGCGTTGCGATCAAAAAGGGTCCTTAGAGATGCGTAGAAGAGCGAGTCTCCCATATATCCACGTAACGAGTGCCACACCGTTGCACCTTTGTTGTATACCGTCGAGCCGTATGTGTATTGCCAGGTCTGACCGTACAAAGGCTTGAAACCGTTGTCCTTGACGTGCGTTGTAAGCAACACGTCACGCAGGTTGTGGCGCGCAAAGTCGCGGTAGTGGAGCGGCTCTTCGTCGGAGGTGATGGCCTGGATTGCCACCTCCTCGCAAAACGAGGCCCCGCCCTCATTAATCCACATATCCTTGCTGTTGGCGCATGTCAGCAGGTTGCCAAACCACGAGTGGGCGAACTCATGGCTCATCGTAGCAAGACAGGCCTCGTCCTGCGACGACATACAGTATGTGGTGAATGCGATGTTGCCCACATGCTCCATCGAGCCTTTGGGTGTCGAGACATAGCCTACCCTGTCCCATCGATAGGGCCCGAAGCAACGCTCGTACATGGGTATCACCTTACTCATGTGTTCGTATGTACGCCCGACATTAACGCTGTCATGGTTTATGAAGCCAAGAATGGCAGGGTATGTGGCATACTCTCCTTGAAAGGCGCGTTCGATGATATGGAATGGCGCCACGGCTACTCCCACAAGGTAGGTAGGGGTTGGATGGTCTAGGCTCCATGCCGTCATAAGGCTGCCGTCGTCATACTCTATCTCCGAGGTTTGCAGACCTGTGCATATAGCCCTCCATCCCGGCTTGGCAGTGATGCGGAAACTGTAGGTGGCCTTGTCGGTAAAGTTGTCGCGACAGGGAAACCAAGCCTTGCCGACATTGTGCGGATACTCGTAAATGGCAATGCCGAGGTTGTAATAGATGTTGTTGTCGAAATAGAAACCTCCCCAGCCTTGAGGCATGATGTCCTGGCCTTTGCGGTAGAAGACTGTCATTGTCACCGTGTCGCCGGCATTCCCAGCGTAAGGAGCCTTCAGCAGACGCGCCTCGAGGTCGAAATGGTAGTTGCTGTTTACGCCGTCAACCTGAACCGAGTCGATTATCGACGGACATAGCTCGAGCGCCAAGCTGTCTACCTGACGCAAGACTTTCATTGTCACCGCAGCGGAACCTGAAATCATCTTGTTGTACTTGTTGCCGATGTCGAGCCGTAAGTCATAATGCAGCGCATCGACGCTGTCGACAGCTCCGTTCTGTGCAAAGGCACTGCCGCTTATGAGCAACGCCAAAAGTAGCATTATTATACTCTTATTCATAATTATAAGTGGTCTCTGTTTGAATTTGCAAATAAACAAACAAGTGACTGCAAGTTGATTGCAGTCACTATTTCTTATTTTTTTGAAAGTCTCATTGTCAGAACTTCACGATGTCGATAAGCCTTACGCCGTCGAGCCATACAGCTATGCAGCCCACGGCTCCGTCGTCACCGGCATCCTCCCAGTTCTCTATGGGTTGCAAGGTCTTGGCGTTGACTATCTCGAAGTATTCGGGTTCAAACTTCAAGCCGTCGGGACACTGCTCGGCGTTGACCTCGTGGAACGAACCCAGGGTGTCCATCACCCACTCCTTGACGTCGTCCACATCTTCACACTCTGCCATCTCAGCAGCCTGTTCCAAGGTGTCGTGGATGGCCGGCGCAATTGCGCGCGCCGCAGGCGAGAGACGCATATTGCGACTGCTGAGCGCAAGACCGTCGTCGGCACGCACTATGGGGCAAGGCACTATCTCGATAGGGTATTTGATCTGCTCGATAAGGTTGCGGATAATGGCAAGTTGCTGGTAGTCTTTTTCACCGAAGTAGGCACGCTGAGGCTCAGCGATATCGAACAGTCGGCGTACCACCACAGCGACGCCAGAGAAATGGCCTGGACGCTGAGGACCTTCCATCACCTCCTCGAGGGGCCCGAAATGATAGACATCCTTCACCGGTTCGGGATACATCTCCTCAACGGATGGGACAAGCACGAAGATGGACTTCTGCTGTCCGTCGAATTCGCTTTTCTGGAGCTTCTCTATCAGCGACAGGTCGGCATCGACCGTACGGGGATATTTTGCAAGGTCCTCCTTGTTGTTGAACTGGATGGGGTTGACGAACAGACTGACGACAACGACGTCATTCTGTTCCAGAGCTTTGCGTATCAACGACAGATGACCGTCGTGCAATGCTCCCATTGTGGGCACCAGACCCACACTCTTTCCTTCAGCCTTGGCCTTGGCCAAAGCCTCTTTTATTGATGCTACAGTGGTGAATTTCTGCATTATGTGTAATGTTTATTGTTTAATTGTTTAATGTTTAATGGAATCGTTCTCCATTCTCCGTTTTCCCGGGTCCGCCCACGTCCCCGTGGGCATATCCGTTTTCCGTTCTCCGTTTTCCGTTCTCCGTTTACTCCACCTCCTCGTAGGGCGTGAAGCCCTCGTCGTCGATATCGTTGCTGCGTCTCTGACGCGGCTGGTATTCTGTCTTGTTGAGCCATTTGCTGGGCAGCTCCAGCAGGTAATTCAACAGGGTGATGATTAGGCTGAACAGCAAGGCATTGCCGAAAGAGTCGACCTGGAAAGGCCCCACTATTGCCGCCGCCATCTCTATTATCAAGGCGTTGATGATGAAGATGAAAAGCCCCATCGACAACAGCGTGAAAGGAAGTGTTATGAATATCAGTATCGGACGGATAAAGTTGTCTAACAGCGATATAACCAAGGCTGTCATCAGCGCAACGGCAACACTCCCACCTTCTATACGTACTCCCGGCAGGATGCGGATGGCAATGATTATTGCCAAAGTCAAAACAATGGTGCGCATCACGAACCCCATAGGGCCCGACTGCCGTTTCTGATAATTTGATACCGTGATTTTCATTTTTTTCTCGTAAAACTGATTGCTTGATTTATATGTCCAACTCACCTTTACCCTGGCGGATAATCTCCATATTCCCGCCACTGCAGTCCACCACTGTCGACGGCTCGTCTTCTCCGACACCTCCGTCAACGACCAGATTCACATGCTTGGCGAAAAGCTCATGTATCAACTCGGGGTCTGTCACGTACTCCGTCTCGCGCTCCTTGTCGAGGGTGCGTACCGAGGTGCTTATCAAAGGTTTGCCGACAGCCTCTATGATAGCGTTGCAGATTGGGTTGGCTGGCACACGTATGCCTATAGTCTTGTTGGTATTGAGGTAGTTGCGTGGCACCTCATTGGAGGCGTCCATCACAAAGGTGAAAGGTCCCGGCAGACACTGCTTCAAGATTGCGAAAGTGTCTCTGTCCATGGGCCTCACATACTCCGACACCTGCGACAACGACGAGCAGAGCATCGAGTATTTGGCCTGCTTCAACGAGAAACCCTTCAACCGCGCAATAGCCTCCACCGACTTCTTAAACTCCATGCTACAGACAAATGCGTAAAGCGTATCGGTAGGAATTATCACAATTCCTCCATCATTAATCACATCCGCCACCTTGTTGACATCATGGTAATTAGGATTATTTTCGTATATTTTTAATAGCATCTGTACTCTTTTTTCGGTTTGCAAAAATACATAAAAGTTGACAATCTACAATAAAAAATATGATAAGAATCGCACAATATACATTACTTAGGGGCGTTACTTTTATTCAACTTTCGGGACTACCCTAAGCATGCCCCGACAACCAAAACATCACCATGCATAAAAAAATTCTCTCTATCGTCTTGATTCTCTCTGTTGCTTTCGCCACCTACGCGCAACAGAATGTGGCATTTTCCGACCATTTCCGCGACTCGACGCTGAGGGTCGACTACCTCCGGTCGGGCTGCAAGAAGCACGACACCTGCACCTTCAGCAAGTTCGTCTATCAGAACGACCGCTGGGCTGGCTCATTGACTCAGCTCATCGACCCCATCGACAACGGCGAATACCGCATCGTCGTCTCCGACCCCACGACAGGACGGATGCTCTACTCCCGCTGCCACAACACCCTCTTCGAGGAATACCGCTCCACCATTGCAAGCCGCGAACGCGACAGCATTGCCACCTTCGAGGAGACCATGCTGGTGCCGTTCCCTAAGCATAAGGTCGACATTCAACTCCAAAAACGCGATGCGAAAAACCATTTTTTCACATCTGCACAGTTTGCTTTCGACCCCTCCACCTTCCGCTGCCGCCAACTCCCTAGCAAGAAACCTGTCGAACTGACAAAAAACGGTAACCCTCACAACAAGATTGACGTCGTCATCGTCGCCGAAGGCTACGGCAAGAAAGATGCACGCAAGATGAAGGATGACTTCCAGAAGTTCGCCCAATATACTCTGGAACAGGAGCCTTTCAAAAGCCGTGCCGGCGACTTCAACATCTGGGGTGTAGGCATGCTCATGAACGAGAGCGGCGTCACCGACCCCAACAAGAACCGCTATGTCGAGAGTGCCGTAGGCTCTACCTACAACACCTTCAACATGGACCGCTACCTGATGACAACCAACATCTTCCGTCTTCACGACCTCTTGCGCGGCACCCCCTACGACCATATCATTATCATGGCCAACTGCGACACCTACGGTGGCGGAGCCATCTACAACTACTACGCTTTCAGCGCCGTACAGGAGATGTCAATGTGGATTCTGCCACACGAGCTGGGACACTCCATCGGAGGCCTCGCCGACGAATATGTTGAAGATGACTCCAACTACAACCGCCGCTATGTGGGCATCGAACCCTTAGAGCCTAACATCACATCTCTGGTAAACTTCGAATCCAAGTGGAAAAGCATTGTGTCTGAGGGTACTCCCATCCCCACCGAGCCTGTCGAAGGACTTGGCAAACGCGACAACGGCCCCGTCGGGGCCTACGAAGGCGCCGGATACCTGGAGAAAGGCTGCTACCGCCCCTGCACACAGTGCATGATGCGCAACTACGCCTACTTCTGCCCCGTCTGCACTAAACGGCTCCACGAGATATTCGACCTATATGTAAAATAACATCCCTCCTACCGAAACCATTAAACCCATCAAAACCATCAGACGCATCAAGCCCATATTCCTCCTTCTCCTTGTCCCTCTCTTTCTCACTTCGTGCGTCAAAGAGGAACAGTTCCTCACCGACTCCTCGGTGCGGCTCTCCTTCTCGTCCGACACCGTGACTTTCGACACCATCTTCACTGCCATGGCAACACCCACACAGTATGTGAAGGTCTACAACAACTACGACGAACCGATCCTCATTGATGCCGTCAGCGTCGACGGTCCCTACGCCAACCGCTTCCGCCTCAACGTCGACGGCGACACCAACCGCGTGGTTCGCAACGTCGAGATTGCCGCCCACGACAGTATCTTCATCTTCGTTCAGGCAGTCATCAACCCCAACGACAACACCAATCCCTTCCTGGTCCCCGCCGACATCCTCTTCAGCTACAACAACAAGCAGCAACGGCTGCCCATCGTGGCCTACGGCCGCAATGCCGTCTACCATCTGCCCACCTACACCCACAACCTCTACCAGCTCTACGTCAACAGACGCGGCCAGATAGACACCCTCTGGATTCCCTTCTCAATCATCGACTGCAACAACTGGGACCACTCCCGTCCTCATGTCATTGTGGGCTACGCCGTGGTCAACAGCAACGAAACGCTGAGCCTCACCGCCGGCGACGAAATCTATTTCGCCAACGACGCCTGCCTATGGGTCTACGATAGCGCCACCCTCGACGTGCAGGGAACCATGCAGCAGCCTGTACTCTTCACCTCCATACGCCACGACGGCTACTACGACAGCCTGCCAGGCCAATGGAGCCATATATGGCTCTCGCAGGGCAGCAAAGACAACCGCATCGAATGGGCTCTTATCGAGAACGGCACCTACGGCATCATGGTCGACACCAACGTCAACAGCAACCCTACCCTCGACATCAGCAACAGCATCATCTGCAACCATTCCGAAGAGGGCATACGCGGTCAAGGAGCCTATATTGTGGGCGACAACCTGCTGGTGTACAATTGCGGAACAGCACTACTCGACCTTCACTTCGGTGGACGATACATATTCTCCAACTCCACCTTTGCCAACTATTGGCACTACAGCACACGAAAGACTCCTTCGGTAGTCATCAACAACTACTACGCCTACAACGAGACCACCCTCTTCCCGCGCCCCATCCGCGAGGCCACATTCCGCAACTGCATCATCTACGGCAACTATGGCGGCTCAAACAACAGCGGCGAGATTAAGTTCGACCAGGTTGAAGACTGCGACTTCAACTACAGCTTCTCACACTGCCTTCTGCGTACCAACATCGTCGACAACAGCGACGGAACACTGATACTGAACCGCGACCCGCTCTTCACCGACACCAAGAGCAACAATTTCACGCCAAAAAGCGACTCTCCCGCCATCGGTGCCGGCAACGCTGCCTACATCAACTCCCCCACTGACCTCAAAGGCACCCCCCGAAACAACCCACCAACCATAGGAGCCTTAGAACCAACCGCCCAAGAATCTAGAAAAACTAGAAAGTCTAGATAATCTAGACAATCTAGACAATCTAGACAATCTAGACAGACTAGACAATCTAGAAAAAATAGAAAGAAACTCACACACTCAAGCATTAACACATTCAAGCATTAACACATTCAAGCATTCACACATTCAAGCATTCACAATGTTCAACTACATCTCTGGTCGACTTGACGAAGCCACCCCCACCTACGCTGTTATCGACTGCGGCGGTGTGGGCTACCTTCTCGAAATAACACTCAACACCTATTCCAAAATCAAGGACCTCCAGCAGGTCAAGCTCCTCGTCCATGAGATAGTGCGCGAAGATGCCCACCTGCTCATCGGATTCTACGATGCCGCCGAACGGGACATGTTCCGTCTGCTCATCTCTGTCAACGGCGTGGGTGCCGCGACAGCACGTGTGATGCTCTCTTCCCTCACCGTCGACGAGCTGATGCGCGCCATCGCCGACAACGATGCCAAGCGTGTGCAGAAAGTCAAAGGCATAGGCTCCAAGACCGCACAACGCATCATCCTCGAACTACGCGACAAGATTGACCCCGCAGCGATGGTCGGCACCGACGGCATCGTCCCATCTACCGCAAACAATAAAAACAGCGAAGAGGCGTTATCTGCTTTGGTCATGCTCGGATTCCCCAAAGCCGCCGCCGAGAAAGTACTCCTCAAAGTGGCCGACACCAACCCCGCAGCCTCCGTAGAGGAACTGATAAAACTGGCATTAGCCCACGGAATCTGATATTAACTCGTTATAACGAAATAACGTTATAACGTCATAACGAAAAAAAAACTTTAGCCATCATCCCTTCTCTTCCACATATTGCCCATCGTCTCGCCGTCATCTTTAGATGTATGGTTTTGTTGGCTTTAGTGCTGCTGGCTGTTCCTGCCTTCGCGCAGGACTATCCCGACACTCCCGACAGCAACGGCACCAGCCTTCCCTTCCCCATACCGGCCACAGGCAGCGGCCAGCCTCAGAGCCCCATGTACCTCAACAACCCGTCGAACATGACCACCACAGTGGAGTACGACCCTGAGTCTCATGGGTATGTGAAGATTACCAAGGTGGGCAACGTCATCATCAGCCGTCAGTACATGACGTTCCAGGAATACCAGGACTACCGCGTCGAACAGATGATGAACGACTTCTGGGGCGAGAAACTGGACCAGAACAGTGCGACAGGAAGTGCCGAAGAGGGCTTCCTCAGCAAGATACCGGGATTCAACGAGATAAGCCGCAAGCTCGAGAGCCTCAAAGAGATGCCCGAAATCAAGATTACCCCTTCGGGCAGCGCCGACCTCACCCTTCAGGTTGTAAACAATTTCACCGACAACCCCTCCATCGACGAGAGCAGGCGTAGCGTCACCAACTTCGACTTCGACGAGAACATCCAGCTGACACTCAATGCTAAGATTGGCGACCTCATCAACACCGACATCAACTGGAACACGCAAGCCACCTTCGACTTCGAAAACCAGATAAAGCTCAAATATGAGGGCAAAGAGGATGATATCATCCAACTCCTCGAGGCCGCCGACATCTCCTTCCCCCTCAACACCACCCTCATCCAGGGCAGCCAACGCCTCTTCGGCATCCACTCCAAACTGAAATTCGGCAACCTCACCATCGATGCCGTCGTCAGCCAAAAGGAGACCTCGACAGAGAACATGCAGGTACAAGGTGGCGCGTCGGCACAGGAGTTCGAAATCCGCGCCGACGAATACGAGGAAAACCGCCACTATTTCATCGCACAATACTTCTACGACAACTACAACAAGGCGATGTCGACCCTCCCCGTGGTCAACACCAACATCAAGATTATCCGCCTCGAGGTGTGGCGAACCAACATAGGAGCGGCCGTCACCAACAACCGCAACATACTGGCCCTCACCGACCTTGGCGAACACACCACCTCGTCGCCAGGTGTCATTGCCGGCACCTCTTTACGCCCCGACGCACAGCGCAGCAACAACCTCCTGCAACTCATCAACACCAATGCCGTGCGTAGCATCAACAACGTAAGCTCCTATATGGAGGGCATGGGCTTCTCGGGAGGCAGAGACTACGAGAAGGTGGAGAGCGCTCGCCTGCTGAACCCTAATGAGTACACCTTCAACTCCCAGCTTGGCTTCATCACCCTGTCTCAACCTCTCGCCAACGACCAGATCCTGGCCGTGGCATTCCAGTACCAGGTCATCGGCGACACCACTGTCTATCAGGTCGGCGAACTCACCACCGACGGTGTCAACGACCCCAACACGCTCATCGTCAAACTCATCAAAGGCTCGGCAGTGAACAGCCGCAGCCCCCTCTGGAAACTGATGATGAAAAATGTCTACTTCCTGAAAAGCACACAGATAAGCCGCGAGAACTTCCGTCTCAACGTCCTTTACGAGAACCCCGAGGGCGGCGTGGGAATAGGCTACTTCACCGAAGGGCCTCTCGAAGGAACCCCACTCGTCCAGGTCTTCGGCCTCGACCGCATGGATGCATCTCAGAGCTACTATTTCCCCGATGGCGTCTTCGACTGGTTCGACAGCGCCGCCTTCAAGGGTGGCACCATCCAGGCAACGACAGGTCGCATATTCTTCCCCTACGTCGAGCCCTTCGGCAAAGACCTGCGTGAGATGCTGGGCGACAACACGCTGGCCAACCGCTACTGCTTCGACTCGCTCTACACCATGACGCAAACCCTTGCACAGCAGTATGCCGACCGCAACAAGTTCTATCTCGAAGGCTACTACACCAGCTCCGTCAGCGGCGAAATCCAGCTGGGCTACAGCGTGACACAAGGCTCGGTGACTGTCACCGCCGGCGGCATGCCCCTCATCGAGAACGTCGACTACACCGTCGACTACACCATGGGTACAGTACGCATCATCAACGAGAGCCTCCTGGCTTCCGGCACCCCCATCAGCGTAAGCTCTGAGAACAGCTCCTTCAGCATGATGACGAAAAGCATGCTGGGCCTCCACCTCAACTACGAGTTCGACCCCGACATCAACCTCGGAGCTACCTTCATGAACCTGCGCGAAAAGCCACTGACACAGAAGAATAACTTCGGCGACGAACCTACGAGCAACTCCATATGGGGTCTCGACTTCAACTACCGCCACGATGTCCCCTTCATAACCAAAATCATCGACAAACTGCCTGGCATCCAGACCAAAGCCCCCTCAACCCTCACGCTCCAGACCGAGTTCGCCCACTTCATACCTGGCATGGCCAACACGGGCAGTGATGACGGCAAGGTCACCTACATCGACGACTTCGAAGGTGCCGAGAGCAACATCGACCTCAAAGGCAACACCTTCTGGCACCTCTCCTCCACCCCGCAAGACTTCCGCAGCTCTCTGCCCCTCTTCCCCGAGACGGGTCCCGGCACCGGTCTGGCCTACGGCTTCAACCGCGCCCGTCTGGCATGGTACAGCGTCAGCAACACCTTCTATCAGTCCAACTGTCCGGAAAACATCGACGAGAACGACCGCTCACACCCCTACGCCCGTCAAATCGACCAGAAAGAGGTGTTCCCCAACAAAAGCATAGCCGCCGGCGAGAACAACCGCGTCTTCGAGCTCAACCTCGCCTTCTACCCCTCCGAGAAGGGCCCCTACAACTACGATGTCGGCCCCACAGCATTCAGCTCGGGCATCAACGACAAGGGCCTTCTCAACAACCCCAAAAGCCGCTGGGGCGGCATCATGCGCGAGCTGACCTACACCGACTTCGAAAGCCAGAATATCGAGACCATCGAGTTCTGGCTCATGGACCCCTTCATAGACCCTGCAACAGGCGAGCATGACGACTCCAAGAACGGCGGAAAGCTCTACATCAACCTCGGAGACATCAGCGAGGACATCCTCCGCGACGGCCGCAAGTCTTTCGAGAACGGACTCCCCACCGCCAACAATGGCGAGGCCTTCGTCACCAACCCCGTCGACACCACCATCTGGGGCCGTGTGCCTAAGATGCAGGCCGTCGTCAACGCCTTCGACAACGACGAGGCCTCCCGCCACTACCAGGACGTCGGCTACGATGGCCTGGGCAGCGCCGACGACCTCGGCGACGAGCAGAGCTTCTTCGCCGACTACCTGCAGAGCATCGCCCTTCTTCACGGCACCTCGTCGGAAGCCTACCAGATGGCCGCCGCCGACCCCTCAAGCGACGACTTCCGCTATTTCCGCAGCACCTACTACGACCAGAACGACGTCAAAATCAACGACCGCTATAAGTATTTCAACAACCCCGAAGGCAACTCGGCCAGCGACTCCGACAACCCCGAAGACTACTCCACCGAAGGGTCTGCCTATCCTAACATCGAGGATATCAACCGCGACAACACCCTCAGCGAGAGCGAGAACTACTACCAGTATGTCATCAATCTCCGACCCGACCAGATGGTCATCGGTCAAAACCATATCGTCGATATCCAGGAGGCTCGCAATGTCCAGCTGGCCAATGGCACCACCACCTCATGCAGATGGTACCAGTTCCGCATCCCCATCCGCGAACCCGACCAGACTATAGGCAACATCAACGGCTACCAGTCCATACGTTTCATGCGTATGTTCCTCAACGACTTCGAAGAGCCGGTCATCCTTCGCTTCGCCACCCTCGAACTGGTCTATGGCACCTGGCGCAAATACAGCGAAGACCTCCTCCAGCCTGGCGACTACCCCACAGGCATGGGCGAGAACACCACATTCACCCTCAGCACCGTTAACATCGAGGAGAACGGCTCCCGACAACCAGTGCCCTACAATCTGCCGCCCAACATCGAGCGAGAGTCGTGGTACTCCACCTCCTCGGCCTACACCGAGCTTAACGAGCAGGCCCTCTCGCTCGACATCCAGGAGCTCAACGCCGGCGACGCCCGCGCCATCTACCGCAACTCGCAGTACGACCTGCGTTACTACGGCAAACTGAAGATGTTCGTCCACGCCGAGAAGAAGTTCCTGACCGACAACCTCGACGATGGCGACCTCACCCTATTCGTCCGCCTCGGCAGCGACTACACCAACAACTACTACGAATACGAGGTCCCTCTCCACTTCACCCCATGGGGCACCTCGTTCGACAGCAAGGACATCATCTGGCCCGAAGCCAACAACGTCGAAATCGACCTCCAGAAGATGGTCGAAATCAAGACCAACCGCAACCGCCACATCCGCAACGGCGAGATGGAATACAACAGCACCTCCCTCTACAGCGAGATGGTCGACGGCCACCGCTACTTCGTCATGGGCTCCCCCAACCTGGGCAAGGTGAAGGTCATCATGATTGGCGTACGCAACCCTCGCAAACAGTCCTTCGACGACGCCGGCGACATGATGCCCAAAAGTGCCACAGTCTGGGTCAACGAGCTGCGCCTCTCCGACTTCATCAACAAGGGTGGCTGGGCCGCCATGGCTCTGGCACGCACCAACCTCGCCGACATCGGCAACCTCTCTCTCTACACCTCCTACACCTCGTCGGGTTTCGGCAACCTCGAGGATAAGCTCAACAAGCTCGAACTGGTCAACACCTATAATATACAGAGCACCCTCAACCTCGAGATCGGCAAGTTCCTGCCCGAAGAATGGGGTGTCCACATCCCCCTCTATCTCGACTACAACAACCAGATTGGCAGTCCCGAATACAATCCCCTCGACCCCGACGTGAAGCTGAAAGATGACCTCAAGACCTACAAGACAATGGCTGAACGCGACTCTGTGCGCAACATGACCCAGCAACGCAAAGCTACCACCAACATCACCCTCACCAACATCCGCAAGGAACGCACCGGCAAGTCGGCCCTCAAACCCCACTTCTACGACATCTCCAACTTCGCCCTCTCCTACGCCTACAGCGGCGAACGCAGCAGCGACGACGACATAGAGTACTACAACAAAGACCAGCACCGCGGCGGCTTCACCTACAACTTCGCCATCAACCAGCCTGGTCAGTTCAAACCCTTCGAGAAGATGAAGACCTTCCAGAACAAGAACCTGCGCTTCATCAAGGAATTCAACCTCTACTACCAACCCAAGAACATCAGCTTCAGCACCGAGATCTACCGCGACTTCGAGGAGACCCTGCTCCGCAACAAGAGCGCCGCCCTCGTCATCATGAACCCCACCTACTTCAAACAGTTCACATGGCAGCGGCAGTATAACGTGCAGTACGACCTGGCACGCAGCTTCCACATCACCTACGACGCTACCGCCAACGCCCGCATCGATGAGCCGCCAGGACAGCTCGACCGCTCCATGAGCGACTCCCTCTGGACCGACATCCTCCACGGCGGCACCATGCAGAACTTCCTGCAAAACATCAACATCAACTGGGACCTGCCTATCAACAAGCTGCCCTACATGGACTTCCTGCGTACCCCCGTCTCGTACCGCACCACCTACAACTATCTGGGCACCACCATCGCCCTCGCCGACCAAGGTGCTGTCATCAGCAACAACACCGTCGTCAACCTCTCGGCACAAGGCAACTTCCAAACCCTCTACAACAAGTCGAAACTCCTCAAAAAAGCATACGCCAAGAAGCCGCCCAAGAAGGATGACTTCAACAAGAAAGGCAAGGATGCCGACAAGGACAAGAACCAGGTCGACAAGAAACGAGGCCTCGAGCAACGCAAGGCTGACGAGCGTGTGGCAGACTCGCTACGCAAGGAACAGATGAAAGAACGCCTGCTCGACCTGGCCTACTTCGGTCTCCGCCTAGCCACCTCGGTCAAGAACGTCAACCTGCAGTACAACAACACCTTCGGCTCTACCATTGCCGGCTTCATGGGCGAGAGCCGCATCGTGGGTCTCGACCCTCAAAACCAATGGGCCCCGGGACTCCCCTTTGTGCTTGGCCTGCCCGATGCGTCGACGTTCGACATGACCAATACCGACATCAACAACAGCACCGTGGAGAGCCTGCTTCGCAACGACCTCCTCTCGCACGACACCCTCATGAACACCCCCAACCTGGGCAACAATAACCGCATGCTCTCTTTCCAGGCCACCGTGGAGCCACTGCGCGACATGCGCATCGAACTCTCTGCCACCCAGAACTACTCCTCTCGACAAGAGTACTATTACAAGTATAGCAACGCCTCCGGCCGCGTCGAAGGTCCCCTCTCCCCCATCACCACAGGCTCCTACACCACCACCACATGGGCTTTCCATACCATGTTCAGCGACCGCGAAGAGCTGTTCCGCAAATTCGTCGACTCCCGCACCGACATAGCCATGGACCTCGCCACCATCAACCCCGACCCCTACAACGACCAGATGGTGCGCGACACCATGAACGGCATACTCTATCCCGCCGGCTACGGCGCCAACCAACAGACCGTACTCCTCACCGCCTTCCTCTCCACCTACATGAACCACGACAAGAGGTCATTCTCTCCATTCCTGAATGTACCTCTCCCCAACTGGAGCATCAACTACAACGGACTCAGCAAGATTGAGCTTCTCAAGAAATGGTTCACCAACATCTCTATCTCACACAAATACACCTCTACCTATTCTGTTGGCAACTTCTACACCGACGCCGCCATCAGCTCATTCACCGATGGCTACGACTACGGCCATGAGTCCATCACCAACAACAACGGCGACTATATCCCGCCTATAAGCATGGAAGGTGTAACCCTCACCGAGCAGTTCAACCCCCTCATCATGCTCAGCGTCAACATGGTCAACAGCTTCAACTTCAAGGTGTCAATCCAAAAAAACCGCAACATCGGACTCAGCTTCTCCAACAACCAGCTCACCGAGAACTACCGCGACGGCTTCACCTTCGGCACCGGCTACCGCTTCAAGGACCTGGAAATCCACATCAAGGCTGGCGACAAGAACCTCAACCTCAAGAGCGACCTCGTCCTGCAAGCCAACATCACCTACAACAGCAACATGACCATCATACGCAAAATCAACCAGAACACTAGCCAGATTTCCTCTGGCTCCAAAGTATGGATGGCCGAAATCAGCGCCGAGTATGCACTAAGCACCACCCTCACTCTCCGCACCTTCTTCCAGACCAACATCAACACTCCCTACATCAGCAACGCCTTCCCCAACTCCACCACCAAGGGCGGCCTCACAGTACGCTTCTCTTTCTAGACAGCCTCTTTTCCTAAAAAAAATTAAAACATATTCCCACACATAATTTTCACAGCCTTCATCGGTTATCCTATTGTTATGAACAGAAATAAAAAAATTTTTATACTCCCACTCTTCGTTTTTTTTACATTACCTCTCGTTGTCATTGGACAGAACAACAACACCCGAAAAGAGAACAACAAGGTAGTGAACGTCAACAAGCTCGACGTCATCTACCACGACGACGACGAGGAATACCAGGACATCACCATCGACCAGAACGATGACTCTCCCTCCTCCATCCCCTCCACGCTGGCACAGCCCCCCGAAGAGAACGACGAGGAACTGGAGCAGGCCAACCAGCTCTATCGTCCCGAACAGATGGGCGAAGGCGTGGACAGCGAATTCGACATCCTCTATGCCAGCATGGACTACGACGTAATCCACTATGCCAGCAACAATGAGCTGCCCAATGGCGTCACCATCCACCTCGTCGACAAGGAGAAAGGTCGCAAGTTCTGCTTCCCCACACCCGAAAGTGCACGCCTCTCCTCGCATTTCGGCGCGCGCCGCCGCCGCTGGCACTACGGCGTCGACCTGGCCCAACCCACCGGTGAGCCTATCTATGCCGCCTTCGACGGCATCGTCCGCATATCAAAAAGGAACAAGTCCTACGGCAACCTCGTCGTCATCCGCCACTTCAACGGACTCGAAACCTACTACGCCCACCTCTCCCAAATCGACGTCAACGCCGGCGACACCGTCCGCGCCGGCTCTGTCATAGGTCTCTGCGGCAACACCGGACGCAGCTACGGCTCCCACCTCCACTTCGAAATACGTTACATGGGCAAGGCCATGAACCCCGAATATGTTGTCGACTGCGTCAACCACAAGCTCCACAGCGACGAGATCACCCTCAACCCCAAGTTCTTCGCCAAGAAAGGCAGCTCGCGCACCTCGCCGTCACCTGGCGAGGTAGCACGCATCAACGAGTACGCCGGCACCGCCGAGAACAGCAATGCCACTATGGCCGAGAACCAGCAGCGCGACCCCTCCAAGGCAAAACTCAAGAACGGCAACTCCTCATCCAAAGGCTCCTCAACCCGAAAAGGACAGGCTAAATACTATAAGATACGCAGCGGCGACACCCTCGGCAAGATTGCCGCCCGCAACGGCACCACCGTCAAGAAGCTCTGCCAACTCAACGGCATCAAGGAGACCACCATCCTTCAAATAGGCAAAAACATCCGCGTAAAATGAGAATCGACCTGCTCACCCTCTTCCCCAACATGATGTCCATGTTCTTCCAGGAGAGCATCGTCAGCCGTGCCCAGAAGAAAGGCCTTGCCGAGATACACTTCCATGACCTCCACGACTACTCGCTGACACGTTACGGCAGCGTCGACGACTACCCCTACGGCGGCAACGCCGGCATGGTGATGGCTGTCGAGCCTCTCGCCAACTGCATCGAGAAGCTGCAGTCGGAACGCCACTACGACGAAGTCATCTACACCGCCCCCGACGGCGAAGTCTTCTCCCAACCCCTTGCCAACCAGCTCTCACTGCTCAACAACATCATCATCCTCTGTGGCCACTACAAGGGTGTCGACGAGCGTCTCCGCGAGCATTTCATCACCCGCGAGATCTCCATAGGCGACTATGTCCTCACCGGCGGCGAGCTGGCGGCAGCGGTCATCAGCGATGCCGTCATCCGTCTTCTCCCTGGTGTCATCGGCGACGAGCAGTCGGCCCTCGAAGACTCCTTCCAGGACGGCCTCCTGGCCCCTCCCGAATACACACGCCCTCCCGAGTTCCGAGGCTGGCGTGTCCCCGACATTCTCCTCAGCGGCAACCACGCCAAGATTGCACAATGGCGCTACGACCAAGCCCTCGAAAGGACAAAACAACGCCGCCCCGACCTCCTCAAAGACAAAACCAACAAAAACCAAAAAGACTAGAAAGTCTAGAATGTCTAGTAAGTCTAGAAAATCCCTTTAAAACCCCACAAAATGACCGAATTTGAGAAATTTGCCACTCGTTATTGTGGCATCAGCAGCACAACCTACAGCAAATACACCTCTGCCATCAACAAGAACATGATGGCTGGCATGGTCAGCGATTCCCTCACCCCATACATCATCGAAGAGCGTCAGCTCAACATGACGCAGATGGATGTCTTCAGCCGCCTGATGATGGACCGCATCATCTTCCTCGGCACCGCCATCGACGACTACACCTCCAACGTCATCCAGGCCCAGCTCCTCTTCCTCGAGAGCGTCGACAACTCCAAAGACATCCAGATCTACCTCAACTCTCCTGGAGGCAGCGTCTATGCCGGTCTCGGCATCTACGACACCATGCAGTACATCCAGCCCAAAATCGCCACCATCTGTACCGGCCTCGCCGCCTCGATGGCATCTGTACTTCTCTGTGCCGGCGAGAAGGGTATGCGCTGCGCCCTGCCCCACAGCCGCGTCATGATCCACCAGCCCATGGGCGGCGCCGAAGGCCAGGCCACCGACATGGAAATCACCGTCCGCGAGATCCAGAAACTCAAGAAAGAACTCTACGAGATCATCGCCCACCATAGCGGCCAGCCCTTCGAGCAGGTCGAGAAAGACAGCGACCGCGACCACTGGTTCACAGCCGAAGAAGCCAAGGCCTACGGCATGATCGACGAAGTGCTGACAAAGAAGTAAGCGCCCCCAATGGCTCCTGTAGACAACAACTCCTTCGTCAGCGACATCAAACAGCTCATCGAGCATAGTCGCCGTACGGCATACGCTGCCGTCAATTCCATCATGATCGACACCTACTGGCATATTGGCCAGCGCATTGTGGAGCAAGAGCAGCAGGGCGAGAAGCGCGCCGAGTACGGCAAGCAGATAATCAAGATGCTGTCGAAGGAGTTGACACAAGAATATGGAGAAGGGTGGAGTGAACGGAATTTGCGGAATTTCCGTTCGTTCTACCTTACATTCAACGATTTGGAGATTTGGCACACGCGTGTGCCAAATCTTACTTGGTCGCATATACGCACCACCCTCCGCATCGACGACCCTGTTGCGGCGCGGTGGTATCTGCAGACTGCCTCGCAGGAGATGTGGAGTGTCCGCACCCTCGACCGCAACATCAGCACACAGTATTTCGAGCGGCACTTCAAACAGCCGCAGTTGATTGAAGACAGCCGCAAGAACCCATCTGCCGACAAGCTGGAAGTGCTCAAAAGTCCTGTCGTAGCCGAATTCCTCGGATTCAACCCAGGCACCGACTACACGGAGAGTGACCTGGAGAAAGGGCTCATCTCACACCTGCAGGAGTTCCTCGTCGAGATGGGACGAGGATTCGCCTTTGTCGCCCGACAGAAACACATCTTCACCGATGCCGGCGACTTCTACATCGACCTGGTCTTTTACAACTACATCCTGAAATGCTTTGTCCTCATCGACCTGAAGAAAGGACAGATTACCCATCAGGACATCGGCCAGATGGATATGTATGTGCGAATGTACGACGACTTGCAGCGCACCGAGGGCGATAACCCCACGATAGGCATTGTGCTCTGCAGCGAAACCAGCAAGGACATCGCCCGCTATTCAATCCTGCACGACAACGACCACCTCTTCGCTGCCAAATACATGGCCATTATGCCCACCGAAGAGGAGCTCCGCCGCGAAATAGAACAGCAGAAAGAACTCTACAATCTGCAAAACAGATAATGCCTAATCCGCAAATTTTTTATATTTTTTTGGATTATAATCCCGAAAATTATATAGATTTTGTGGATTACACCTACGGCGAGATGCCCTTCACCGTGGTCACCCCTGAAAATCACCTCGACTTGTTGGCATAGTCTACGGCATGATCGACGAGGTGCTGACGAAGAAGTGAACCCCTTCCTCCTTGTTGTGGATATATAAATCTGGCTGACAGTCATATTCTGTCAGCCAGATTTTTTTTCCTCCAATCATTCCTAATCCAGAAAATAAACATAAGTTTTCGGATTATAATCCTTAAATTTATACAGATTTTGTGGATTATCAAATAATAGTTGTATCTTTGTAACCGAAAATAAAACATATTCCTTATGGATTTATTGCAGAGAAAACTACAGCAAATTTGTGTATATTTGCAGTCTTGTCATTTTTTTGCATTGGAATGCAAAAAAGTCATTTTTTCTTCATATCTTTGCATTTGATTTCAAATATGTAAGAATATGGTGTCAATAGAAAGAACAACCTATTTACAACAATTAATGCAATGGCGTGACAAACACGTTATCAAGGTGATAACTGGTATCCGACGTTGTGGGAAAAGCACTCTTATGATGCAGTTCCAGCAACTGCTGCGAGCGGAAAAAGTGAACGAGTTTCACCGATAGCGGAATAGAGAAAACGCGCTTTCTCTCGGTCTTTCCATCTGTTGAAAGACTTTGCAAAAGTACGAAGAATAATCCAACTAGCAAAAAAAAATTGCCAGTTTTACAAAAATATGTACTTTTGCAATCCAATTGAGTAATTTTACTCAGTGCATTGAGTAAAATTACTCAATTGATTTAACAAAGAGTATATATATGTTCGAACGCATTTATTGTAAGGTAATTAAGGAACGTTTGGAAGAGCCTATTCCTACCGCTTGCAACCCTACTATTGGCGCGATGGCAACAATGAAGTGGACTTTGTCCTAAAATCAGGCAGTAAGATTGTCGGAATGGAAGTAAAGTCGAGCCATGAGAAATACACCCGTGGATTGACATTGTTCCGTGAACAATTCAAGCCTCATGCCGCTTTTGTAGTTGGCTATGAGGGCTACCCCGCCACTGACTTCCTGACCACCGACCTACGAACCCTATTTAAATAAGTAACTGTTCAAATTTAATTAACACATAATAAAAGTCTACGCAATAAGAAAGGTACAAACACGTTTATTACAGTAAAACAATAATAGTATGAAAGTCAAGTTTGTCAACACCTCCCACCATCCGCTGCCCAAATATGAAACCGAGCTGTCGGCCGGCATGGATCTCCGCGCCTTCCTTCCCGACGGACCGGTAACGCTGAAGCCTCTCGAACGCACACTCGTCAAGACTGGCCTCTTTATGGAGCTGCCCGCCGGCTTCGAAGCGCAGGTGCGTCCCCGCAGCGGCCTGGCGCTGAAGAAAGGCATCACCGTCCTCAACAGCCCCGGCACCATCGACGCCGACTACCGCGGCGAGATATGCGTCATCCTCATCAACCTCTCGCAAGACGACTTCGTCATCAGCGACGGCGAACGCATCGCCCAGATGGTCATAACCCGCCACGAACAAGCCGAAATCATAGAGGTCACCGAGCTCACCGACACCGAGCGTGGCACCGGCGGCTTCGGACACACAGGGAAAAAATGAAAACGGAGAATGGAATAAGGAGAACGGCCGTCGTGTTGTTCTCGCATCATCTGGTCCTGTTTGTTGCGTTGTCAACGCAACTCCTGCTCTCATCATGCTCCGCCCAGCCCTCCATCCCCTCCTCTCGGCCTTTATCGGCCGAGATGAGCAGCGACATGAGAGCACCACAGCCGTTCCTCACCGGCGCCGAGGTTTTCATCTCTAATATTTCTCAATCCTCAATCCTCAATCCTCAATTCAACAGCGTCGCCGTTGTCGCCAACCAGTCGTCCCTCGTCGGGGACCGACACCTCGTCGACACCCTCCTCGCCTGTGGCGTTCATGTCACCACGATATTCTGCCCCGAGCATGGCTTCCGCGGCAACAGCGAGGCCGGGGCAAAAATAAAAAACAGCACCGACACCCGTACCGGCCTCCCCATCGTCTCACTCTACGGCAAGAACAAGAAGCCCACCCCTGCCCAGATGGACGGCATCGACGCCGTCATCTTCGACCTCCAGGATGTGGGCTGCCGCTTCTACACCTATATCTCCACGCTCCACTACGTCATGGAGGCCTGCGCCGAGCGTGGCATCCCCTGCATCGTCCTCGACCGTCCCAACCCCAACGGCCACTATGTCGACGGCCCCGTCCTCGACACCGCCCTCTACCGTTCGTTCATAGGCATGCACCCCGTCCCGATAGTCTACGGCCTCACCATCGGCGAATATGCAACCATGATTAACGGCGAGCGCTGGCTCAAAGGCGGCCTGCAGTGCGACCTCACCGTCGTGAAGATGGATGGCTACCGTCGCTACAGCATCTACACGCTCCCCGTAGCCCCGTCGCCCAACCTCCAGAGCCGCCAGTCGATAGCGCTCTACCCCTCCCTCTGCCTTTTCGAAGGCACCAACATCAGCGTCGGCCGTGGCACCGACACCCCCTTCGAGATCATCGGTGCGCCAGGCTACAAGACCAAATATGCCGAGAAAGAGCCGGCACCGCACATCATCTTCACGCCTCATCCCATAAAGGGTGTCAGCGAGAACCCGCCGCACAAAGGCAAGGAATGCCGTGGTCTGAACCTCCGGACAGTAAAGGCTCCCGCCAAGTTCGACCTCACCTTCCTCCTCTGGATGTACCAGCACACGCCCCACGACACCTTCTTCAAGGGAAGCAACAGCTTCGAGCTTCTTGCCGGCACCGCCAGTCTGCGGAAGCAGCTGCAGCAGGGGCTGGGCGAAGCCGAGATACGCGCCTCATGGGAGCCCGCCCTCTCCAACTACAAGATGATACGCAAGAACTACCTGCTTTACCCTGATGTGGAACAACGATGAAGACCCTGCAGCTCACTATCGCCATCCTTCTCTTCCCCCTGTCGATATGGTATGCCGTCGGGGTGGCGGTGCGTAACATCTATTACAGTCGCCGCACCAAGACAGCCAACGGCCGGCAGCCAGCCATCAGCATCGGCAACCTTAGGATGGGTGGCACCGGCAAGACCCCACACACCGAGTACCTCATCCGTCTCCTCGGCGGTAGCGGCACCGCTGTAGCACTTCTCAGCCGTGGCTACGGCCGCAAGACCAAGGGTTTCCTTCTCGCCGACGCGAGCTCCAAAGCCTCCGACATCGGCGACGAGCCGCTGATGATGCACCGCAAGTTCCCCGACATCACCGTCGCCGTATGCGAAGACCGCAACGAAGGTCTACGCCTGCTCTCCGCTCTCAACCCCCAACCCTCTGCCACCGGAGCCGTTCTGCTCGACGACTGCTACCAGCACCGGAAGGTCACGCCCGACCTCAATATCCTCCTCACCCAATACAGCGACCTCTATGTCGACGACCATGTCCTTCCCTTTGGCAACCTCCGCGAGTTCCGCAGTGGCAGCCGTCGTGCCGACATCATCATAGTCACCAAATGCCCTCCCTACCTGTCGACACGCAAACGCGACACGATAAGCCACCGCATCAACCCCTTTCCCCATCAGAGGCTCTTCTTCTCCTGCATATCCTACTCCGATCCCGTCCCTCTTTTCTCGCCGCATCTACAGTTCTCCCACTTCAACGCCCAGCTGCTGCTGGTCTCCGGCATCGCCAACCCCGAGCCATTCAAACGCCATCTCGAACGCCACAGCACCGTAGCAAACATGGAGTTCCCCGACCACCATAAGTTTACCCACCTCGACTGCGAGATGATGCTCCGGCGGTTCAACAACCTCAAGTCCGACAGCAAGGCCATCGTCACCACTGAGAAGGATGCCATGCGACTCATCGACTCCCCCCACCGCCATCTTTTCGACGACATACCTTTCTTTTATGTACCCATCGAGGTCAAATTCTTCGAACAAAATGACTTTGACAACACCATTCTCAATTTTTTTCATAACTTTGCAAACTCAAACCACAAGGCATAAAACAACATATATATATAATAAGCAATAAATTAAACCCTAACCCATAACCCCTACAGTAATGGCCGAACTCACCGAACAAGAACAAATCCGTCGCAATTCCCTCAACGAGCTCAAGAAGCTCGGCATCAACCCCTACCCCGCTGCCCTCTATGAGGTCAACGCCAAATCGAGCGAAATCCTAAAGGAGTTCCCCGACGACAACTCCAAGTTCCAGGACATCAGCATCGCAGGCCGCATCATGAGCCGCCGCATCATGGGTGCCGCCTCTTTCGTTGAACTACAGGACTCTTTTGGTCGCATCCAGCTCTACATCAAACGCGACGAGATATGCCCCGGTGAGGACAAGACCCTCTACAACACCGTCTTCAAACGTCTCCTCGACATCGGCGACATCATCGGCGTCACCGGCTTCGTCTTCGTCACCCAGATGGGCGAGACCTCCATCCATGTCAAGAGCCTCACCGTCCTCAGCAAGAGCCTGCGTCCCCTCCCCATCGTCAAGGAGAAGGACGGCGTGGTGTACGACGCTTTCAGCGACCCCGAGCTACGCTACCGCCAGCGTTATGTTGACCTCATCGTCAACCCGCAGGTGCGCGAGACTTTTGTGCAGCGC
>CACZUZ010000031.1 GCA_902784465.1 uncultured Bacteroidota bacterium
CGACCGAATCCAATTAGGCTGTGCCTACAAAATGTGGGAGGCCATAGAGTCTGGCGACATCGACAAGGCGTTACAGGAGCTCAAAGCTTTCCTTGCCGGCGTGCCTTACGTCGATGGCTTCAAGCAGAAGCTCGCAGAGGCCTCCACTCGCGAAGGCTTCTACGAATACACCTTCTACCTTATCCTCTCCATGCTCAACGTCTATGTGCAGACGCAGGTCAGGTGCAGCACCGGCCGTGTCGACATGATTGTCCATGCTCCCGACACCATCTATCTCTTTGAGTTCAAGGTCAAGAGTACCGCCGAGAAAGCCCTCCAGCAGATAGAGTCGAAAGACTACGCAACCCAGTTTGCCACCGACCCCCGCAAACTCGTCAAGGTCGGCGTAAACTTCGACATCGACACCTGGACCATCGAAGACTGGAAAATAGCACAATAAGTACTTCCCTCGTTCCGTGGAATGGTGGGGCGTGTCAACCTCACCATAAAGACCGCGACTATTGTTCTGCGGCTAGAAACGCACTCCGAAGCGGAGGGGGAGGTAGCAGGTCTGCTGCATGTAGGCGAAAGCCAACTCAAGGTAGAGGCTCATGTAGTTGCGCTCCATATTGCGCACCTCATGGCGGAAAAACCAGTTGACACCCGCCGAGAACTCCACGTAGGGTTTCAGCGAGTTGTTGTAAGGACCGTCGGTCATCATGTAGCTGGCGCCCAGACGTGTGCCGAACATGGGGGCCCACTCCTCGTTGAGCGGACGGTAGTCGAAGTCGAGAAATGCCATCGGGCAATGCCATCCGGCACCGAAATCAAATCCCGTGATGGCCGACGGCTGCGCCACAAAAGTGTAGCCAAGTCCGAGACCGACGAAAAAGTCCTGCTTGATGTTGACACCATTGATGATGTTGAGCCCCACACCGTGGCGAAGGTCGTTGTTGATGTATCCATAGTCGCCCTCCTTGCCGAGGTTGGAGATGAACGGCATATATCCCAAATCAGCCTTGAACATATACTCTACATCGTGGCGGTCTTGACGGAATTGGGCCTGTGCTGTGGTTGCTGAGAGGACGATGAATAAGGCTAAAAGAACATTTATTTTTTTCATAATCATTGTTTTGTTATGGATGTGACGTATCGGGGAATATCTATGTTTACAAAATGCAAAAATACACAAAAGTTTTTTATTATCTGAAACTCTTCTTTATCATTCGCAAGATAAGCATATTGTATAATGGTACCAGCACTATGGCACTGATGACAGCACAGGCCAGTATTGTTGAGCCTCCTTTGTCGATGTCGAACAGTGAAGCCAGTTTTTCAACATACAGGTTGCGTGTCATCAGGGCCACCGTGGCCGCCGCCGCTATGCTGCAGAGTGTCACAATGCCTATGACTGTCTGATAGAATCGCGCTATCTGCCGCGGAGTGTAGCCTATCTTGTAGAGGTTGACGAAAAGGTTACGGTTGCGTTGCACTATCAGGTTGAGGCTCATGACGATAAATGCAATGGATAGTATTATGATAATAGTGGCTATGGCTATCAGAAACATTATTCCGACGCGGAACAGGAAAGCTATCTTGCTGCTCTCCAGTTCGTTCTGGCTTAAGTTGAGCCCATGCCCTTCGAAATAGGAGGGAATGCGTTCGTCGCTGGCGTCGGTAAACTCTACCAGCAGGCGGCTGCTGCGTTTGTCGCCGCTGTTGCCGAACTCGGCGTTGGCCCATTGCAGGAAATCATTGGGCACCAGTATGGAGTTGATTTTGCTCGACAGCCCCACTATACGGCTGTCGTAGACCCTTTGCTTGCCGTTGCCGCTCACCACGACGTTGAAGGTTATCTGCGAAAGCATAGCCTCCGACACCACAGGCATCGACTGGCTTTCGGCGAAGCCGAAATTGTAGAGGTTGAGGTAGTCTTCGGGGATTACCAGCGGCAGGTAGTTGGCGGTGCTGTCCCAGTGCCAGTCGCTGCTTTCCACGTCAAGGTATTCGTCGGGGACACTCTCGAAGAAGAAGTCGGTGCGCAGCGTCTGTCCCCCGAAGCTTACAGCCGCTTCGGTGTTGAACTGCGCGCTGGTGAAGTGTGCCACCTCTTTGACGAAAGGCTGTTCGTTGAGCGATGTCAGCTCTTTGTCGTCGAAATAGATACCCTCCTTGTTGGCGGTCTTGAACATGGTGACGTTCTTCGACACCGTGACGGTATGGGCTTTGAAGACGTCGGTCTGCTGTGTCAGCAGCGGCCGCAGGTCGCAATAGGCCTGCAGTGACAGCAGCACTATGGCCAGACCCACAAGCAGCGTAGCGATGTAGCCTGCTATCTGGGTAGGTATAAGGGTTTTGCGTTGCAGCTTTCTTAACAAGTGTGTGTTCATGGCTTCTTTACAGGTTGAGCTTGATGTCGAAAGGAAGCATCTCTATGGGGTCGAGGGCGGTGACTATGAGGCCTGCACCCTGTCTGTCGACTTCGGCAACCACCATGTCGGCCACCTTTTGTGCTGTCTCTTTGTCGAGGTGGCTGAACGGCTCGTCCATCATCAGGAACTGCATGGGCTGGCAGAGGGCGCGTACGGCAGCCACACGTTGCTGCTGCCCTAACGAGAGTGATGCCACCGGCTGGTGGCGTTTCTCGGCGGGCAGCAATGCGGTGAGCATCTTCTCTATCTCGCTGTCACTCTTGAAGTTGGTGAGGTCGTTTTTGAGCTGCACGTTCTCGATGGCTGTAAGCTCGGGGAAGAGACAGAGGTCCTGGAACATGTAGCTCAGAATATGGGTCCCCAGAGATTTCTGCCCCTCTTCGTTCTCGGATAGCATCTCTATTGTCCCTTCATACTCCTTGTTAATACCATATATGAAGTTGAGCAATGATGATTTGCCATGCCCCGACTTGGCACAGACCATGTATTTCTTGCCTTGCTCGAAGCGCAGCTCGGGACGCAAATATATGTCGGAACCGGCCACTTCCGGTTCCGACATATAGCGTGGTCTTAGATTGTGGATGATAATATTCAATGTGATGTGGTGCTTGGTGTGTGTTCAGTGACGTCTGTTTTCATCAATCGATATGAACGTCGTCATCGATGAAGTACTCGTCTTCCTCATCGGAGTAATCAGGGTATTCAGAGCTGCTGTTTAGCGATTCTGCCAGGTTGCCCAACTCCAAGAGGTTGTTGTCGATGAAATGGAGGGTGGCGAGCAGGCTGTTCTCCTTCTTCTCGCTGATGTATATTGCCCATTCGGCAGAGGTGTTGCTGGTGGACCGAACCTCGGTGTATTCGAGGAAATGGCTGAGCATCTGCACTATGTTGGAGGGTATCAGGCTTGTGACGTTGGCAGGGTAGTGGGTCAGGTTGAGGTCCATATACATGTAGTTGCCCTTCTTGACCTGTGAGGCAACGTTTTTCATGCTCTCTTTGTAGCCGCCGTTGGCGAACTGGGTTGCGGCCTCCGGCGAATTAGTGATGTACAGGGCTTTGTCGTTAATACTGATGGTCAGCTCTCCCAAACCAAGGTCGGGCACTATGTAGTTGTCGCCTTTCTTCTCCAGGCCGAAGGAGTCGATTAGCTCTCTCACCGTTGCTGCGTCCTTGATGTCGGTGGCGAGGGCGAGGAGGGGGGTGATGTCGCTACCGTCGGATCCGAAGTCGAAAAGGTCAAGAAGAACGCTGCCGCCGAAAGCGGGAAGTATCTGCTTCAGGCTCTTGTCGTTGGCTACAGGTTCGTCAATGTCGATTTCGCCATTGTTTTCAAGCATCTCGACAGCCTTGTCCATATTGTATGAGAAGGCGATGGTGGCCAGGCATTTCTCAGGCATGTATTTGACAAGGTCTTTGTTGAAGTCTTGCTTGTATTCATTAATGATTTTGTCGCTGATACCCTGCACCTGGGTGACTATGCGGATGGCACCCTTGTCGAAAAACAGATTGAGTGAGAAACTGCCCTTGCGAAGCTCGTCGATGTACTCTTTCGGTAAGCCGACAGTGCTCGTCAGCTCTTCGCCGGTGAACTCCTCGGCAAGAGCAAACAGGTTGTTCATGTCCATCCATGCACCCACCTCGCTGCGGTTTTTCCAGTGGTTGGCGAAGTTCTTGTTCTTGGCCATGCTGTTGTCTTTGTCGAGCGAATAGAGGTTGCCGGCCAGCAGCTCTTCGTTTTTGGCGTTGATAGGTATGATGGCTACGTCGCCGTTGAAAGTGGCTGTCGCCGTTTCAAGGTCGGCGCTCTTGAATCCCTCTTTTTTGCTTATGGTGCAATGGATTCCGCTTTTGGAGGCCATCTCGTTGAGGAACGACTCGAACTTCGACTCTTTGTGCATAGGGGCAATCATCGCCAGGTCGCCACTCTTGGTGACGAACAGCACGACATCCTCGCGCAGGTCCAGGCCGGTGCTGGTGGGGTTGGCAATGATGTCGTCGATGAGCGACGAGAGCTGTGCGTTCTCGCTGCGTAGTTCTTGGCGAGCCAACTTGACGAATGATATGTTGTCAATGTTTTTGGCGTCGGCTCTGTCAAGCAGCTGCTTGACATTGATGTTGGTGACCATAAGGGCATCGCTGGGGATGTATGCCGCCGTCACAGGGCTCTTTGAACATGATGCTAGAAGCATGACTAATGCCAGCATCGCCAGGATTGTTTTTTTCATATTCACTGATTTTTTATATGAGTAATAACTAACTACAGTTCTTTTTATTGCCTTATTTGCCGAACATTATCTTCTCGCTGTTGAACATGCGGGTGAGACCCCATACGGCGATGCCGGTGTAGGCGAGGTTGGCTACGATGGTGACGACGATGGATGTCCAGTTCACCTCGTGGTTCAGCACGCCGGCCATCACCTCTATGCTGTTGTAGAAGGGGATGCAGTAGACGGCGGGGTTCTCGCTGACGCCGCTCTGAAGCATGGGCAGCAGGCCGCACATCATGATTACCAGCATGAAGGGGGTTATCAGCGTACCTGCGTTCTTGACATCCTTGGCCAATGCCGAGAGCAGGCTGACAACGGAGGCCATCACCAAGACGGTGGCGAAAATGACGAGCAGCAGTGCCACGTAGTCGTTGAATCCGTAGTTGAAGCCGATGTTCACTTCGTCGCCACCTTGTATCATCTTGGGCAGCGACAGGGCAATACCTATAAAGCTCGATATGCCGCTGAGCAGCGCCATAGAGCTCAGCGACACTATCTTGCCCAGTGCCAACTCGTTGCGTCGCATAGGTGTCACCAGCAGCGTTGCTATCGTGCCGCGTTCCTTTTCGCCGGCTATGGCGCTGGGAGCTATGGCCATGGTGCCGCTGAAGAGCATCATCACTATCAGCATAGGCAGCAGCTTGCTCCATATCATCGCTCCTATCTCCTCCTCGGTGGCGGCATCGTAACTCCGTTGCTCCTCGCTGTCTATGCGGTTCACGTCGAAGCGGTTGCTCATCTGGTCCTCATACAGGGTCAGCGTGGCCTGAAGGGTTTGGTAGACGCGTTCGGAGGCATTGTTGGTGCTGTTGTGGTAAATCTCCACATTCGGAGCCAGAGCCCCTGACGAGGGGTCGTAGGTGGCGACCATCGAGTCGAACTCTTCGGGGAAACGCATCAGCACCATGTTGAGCTCTTTGTCTTCGAGCAGGTCGACATCCTCGTCGACGAAAGGCATTTCGACGATGGTCACCGCGCTGTCGGCACTCTCGATGGTGGCTGCGAGGCTCGGCGGCATGTTCTCTACGCGCAGAGTCACCATCTCGTCGGCCCCTTCCGATATGATGCGTCCTATGCCGTCGCCCATAAGGCTGTAGATGAGATAGATGAGCAGACCTGGCATAATGACGCTGGTGAATACCAGCGAACGGTCGCCGAAAAAGCGTGCAAACTCTTTCTTGATAATGGTCAGTGTGTTGCTTTTCATTGTTCACCTCCTTTCACTTCTTTGTATATTTCGAAGAAACGGTCTTCGAGGGTCATGCCGTCACAAACCTCTGCCAGCGTGCCGCAGTGGGTAAGGTGGCCGTCGATGATGATGCCCACGCGGTCGCAGAGCCGTTCCACAAGGCTGAAGATGTGGGTTGAGAGGATGATGGTTTTCCCCTCGTCGCGCAGCTCCTGCAGGTAGTCGGTGACGGTGCGGGCCGTCAGCACGTCGAGACCGTTGGTGGGCTCGTCGAAGATGATGACCTCTGGATTGTGCACCAGCGAGATGACCAGCGACAGTTTCTGTTTCATGCCGGTCGAAAGATTTTTCACCTTCACTTCGGCGAACTTGTCGATGCCAAATCGGGTAAACATCTGCTCCTTGCGGATGCGGACGACATCTTCCGGCACTTGGTGCAGGCGGCTGAAGAAATCGAACAGGTAGTTGGGAGTGAAAAACTCCTCGAGTTTCAGCTCGCTGGTGAGGAACCCTATCTTGGCGCGAACACCTTCGGGGTCGCCGACTACGCTGCATCCGTCGAGGATGGCGTCGCCGCTGTCAGGCTTGATGAGGGTCGAGAGCATACGCAATGTTGTGGTCTTGCCAGCACCGTTGGGGCCCAGCAGACCAAAGATCTCACCGCGGTTGGCGGTGAAGCGCAGATTGTCGACAGCCACCTTCTTACGCTGGGTGGTGCGCTCAATCTGCTGTTGTTTCTTGGATAGTGTGAAAGTCTTGGAAAGCCCCTCCACACGTAGTATTTCTTCCATTTTGATTGATGTTGATATTGTTTTGGTTTTTCGTTTTCGTTTTCGTTTTCGTTTTCGTCTTCGTTTTCGTTTTTATATAATAACGTTTCAGAGCCCCAAAATCTTACTGCTGCTCGTGATTTTTCTTTGCCTCCTCCTTTTTTTTCGGGTAGCGCTTGGCCTTCTTCAATGCTTCGGACAAAATCCACTCTATCTGACCGTTGGTGCTGCGGAACTCGTCCGCGGCCCAACGCTCGATAGCGTCATAGACGTCGCTGTCCACCCGAAGTGCGAAAGACTTTTTCATATATTGGTTAGTAAATAGAACCTGTATTGATCACCGGACTCGCACTTTCGTCGGCACAGAGAACCACAATCAGGTTGCTATTGTTTATTTTATTGTCAATTATAAAGTTGTTAATTGTTTTTTTTATGATATTATTTTAATATCATTTTGCAAAGATACACATTCTTTTTTATTCTCCAAAAAAGATGATTTTTTTCAATTTCCACACGGAAGACTGTGTCAGCGATGCCGACACAATCTTGTACAATAACGCAGTCCTGAAATGCTGTTTTTTAAACGTGTTGTTGACAATTGTATCATGGAAAAGAAACCCTGAAAAAAATTTATTTCTCTAATTCAAAAAAAGTTAGTACCTTTGCAAAATAAATAGTAACAGCGGTTACGGTAACAGCGGTTACTATTCATCACAGACAAAACCAGATAACATGAAATTCTACGACCGTGAAAACGAGATGCAGATGCTGCATGAGATTGAATCTGCAACACATGAGGGCTCGCGTATGACTGTCCTGGTGGGACGCCGACGCATAGGCAAGACAAAGTTGCTGCTTCACGCCTCCGAAGGGAAGCCTGCGGTATATTTCTTCGTGTCGCGCAAGAGCGAAAGTATTCTGTGCAGCCAGTTTGTCGGGGAGGCCGAACGGGGTCTCGACACGCCCATCGGCGCATACCATCGCTTGGCAGACCTGCTTGAACATCTGATGCGCATATCCCAATCGATGCCGTTCACGCTCATCATCGACGAGTTTCAGGAGCTGCTCAACATTGATGCCTCTATCATCGGTGACATACAGCGTGTTTGGGATCTCAACAAAGACCGCAGCCGCATTAATCTGCTGCTTAGCGGCAGCGTCTACTCAATGATGTATCGCATCTTCGAGGACAACAAGGAGCCTCTGTTCTCGCGGGCTTCAAACATTATGCATATTCGTGCCTTCCGTACCGACGTGATGAAGGAAATCCTGCGAGACCACAACTCCCACTACACCAACGAGGACCTTCTTGCACTGTACACATTCACCGGTGGTGTGGCTTGGTATGTGGAATTGCTGATGAATGCACGGGCTTTCACATACAAGAAAATGGTTGACGTCATCTTTCGCGAGAACTCCCTTTTTATCAATGAAGGAAAAAACCTGTTGATAGAGGAATTCGGGAAGGACTACAGCGTTTATTTCTCCATCCTGGAATGTATAGCCCGAGGGGTCAACACACGTGGGGAGATCACAGCGACGGTGGGTCTGAATGAGATTGGCGGTTATTTGAGCAAGCTTGAAAACAGCTACAGCATAATACGGCAAATGCGCCCAATCTTCAGCAAGGCCTCAACCAAGACAGTCCGATACTATATTGCCGACAATTTCCTGACTTTTTGGTTTCGTTTCTTCCACAAGTACATGGGCTATATAGAATCGGGCAGCATCGAATTGCTCAAACAGACGTTTCTGCGCGACTACCCGATTTTCTCTGGCATCATGCTGGAACGCTATTTCCGTCAGAAAGCCAGCGAAAGCGGCCGGTATACCCATATCGGGAACTATTGGGACAGGAAAGGCGGGCATGAAATCGACATCATCCTTGCCAACGAACTGGACAAGACGGTTGAGATTGGCGAAATAAAACGCATGTCCAAAAACATCAGTCCCACCCTGCTGCAAGACAAGGCCGATTATTTCCTCACCCTGCATCCTCAACTGCAGTCCTACAAAAAGAATTTTCTCCAGCTTGACTTGCGCGACATGTAATCTTTTTCATCCTTCTCCGCTGGCGTCGGCTCGGCCGGCAACCATCCCAAATCTGTCAACCAGTTTCAGGGAAAGTCAATTCCGTTTTTCAATACAACAGTATATGTTCATAAAAATGTAAATCCACTATATTATTTCGTTCATTTTTTTGTATTATTTTTATGAATATTCGTTCATTTTTTTGTATCTTTGCATTGTAAAACGATATGTGCAATATGTATAGATACATTATAAATCAGTTAGTTGAATGGAAAAACTCAGAAGACAGGAAGCCACTTATTGTGCTTGGTGCTAGGCAAGTTGGCAAAACCTACAGCCTGCTTGACTTTGGAAAACAGCATTATAAGTATGTCGCATATATCAACTGCGACAACAACGGACAGGTTCAAAGTCTTTTTATTCAGGACTACAATATGGAGAGGGTTATTTTTGCCATTGCAGCCATTACGGGAGTGCCTGTTGTTCCTGGTGAGACCCTTATTATCCTTGACGAGATACAAGAATTACAGAAAGGGTTGGCTTCACTGAAATACTTTTGTGAGAATGCTCCTGAATACCATATCTGCGTTGCCGGTTCATTGCTCGGAATCACCCTGCGACACGGCGAGTCCTTTCCTGTCGGAAAGGTCGATATAATAAAGATGTTTCCTATGACATTCACAGAATTCCTTATTGCACGTGGAAAGGACTTGATGGCAGAAGGTTTACGGAAGAAAGAATGGTACATTCTAACAAGTCTGCATCTAACCCTCGTTCAAATGCTGCGTGAATACTATCTGGTCGGAGGTATGCCGGAAGTCGTACAGACATATTTGAAAACAAACGATCCTAATGCGGTGAGAAGAGTCCAAAACAAGATTCTCCTCGCCTATCGGAATGACATTGCCAAGCATACCACCAACGAGGAATCCAAGCGTATTGGTATAGTGTGGAATTCGATGCCGTCGCAGCTTTCGAAAGAAAACAAAAAGTTCATCTACGGTGTCGCGAAAAAGGGTGGCAGGGCAAAGGAATTTGAGATGGCAATCCAATGGCTGATTGATGCAGGTTTGGTTTTAAAAGTAGGAAGAGTGAATAATCCGACAATGCCATTAAAGGTTTATGAGGATTTGTCGGCATTCAAACTCTATCTGCTGGATGTCGGCCTGCTGGGAGCGATGGCGGAAATAGACCCCGCCACACTGATTCTCCCCAACGAAATGAAAGAAGGCAAGGGTATGTTTACCGAGAACTTTGTCTGCACCCATTTGGTAGCAAGTATTGAGCAGTCCGTTTTCTATTACAGCAAAGAGAATAGTCCGTTAGAGATTGATTTTATGATACAACACGGGTCTAATATTGTACCCATAGAAGTGAAATCAGAAGAAAATCTGAAATCAAAGTCATTAAGTGCATTCCTCCAACAGAATGAAAATATGCACGGCATACGATTCTCAATGAGCCCCTATCGGGAACAAGAAAGGATGACGAACGTTCCGCTATATGGTGCTGGCGTCTACTTCAAAGAATAAAAAAATGATGGTTTTTCGGCTCTTGTACCAATTAATAATTTAGAATTCCCTATTCCCCTCTTCCATCGAAAAAGCATCGCAAGAGTTGGATAAAGATGTGCAAAAAACTTTTTTTTGTATATTTGCAAGATTATACTATTATAAAAAATGATGTTTTATTAATTATATGGAATTTAAACTCAACACGATAGAAGAAGCGATAGAGGATTTCAGGGAGGGGAAATTTGTGATTGTGGTGGACGACGAAGACCGCGAGAACGAGGGTGATTTCATCATAGCGGCAGAAAAAATAACGCCTGAAAAGGTTAATTTTATGCTCAAGAACGGCCGTGGCGTACTCTGTGCTCCCATCACCGAGGACCGATGCCATGAGCTCAATCTCGATATGCAGGTGCATGACAACACTTCGCTCTTGGGTACACCTTTCACCGTTACCGTCGACCTCCTTGGTCATGGCTGCACCACTGGTGTCAGCATGTACGACCGTGCGATGACCATCAAGGCTCTTGCCGACGATGCCACCACTCCCAACGACCTTGGCCGCCCCGGCCATGTCAACCCCCTGCGTGCCCGCAACGGCGGCGTCCTTGTCCGCGCAGGCCACACCGAAGCCTCCATCGACCTGGCACGCCTCGCCGGCCTCAAACCCTGCGCAGCCCTTATCGAAATCATCAACGACGACGGCACCATGGCCCGCATGCCACAGCTTCAGGAGGTGGCCAAGAAATTCGACCTCAAGATTGTAACCATCAAGGACCTCATCTCCTACCGCATAGCCCATGAGACTATGATTCGCAAGGAGGAAGAGGTCTTCCTGCCCACCGAGTGGGGCAACTTCCAGCTTATAGCCTACACCCAGCTCGACAATGGCGCCACCCATCTGGCCCTCAAGAAGGGCGACTGGAAGGAGGGAGAGCCTGTCATGGTGCGCGTCCACTCCAGCTGCGCCACCGGCGACATCTTCGGCTCTTGCAAGTGCGACTGCGGTCACCAGCTTCACCGCGCCATGGAGATGGTCGAGAAAGAGGGCAAGGGCCTTGTCCTCTACATGAGCCAAGAGGGTAGGGGCATAGGCTTGGTCAACAAGCTCAAAGCCTATCACTTGCAGGAACAGGGATTCGACACCGTCGACGCCAACCTCCAGCTCGGCTTCAAGGCCGACGAACGCGACTACGGCATCGGCGCCCAGATTCTCCACCACCTCGGCGTCTCCAAGATGCGTCTCATCACCAACAACCCAGTGAAACGCAGCGGCCTCGAAGGCTACGGCCTCGAGATTGTCGAGACAATCCCCATAGTCATCGAACCCAACAAATACAACGAGAAATATTTAAAGACAAAACAGCTCCGCATGGGTCACAAACTTAATTTTAGTTAATATTATTTGTTTGAAAACTGATATTTGCGTTTTCTTATTTTTCTGAAAATTAAAATAATACATTCATCGCCTGTGTCAATTTTCAAATCATATATTATTATACTGAAAAAAAATAGTACTTTTGCATCTGTTTTCAACCTTTTTCAGCCATGTTCGATTTCGAAACAGCCCTGTCGGGTATAGATTATAAAGTCCGTAGGCTTATTGACCAAAACAATGAGCTCAAAGCAGAGATTGCGCGGCTGACCGAAGCGAACGAGGCACTGAGAGAAACTATTAAAAACCAAGAAGAAACAATTAATCAAAAAAACCAAGAAACCAATATACTTAAACTTAGGAATACGCTTGTCCAAAAGGGCGATTCGGCAGAAATAAAACTCAAAATCAATCAATTGATTCGTAATATTGACAAATCTTTGTCGTTGCTGACACAAATTAATGATTAATGCTTAAATGCTTGAATGTGTTAATGCTTGAGTGCTAACGCAGTACAAATACTCAAGCACTCAAACATTCAAGCACTCAAACAATCAAACAATGGAAACCATCTCCGTCTCTGTGAACATACTGGAACGTAGTTACAAGCTCTCGATTGCACCAGGCGACGAGACCTATCTGCGTAACGCAGCGGCGTATATCGACGCTCATGCCCGCATGTTCAAGAAGCAGTTCAACCACCGCGACAACCAGGACCTCCTCGCTATGGTTGCCCTCATGCAGGGTACGGAGCTTAACAAAACCAAAGACAGTCTGCAATACAAGGATAACGAGTTGATAGAGAAATTGACAGAGCTCGACGCTCTGTTAGACAATAGCCTGCACCCCGTCCAAAACAGTTTGTAAACTCAACAGTATTTACAAACCGAGTTGGCTCACGGTGTGGATGCGCGCCCCCACGACGGCTGCAAAGCCCGAGGGGCATATTGAATGCTGATGCACCTGGCACTCAAATCCTTTTTTTTCAGAGTTTACCATAACTCTCGGCGGATGCGGTGCAGGCTTTTTTGAACTAAGCCATTACAACGGACGTTGCAGTTTGCAGGCTGGCCACAAACCCTCATAATGACAGGCTTTTCCTCTTAAATCATTTCATAAACACTATGTTAACACTAATGCTTATCATTGGACTGGTTGTGGGTGCAGGCGCAGGTGTCGGCGTGACGACAACCATCCTGAGAAACCGATTGCTCGCCAAGAGCCAACAAGTACTTAAAGACGCCGAGGAAAAGGGCGAAATCATCAAGAAAGACAAAATCCTGCAAGCCAAGGAGAAATATCTCCAGATGAAGGGCGAATACGAGAAGCAGGTGAATGAGCGCAACAGCAAGCTGCAGCAGACCGAACAAAAGCTCAAACAGCGCGAACAGAGCCTTGCCCAGAAGGTCGAGGAGCTACAGAAGAAAAGCAACGAGCTGAAGAACGCCAGCGACAACCTCAACAGCCAGATTGAGGTGCTTAACAAACGCAAGGCCGAGACTGAAAAGGTCTACAAGCAGAGCATCGAGAAGCTGGAGCACATTGCCGGCATGACCGCCGAGGAAGCCAAGCAGCAGCTCGTCGACAGCATGACCGACGAGGCGAAGGCCGAGGCTGCCAACACCATCATCGACATCGTCGAAGAGGCCAAGATTACCGCCAACGAGCAGGCCAAGAAGATTGTCGTGGAGTCCATCCAGCGTACCGCCACCGAGCATGCCATCGAGAACACCGTCAGCGTCTTCAATCTCGAGAACGAAGAGGTCAAGGGCAGGATTATCGGTCGTGAAGGCCGCAATATCCGCACTCTCGAGTCGCTCACCGGCGTCGAAGTCATCATCGACGATTCCCCCGACGCCATCATCCTCTCCGGCTTCGACCCCATCCGCCGCGAGATTGCTCGTCTGGCCCTTCACAAGCTGGTCACCGACGGCCGCATCCATCCCGCACGCATCGAGGAGGTCGTCGCCAAGACCCGCCGCCAGATTGAACAGGAGATTGCCGAAGTGGGCAAACGCACCTGTATCGACCTGGGAATCTTGAATATGAACCACGAGTTGATGCGTATGGTGGGCCGCATGAAATACCGCTCATCCTACGGTCAGAACCTCTTGCAGCACAGCCGCGAGGTCGCCAACCTGGCTGCCACCATGGCTTCCGAGCTGGGCCTGAATCCCAAGCTGGCCAAGCGTGCCGGACTGCTCCACGACATCGGCAAGGTGCCGGAGAATGAGCCCGACCTGCCGCACGCCATCCTTGGCATGAAGTTGGCCGAGAAGTACAAGGAGCACCCTGACGTCTGCAATGCCATCGGTTCGCACCACGACGAGACCGAGATGACAAGTCTGCTCTCGCCCATCATCCAGGTATGCGACGCCATCAGCGGCGCACGTCCCGGCGCACGCCGTGAGGTCGTCGAGGCCTACATCAACCGCCTCAACAAGCTCGAGGAGATGGCCATGACCTACCCCGGCGTCGTCAAGACCTACGCCATCCAGGCCGGCCGCGAGTTGCGCGTCATCGTCGGCGCCGAGAAGGTGAGCGATGTCGAGGCCAACAAGCTCAGCTACGACCTCTCGCGCCAAATCCAGAGCGAGATGACCTACCCCGGCCAGATCAAGGTCACCGTCATCCGCGAAACCCGTGCCGTGAACTACGCAAAATAAATGCTTGAATGCTTGAGTACCATGCGGTTTGCTGCGTCAGCCCACTCAAGCATTAAAACAATCAAACAATCAAACAATGTTAAGCTTCATCACCTGGAATGTAGACCCGGTACTGTTCCACATCGGCTCGTTCGGCTTGAGGTACTACTCCCTCTGCTTCCTCATGGCTTTCGTCATGGGTTATGTGGTGCTGGCTCTCATGTACAAGCATGAGAAGGTCGACATCAAGTACCTCGACGCCCTGCTGGTATACATCTTTCTTGCCACCCTTATCGGTGCCCGTCTGGGCCATTGTCTCTTCTACGAGCCTGGCTATTATCTCACTGGCGACCACTGGCTCGAGATGATCTTGCCGATGCAGCGTACCCCCGACGGATGGCATTTCACCGGCTATGAGGGTCTCGCCAGCCACGGCGCTGCCTTCGGTATGCTTCTGGCCCTCTGGCTGCTCTACCGCCGCTACCTTATCAGCCCTGTGTGGGTTGTCGACCGTCTGGTCATCATTGTTGCCCAGGGCGGCTTCTTTATCCGTCTTGGCAACCTCTTCAACAGCGAGATCTACGGCGTCGAGACCAGCCTGCCATGGGGCTTCATCTTCCTCCAGAACCGCGAGGTCATGCCCAAGCACCCCACGCAGCTCTACGAGTCGCTGAGCTATCTGCTCATCTTCCTTGTCTGTGTCTTCTTCTATGTCCGCCGCAGCGGTAAGCTGAGACCCGGAGTGCTTTTCGGATGGTGGCTCATCGCCCTCTTCGGTGTCCGTTTCCTCATCGAGTTTGTCAAGGAGAAGCAGGTCGCCTTCGAGAGCGGCATGACGCTCGACATGGGCCAGTGGCTCAGCATTCCTTTCATCTTGCTGGGTGTCCTGGTGCTGGTGTTGGCCTACAAGGGCGTTTTCACCGACAAGATACTGATGAAGAAAGGCGACAAGGTCTTCGACTTCTCCAAACTGAAAAAGAAGTGACCCTTCAATTCTGATAATAACACAATAACGAATTCACACATTAATGAAACAACTTATCCTTATTCGCCACGGCGAAAGTGAATGGAATAAACTCAATCTTTTTACCGGTTGGACCGATGTCGACCTCACCGAGCATGGCCGTCAGGAGGCCTACGAGGCTGGCAAGCTGCTCAAGGCCGAGGGCTACAAGCCTCAGTTCTGCTTCACCTCTTACCTCAAACGTGCCGTCCGCACCCTCAACCAGGTGCTCGAGGCTATGGATATGGACTATCTCCCCGTCGAGAAGAGCTGGCGCCTGAACGAGAAGAGCTATGGTGCCATCCAGGGCCTCAACAAGAGCGAGACTGCCGAGAAGTATGGCGACGAGCAGGTGTTGCGCTGGCGTCGCAGCTTCGATGTGCAGCCTCCTGCCCTCGACCTCCACGACGAGCGTAGCCCTCGCATGGACCCACGCTACGCCGAGCTTAGCGACGCCGAGATTCCGCTCACCGAGGCTCTCAAGGACACCATCGAGCGTCTGATGCCCTACTACAAACAGGCCATCCTGCCCGCTCTCGAGAAGTACGACACCGTTATGGTTGTTGCCCACGGCAACAGCCTGCGTGGCATCGTCAAGGAGCTTAAAGCTATGGGAAACGACGAGATTATCAAGTTCAACATTCCTACCGCTGTACCCTACATTTTCCAGTTTTCTGACGATATGAAGCTTCAAAAAGACTTCTTTTTGGGCAATCCCGAAGAAATACGCCGCAAAATGGAAAGCGTTGCTAATCAAGCAAAAAAGAAGTAGTTCTACTTCTTTTTTGCTTAAATAGTAAAAAAAATTTGGTCGGTTTGCGAAAAGTTAGTACTTTTGCAATCGATTTCAAAAGCAGTTTGAGTGGAAATTGTGGGTTGTGAAACAATCAACTTTCAACAATCAACTCTCAACTAACCGGAGAGGTGGGTGAGTGGCTGAAACCAACAGTTTGCTAAACTGTCGTACTCGATTAGGGTACCGGGGGTTCGAATCCCCCCTTCTCCGCCAAAGAAACGCCCGATAAGGCGTTTTTTTAATGACTTCTCTCGGGATGTAGCGTAGTCCGGTTATCGCGCCTGCTTTGGGAGCAGGAGACCCCCAGTTCGAATCTGGGCATCCCGACCACCCTTGGCCCCGTAGCTCAGCTGGATAGAGCAACTGCCTTCTAAGCAGTAGGTCCTGCGTTCGAATCGCAGCAGGGTCACATCAAGAAAAGCGACGGATGAAGCAGAGTGCTCCATACGTCGCTTTTTTTCGGCTTTCCGCGTCTTATTCGGTGTACCAGTCCTTGAATTCTGTCACTCGCGCGCGGCTGATGATAATCTTGTCGGGGGTCTCAACCTTTAGGGTTATGTAGAGCTTGCTGAGCGGCCATAGGCTGATGCTCTCGATGGCTTTGTGGGCGATGACATACTGCCGGTTGGCACGGAAGAAGTGTGCCGGGTCGAGTTGGGTGTAGACGTAGTCAAGCGGCTTGTCAAGATAGTGCGACTCTCCGTCGTAAGTGACTATGCGTGAGATTTTCTCGTCGAGATAGATATAGGCTATATCGTTGACATCAAGCGGTATCAGCTTCTCGTGCAGGGGAATGAGCAGGTGTGACTTGTAGTTTTTCTGCTTTATCTGGTCGATTAGTAGCGTCAGTTGCTCGGAACTGATATTGGTGCTTTTGCTGTTCTGGGTCGATAGCCGCTTGCATTTGTCCAGAGCGCGTGTAAGGTCCTCTTTGCTGATGGGCTTTAGCAGGTAGTCGACGCTGTTGACCTTGAACGCCTCCAGGGCATACTTGTCGTAGGCAGTGATGAAAATGATGGGACAGTCGATGACAACCTTGTCGAAGATGTGGAATGCCAGCCCATCGGCCAGGTGTATGTCCATGAAGACCAGCTCTATGTCGTTGCCGCGACTAAAATATTCGATGCTTTCCTCGACGGATTGCAGCACGCGTACAACCTCGATGTCGGGGTTCGTCTCCTTCAGCAGTCGTTGAAGGTTCTGTGTGGCTATCTGTTCGTCTTCGACAATTACAGTTCGCATTTTTTTGGGTGAATTGTGGTTATTTTTAGGTTGTAAGTGATTGGTTGTTGAATATTTTGGTTGCTTCAATGGGGTTCAGTAGTGGCAGTTCTACGCTGAAGATGCCATCTCGGTCCGAGATGGTTATCTCCTTGTTGCAAAGCAGTTTATACCGCTTGGCGAGGTTCGAGAGACCCAGGCCGGTATTGGTGCTTGTTTCCTGTTTGGGGCGGATGGGGTTGCTGACGCGGAAGGTGTCGTATGGCGTTGTGGAGAGTGTGATGACTAGAGGGTAGCGTTGACTGACAACGTTGTGTTTCACTGCATTTTCGATGAGCAGCTGTATGCTTATGGGTATCACCTGGTATTGGAGCTTGTGGCGCTCTATGTTCCGTTCGAAGCGGATGTTGTCGCCATAGCGCATCTCCAGCATCTTGCAGTAGGACTTTACGAACTGCATCTCTTCGTCGAGGTCGACGAGTCGGTGGCTTTGCATGATGTAACGGTAGGAGTTGGCCAGATGGTGCAGATAGCTTTGGGCACGGTCGTTGTGGTCCTCTATGAGCGCACTTAGCGTGTTGAGCGAGTTGAAGAGGAAGTGGGGGTCAAGCTGGTTCTTTAGGGCCTCGTAGCGCACCTGGAGGTTCTCCGTGAGCAGCTGCTCACGCTCTATGCGGTGCTGGTGACGACGCGACAGGTTGTAGAGTATCAGCGCAAAAAGGATTGAGATGAAGGCTGTGCCAATATCGCGTGTAAGGTAGACGTTCCCGGTGTCGGAGAACTGCGGGTCGTGGTGTATGGTGGTATGAATCCGGTTGGAAATCAAGGATATTATTATGGTCATTACTATCGAACCGGTAATGACAAAAAGATGTTTCTGGCTGAGTTTCAGCCTACTCTTGATGATGCTGAAACTGTAGCAAAGCACCGTGAAGGTGATGACTATGTTGTTTATGAATATGAAGAGGAGATGGAAATGGATGTTGAGTGACCACTCTTCGTTCAGGTTGGCAAGCATCATCATCCCTGTCAGGATTATGCTGAGGGCAGTGGCGATTACAAATGCGTTCCAGGTTTTGAATAGATTGAGGTTAATCAGATTCTGGATTTTTGTCGATGGCATCGATATTAAGTTTTTTCATTACTAATTCCCTGTAATGCCTTGCCAGATGCATCTTTTCGCTCTTGTGCTGTCGCTGGTAGTTCTTGAGGTAGGTGGCTAGTGTGGCGGTGGTGAAGTATATGCCTGCCTGCACCCACAGGGTCATGTATTCGGCCCTCACCGTCTCCAGGTTGCCACCCATCGATGCTATCTTCACATAGCCTTGTACGCCCGGGGTCGACGGGAAAAGGAAGCTGAACAGATATACCAGCCGTGGCATGCTCTGCTGGGGCCACACCATGCCGCTGACGAAGAAAAGCACAAGGCTGAAGAACACGAAGCATAGCATGGGCGAGATCTTTTGGCGTACAAAGAGGGTTCCTATGGTCATGGCGAAGTAGATGACTGCCAGCACAAAGGGCAGCGAGAATTCCAGGATGGTGTAGAGGTTGCCCAGCTGTGGCAGGTGGAACCACCGTGGTATGAACCAGAGGTCGAGGATGACGAGTGGCGTATAGATTAAGATATAGCAGAAGGAGCGGCCGAAGATGACGCGGTGGACGCTGCGTTTGCGTAGGTGCGGCGGTATGAGCCTTAGTGCATAACGGTTTTCGTTGGCGTCGCCCGAGAGGATGCAGATGCCTAGGAAGAGGGTCTGGTGCAGCACCAGCAGCATCAGGCAGGGCAGCAGGAAGCTGCCGTAGCCGCCCGTCGGGTTGTAGAGTGTGGTGTTCTCGAAAACGACAGGCTGCATCTGTATGGCGGCCTCCTCATTGGTGAGGCCGGACTCCTCGTAGCGCTCCAGCTCGATGGTGTGCATCTCGTCGATTAGCACGCTGTTGCCTCCCGTGAGGGCTGCTTTGTAGTAGTAGAACGAGCTCATGTCGCCGAAGACAATGACGTGCCCAGTGTGCAGCGTGGCCAGCTGTTGCGAGAAGTCTTTCGGGAAGTAGAAGACGGAACGTACATAGTGGTCCTTCATCAGCATCTTGGCCTCTTCGAGGCTGCTGCAGCGGTAGTTGACCGAAAGCTCCGGGGTGGCGTCAAGCTTGTGGATGAAGCGTTTGCTTGCCTCGCAGGGACTCTCGTCGACGACGGCCGTAGAGAGGTTCTCGACACTCTCGTTGTGGTAGAAGCCACAGAAGAGCAAGGGGTATATGATGGGGGCTATGAAGAAAATGAGCAGCACCGTGCTGTCGCCGAACACTCGGCGAACCTCGATGCTTAAAACCAGCCAGATGTCTCTCAGATTTTTTCTCAAAGAGTATAGGATTTTAAAGGTTTTTCTCCGTAGGCCCTAGAGTTTCCAGGGCTTCCGGTTTGTTTTCTTCAGTTGTTAGTATTTTCAGCATGGCGGCGCCGGCAATCAGCAAGATGCCGAAGGCCAGCAGGCAGCAGAAGTGTGTCCAGCAGCGGGAGAGCCCATTGCCGAAGACGGCAATGTCGCTGAAGTTCAGGAAGTAGTGTCGTATGGGATAAATCCATGCTATCCATTGGAAGGCGTGAGGCATGCTCTCGATGGGGAACGAGAAGCCGCTGAACGAGAAGCTCATGGCGCTGTAGATGGCCCCGACGCTCATCGCCAGCGGCGGGTCGGTGACGCAGGCTCCGATGAAGCACCCCACACATTGTGCGGCGACAATAAGCAGAACTGTGTTGAGGGCCATGAGCGCCCAGCTGCCCTCCAGCGGGAACCCCATGAAACCGAACATGATGACGTTGGCCAGCATACACAGCAGGGTGTACCATGCGGCGTAGGGCAGCGTCTTGCCAAGGAGGGCCACGAGGGTGTTGCCGCCCGCTTTACGCAGCCAGCTTCGCATCGAGCGTTCGTGGCGTTCGCGGGCGATGACGTAGACCGAGTGCATCACCATGATGAAGGCGATGATGGCGGGGATGAGCGTGGTCATCAGGTAGCTGCCGTAGTTGATCCACGGGTTGCCTATGTTGCGTGTGTCGTATTCCACCGGCTGTATGAGTCCCATTATTTGTTCTTCACCATAGCCCTTCTTGCGGTACACTTCGCGTTGCACGGCGGCGCCGGCAATCATGCCCATGGTCGCCAACTGCTTGTAGCTCAGCGTGCCGGCAAGCATGTATGACGAGTTGACATATAGCACAAAGTGGGGGGCGCGGAACTGTAGCAGGTCGTTGTAGGTCCCTTTGGGTATTTCGTAGAAGGCGTAGATCTTGCCTCGTTGCATGGCTTTGCGGGCCTCGAGGTGGTTGTTGTACACGGCGTAGACCTCCACGCCCTGGGTGGCATTGATCTCGTGGCAGATGCGGCGCGACAGGTAGGTGCCGTCCATGTCCACAACGGCTATGGGGAGCCGCTTGGGTTGCCCCTCGCGGGTCATTGTGGCGAAGATGACGAATGTGAGCACGATACCCAGTGTGAGAATGATTGGGTAGCGTGGATTGTAGAAAATCCGTCGCAGCTCTCTTAATATGACACGCCTAAGATGCAATGCTTTTCGGGTGTTTGGTTGTCAGGTTGTTTGGGAGTATGGTTATCGAGGGCGGTGGCTACTTGTTGTCAGCTTTCACGAGTATTGCCGTCATGCCAGGGCGTAGGCCGTCGATTTTTACGTTCGGCACCACCTTGACGTCGAAGCTCTTCACGTCGTACTGCCCCAGGGTCTTGGTGGCGCGCCATGTGGCGTAGCTTGCCATGGCCTGCACCCTGCGTACGACGCAGCTGTAGCTCTGCTCGCCGAGTGCAGGGATCTTCACGTCCACCGACTCGCCTGTGCGTATGTCCTTCAGAAGGTCCTCGCGAACGCTGAAGTTGAACCAGTTGTCGCTGGCGTCGAGGATGGATGCCACCGGCGAGCCCGTACCTACAAGGTCGCCAAGTTTGGCATACAGCTCCACCACTTCGCCGTCGATGGGGGCTATGAGGTAACTGTCGTCGAGATAGCTCTGAACCTCGGCGACGGCGCCGCCGGCGCGGTTCACGAGGGCGGCGGCGGCATCGATGTCCTCTGTCTGCGCCCCCTCTTTAGCCATCAGGTACTGCTGCTCGGCGGCAGCGCAGTCGGCCTGGGCAGCCCTGTATTTGGCGTTGACCTCGTCGTACTGCTGCGCCGAGACCACACCCTTGTCGTATAGCCCTTTTACGCGGTCGTAGGATTTCTTGTATACCTCTTCGGCGGCTTTGGCTTTCTGCCACACTTGGTAGGCCATCTGCACCTGCTGCTCGCGGGCTCCGCCCTTGGCTTTGCGGCTTTGGGCGCTGGCGGCGCTGCGTGCTGCCTTGGCCTGTATCATCTTGGCGTCGACCTGACGGCTGCTGATGTGTGCTAGCGTGTCGCCGGCTTTCACCATGTCGCCTTCCGAGACGAAAATCTGGTCGATATGGCCGGGCACCATGTTCGACACACGGTATTCGTTGGCGTCGGCTTCGCCCATGATCATCTCTTTCTGGGGATGGATGGCAAACAGTCCGACAAGTGCTACAATGACCACCGCACCAATGACTGCCGCCAGTCCTGCTAGTAATGATTTGTTATTGTCTTTCATGGTATTGCTGATTTTGGTTTTTCTAGTTTTTCTAGAATTTTCAATTTCCCAGGGCTTGTTTCAGGTATACAGAGTTCATTTCTATTTCTATTTCGGCATCGAGGATTTCGCTTTTTGCCGACATCCAGGCTGTCTGTGCCGCCATCAGGTCGCTGCTGCTGCACATCCCCGACTTGAAGCTCTCGTCGGCAAGTTTCAGGTTCTCCTCTGCGTTGACAAGGTTGCTCTGGGCCTGGTCGAGTTTTTTGTAGGCCAGTTGCAGTTCGTAGTTCAGCTTGTTGACCTGCAGCTCTATCATCTCCTTGGCTTCGTCAATCTGATAGGCTATCTCCCGCCGTTTGGCCTTGGCGGCCTTGAGCGAGTAGATGGAGCCGGGGTGCACGATGGGTATGTTCACGGCCACGCCGGCAAGGAAAGTGCCGCCAAACTCGTTCTGGAACCCGTTGAAGAGGTTGGGGCGTGACACCAGGTATCCGCCGGTGGCAATGATGTTGGGCTTCAGCCCCGAAGCGGCTATGCGCTGGCTTTGGCGTGCGATGCTGTCGCTGATGCGCAGCATCTGCAGCTCGCGGCGGTTCTGCCATACCTCTTCCATGTTGATGCTCCGGTGGGCGGTGAGCTCCAACGTGGGGTTGGCCTCAGCGACATCGTAGTCGCTGTCGAGGGGCATGCCGCAACGTTGAGCCAGCAGCATCTTGGCCAGGGTCAGCCCGTTGGTGGCCTTGGTGAGGCTCATCTGTGCCTCGTTGAGTTTGACGCGGACCTTGGCAAGGTCGCCTCGCGTTGCCATCTCCGATGCCACAAGCTCTTCGACATTGTGGTTCAGCGTGTCGAGGAGCGCTGCATACTGTTCGGCAAGCTCTTTTTTGTGCTTTACGCTCACCACCTGCCAGTAGGCCTCGTCGACGGCTATCATTGTCTCTTCGCGTTTCTTGTCGTATTCCAGTCCCGAGAGGTGGTTGACGAGTCGGGCACTTTGGTACAGGGCCCATAGCTTGCCGCCCGTGTAGATGGGCTGCGTTATCGTTGCCACACCGAAGAGGGTGTTGCGGGTGTCGGTCTCAAGGCCGTTGGTAATCTCGTTGCCAATGCTGTTGAGCGACGGGCCAAGGTCGGAGCTGCTGACCAGGTCTGTAAGGATGTTCCCAATCCAGTTTTCAAGAAGGGGGATGTTCGAAGTCTCGTTGCGTATCGAATTGTTGATGTCGTCGACCACCCTGTCGCCTATGCTGTTTATCTTGTCTTTCTGTTCGTCGCTGAGCAGGTTGATGCTCTTCTCCATCCATGTGTATCCGCCGTTGGCGCTGACCTTGGGCAGCATCTGCCAGAAAGCTGCGCGCTGCAGGTTGAGGGTCTCGGTGCGTTTTTCGTCGGCCATCTTCAGGCCTTTGTTGGCTTCGAGTGCGCGTTCGCGGCACTGGTCGAGCGTCAGTACCTGCTGTGCGTTGACGGATTGCGTTACTAATAGTGTTAGGACGAAAAGAAATGAAGAAAATGAGCAAAGTCTATTCATTGTCTTGTTGAGCTTATTAGCTGTAAACCAAATCTGTAAAATAAAAATGTTCTTTGATAAGAGAAGGCAAAGATACGTTTTTAATCCATTATGTGCCGTAAGCCCCAACCCAAGGGTTATAATTTTTATTCTGAAATGTTTAAAATGGATTGCGAAATGGCGGTATTGTCGGCTGAACCGACAAATTCTGCCATCCAGTCGAAGTCGTGGGCGTGGTTGACGCCCTCCTCGTTCCACAGTGCAGGGTCGACGTATATTTCCAGCAGTTTTGCTGCACTTTTCCCGTCGTCACCGCTGCTGTATAGCTCCACTGTGTCGGCCACCGCAGGCACCAGCACGCATTCGCCGGCATGGATGGGGCAGATGGTGTCGAGGGCTTTGACGGCGGCAATGCCTTCGGTGCAGAGGTAGACCACGAAGGAGTCGAGGTTGCTGAAGTCCTTGCGCAGAGCCTTGTTGATGGAGACGAGGTTGGTGGTGAAGTAAGGGCATTCTGCCAGCGTCGTGGTGCCGTTTTGACGGTAGCTGTAGTGTGTGCGGCCATCCCTGGTGGGCGTGAAGTCGATGGCATCCAAAGCCTCGGCGGTGTGCAGCTGGCGAAGCTTGCCGTCGGCGTCGCGACGGTTGTAGTCGTAGATGCGGTAGGTGGTGTCGCTCGACTGCTGTATCTCGGCCAGCAGCAGCCCTTTGCCGAGAGCGTGGACCCGTCCGGCGGGGATGAAGAAGACGTCGCCGCTCTGCGGCTTGTCTACATGAAGCACCTCCTCGAGCTTGCCGAGGTCGAGGAACCTCTGGTATTCCTCACGGGTCAGCTGTTTCTCGAAGCCGTCGACAATCTCGGCGCCTTCCTCGGCTTCCATAATGAACCACATCTCGGTCTTGCCGTTCTCCATGCCGCGTTGGCGTGCCAGCTCGTTGTCGGGATGCACCTGGATGGATAGTTTGTCGTTGGCGTCGATAATCTTGATGAGCAGGGGGAAGTCGTTGCCAAAGTGCTGGTAGTTCTTCTCGCCTATCAGCTCGCTCATGTATATCTCAAGTACCTCGTTGATGGTGTTGCTCTCCAGGAAGCCGTTGCTGACCACCGACTCGTTGCCTTTCACAGCCGAAAGTGCCCACAGCTCGCCACAGTTGGGCAGCGGCGAGTAGTCGAACCCCAGTTTCTTTATTTTGTTGCCGCCCCATATCTTGTTCTTGTATAGCGGCATGAATTTCAGTGGGTAAAGTTTTGTTTCCATGATGCAAGGATGTTTTTTGTCCGTATATGGTGCGGAATGGTTTATCTGTTTTCTGCTTTCAACAGTCGCTTCAACTCCCATGCTCTTATGTCGCGAGCCACGATTTTCTTGCTCCTGTCGATGAGTATAAGGTAGGGGATATGTTCTATCAGTAGCTTGCCGACAACATCGGCATCCCATAGCCGTTTGTCGTTGTCGATGTCTATCGTGATGATGTTGAGGCCTTCATGTTGTCGAGAGGCTTCCTGCTTGGCGTTGCTGCACTGTTTGCACCATGTGGCTCCTACTATGACCAGGTTGTAGCTGCTGTCCGAAAGCAGCGAGTCGCTGTGCAGGCTCTTGTGTCTGGAGTCGAAGAACACTATGTCGGGCATTTGGTTGGTGCCGCCGACTGTCTGGGTGCCTGGCTGTTGCAGCTCTCTGACCAGCAGTTGGTAATGGTAAGACTCTAACGCCTCGCCCTCCAGCATCGATACCAGCTCTCTGACTGTCGACGGTTCACATCGCGGCAGCAGGTATCTGTATATCAACAGTGGAGTGTATGTTGCGGCTTTGTCTTTCCTTGCATGTTCTGCCAGCTGGGCTGTGTTGTAGCTTCCGTCGCCCTCCCTGCATTGCTCCAATACATAGCGGTACTGGCTGTTGGTGCGTGAGCCGGTGACGTGCGACATCTCGGGCTCCTTTCCGTTGAAGAGTAGGTTGATGTCGCTGTTTTCCAGAAAAAGGGATGTTTTCTGTCCATTGGGGGCAATGACTTCGGCATAGGTGGGATGCGACAACTCTCCACTGAATGTCGCCCTGTTCCTCGACATCTTTTTCCCCATCACGCGTGGCAGCGTGTCGGTGTTATATAGCATAAGGGTCACCTTGCCACGGGGCGAGGACTCAAAAGCCACGTTCAGCTTGAACGTCTGCGCCGATGCTGCCTGTGCCGACACCAGCACCACGACGAAAAGCAGTACCCTTTTCATTAATAGCTCCTATAGGTTGAGCCGTTCTTTTTGTTGTTGCCGCGGACTTTGTAGTTGTTGTTGATTTTCTTTGCGTTCTTGTGCTTGGCGCTGTACATCGTCTCCGAAGACGACTTGCAGGAGGTGAAGCTTCCGCAAACGCCAACCAGTGCAAAAACAAGCACAAACGACATTATTATTCGAAAAGCCTTTTTCATTTGTAATATATTTAAAAAAAATATGTTTTTCTCTTGTGAAGATTTGTTGAGCTACTTGTTGCACAAAAACCACTCGACTGTGGCCATGTTTTTGAAAAAACGGTAAAAAAATCTATAATTGATGGTAAGGAGATGTGTGTATGTTGTTGGTCGTCAGTGTTATGTAAAGTATTTGGAGCTTTTTTGCATCTCCCTGCCACAATGCAAATTTACACAAATTCCCTGACATAAACACAGACACATAATAAAACATTAATTCCCATTAATTCCAACCATTAATTAGCCGTGGCTCTAGTATCACAAAAGACTGATTTTTCCAACAGTATCGAAGATACTGACTTTCAATAACCCCAGACAAGGAACGCAGTCTGGGGTATCCAGAACGTCTCTCTCCAAAAGCGTCCTGAAAGGACGCGCTCTCAAAAAATCAGTCATATTTCAAACTAGAGCGATGTAAAAAAAAACGTTTTTTTATTTAGTTGGCAACCAATATTGTATATAATATTTTAAAAATAAATTCGTTTTTTAGTGTTACTTTTTGCCAGTTTTGGCAACTAACGTATATATAAGGAAATTGTTTTATCGGGGAACTATATTGAAAAAGAAAAAAGAAGCTATAGCACAATTCGAGCAGATGCTTCGCAGTTCGCGTCGCATCCTGTATAGTGTTTGCCTTTCCTTTACCGACCGCACCCCCGAAAACGTTGACGACCTTTTTCAAGAGATAGTCTCCAACCTTTGGCAGGCATGGCCTAGATACCGTGGCGACAGCGACAAAACAACATGGATTTATCGCATCGCTCTCAACACCGCCAGTCTGGAGAAACGCAAGCGTGAGCGAAAACAGAGGGGCATCTCTTTCATACATTTCGATGAGAACCTTCACGACATATATAGTTCCGATGAGGATAGCCACCCACATCTTGAACATCTCTACCAACTCATCGACCGGCTGCCCGACGACGAGAAGAAGCTCATCTTCCTTCACTTTGACCGACTTACCTATGCACAGATAGCCGAAATCTCCAACACCACCGAGACTGCGATAAAACAAAAGATACATCGTATAAAGAAAAAACTAATACAAATGCACAAACAAGAAAATGAATAAAGATAATACACACTTAATGGTTCAAGAACAGTCGATTACTCAGTTGCATGACGATGATGTCTTCGGCGAGTTCCAAGCCCTGTGGGACGAGCAGAACCGGCGCATCGATAAGTTCATTACCGATTCCGACGAAAGGGCATCTGCATGCGAATCCTGCCGGCTTGCTCTGCACCCACGGGTGCCTCGTCGCATCCGTATGCTGGTGATCAATGCCCTCCTCGCCATTATCACCCTTCTGGCTGTTCTCCTTTGGGCGGTACAGGTTCATTCTCTCGTTTTCAACACTGTGTCGTTCGTCAACGGCATCGTTATCGAATTAATCTACATCGTTTTGTTCTTCGATAATCTCCAATGCACAGTGAGTCTCATTGCCTACAATCCCGCCCGTGTGGGCATCTTTATCAAGCCGCGTTTCGTTCAGCGTCTAGCCACGCGTGCCGCTCAAAGTGCGACTTTAAGCATTTTTGCCATTGTCGCCATAGCATATTCCACGTTTGCCCCCACAGGTGATGGATACATCATAACACAAATGAATTCAGACCGTCTCGCCACCATCGATGGTATCTCCAATACCCTCGCGAAACTATGAAAATAATAAAGAAAATATTGACATCATGGCCTTTTAAGCTTATCCTCTGCCTGATGATTCTCTTGGGCACGGTGGTGATGAAATATCATCCTCGCAGTGTACCTTTCGACCAGTGCAGCGAAGAGTATCGGAAATATGTCAATATGGACGGTATAGAAGCCTCTTATGTCAAGGATTTCAAGATCAACGACACCCTTGTCTCGGATGTCACCGTGCTGAAAGCACTCGACTCCAGCAGTTTTGAGATTTTGGTGTCAGACTTCAATCTTCCAGAAGCTTCACCCAGGGTGAAGGAGGATATAGAAAAAGGGGAAGATGTTATTGCGTTCACTCGAATTTTTTACAACGACAGTATCTGTGATACGTCCTCCCCACAAAGGATAAAACCATTCCTGACAATCTCCCGTTTAAATACTACCTTAACTATCTTTCATATTAAGAAAGAGTCATGGACACGAGCATTATTTGATTATGTATATCCGATTGTGCCAGCATATTGCATGAAATCTAAAGTTTACAAAATAATAAAAAGAACAGTATAATAAAAACCATGAAAAAACCAATTGCTACCATTGCCTTCTTTGCAGCACTCGGAACCCTGACCGTTAGCTGCCAAAAGGAGAGCATGCTTTTGTCCACGACGCACTCCAACCGCCCTTATAGAGAGGGGAATGAACCATAACCACAAAACATACAGCGCCATGCTGATAACAATAAAAAACATCAAATAAAAAAAAGGAATATGTCAGTATTCGTACCATGCGCAATGTCCGACTCTTCCCCATAGAGGGGGGACTCCGCCACAGGGTGGGGTGGGTGTGTCCAATCCATGAAAACAACAAACATAAAAACTAAGAACCGTCACACCCCTCCACCCTTTTCTTCCTCGACACTCAGTAATACACAGCAATAAACCAAACTAATAAAAACAATGAACTATGAAAACAATTTGTAAAACCATTGCCTTTATTTCGTTATTTGCCTTTCCGGCAATAATTTCAGCAGCCAACATGCGTCCTTCGGACATGGGCGACACTATCCCCGCCGACGTGCGCTGCAAGAACTATTACTACACCAAGTGGTTTGACGAATGTCCGTATTTCTATCCTGACGGGGGTGTCGTGGACAGCTGTTTATGCAGGTATCCCGAAATATGGACTTTCTACGGCAACCCTGTTGCCAAATGGGAACATACAAAACACCGCATGAGAGTA
>CACZUZ010000032.1 GCA_902784465.1 uncultured Bacteroidota bacterium
CGACCACCAGAGACGAGGATCTTAGCCTCACTGATGTCGGTGACGGTCTTTTCCTCGTGGACTGTCTTGACCAGCTTGACGCGGTTGATTTTCTCGAGGTTGAAGTCAACGTTGAAGTTGACAACCTCGCCCTTGCGGTTGTTGTCGGCAGCCATCTTCTGCATCACTCCAGGACGCACGGTCGACATCTGTGGGCGATTGTTTTTGCAGAGGATAGTAGCCATCAGGTTACCGCCGAAAGCGGGACGGGTCATGCGGAATTCGTGTGCCTCGTCATCGCTAATCTCCAGCTTGGTGGCATCGGCAGTGAGGCCGGTGCGGTTGCGGGCGCTGACACGGGGGCCAAGGTCGCGACCTATGGTGGTGGCACCGATGAGCATGATAGAGGGTTTCTGGCTCTCGATGATGGCGGTGATAGCCTCAGTGTAGGGCTCAGTCATGTAATCTTTCAAAAGGTCGTGGTCGACAACCATTACCTTGTCGGCTCCATGAGCGATAAGGGTCTGGGCGAGAGGTGTGATGTCCTTGCCGAGAAGCATGGCTACGACCTTCTCGTTGTTGGCATCGGCGAGTTCGCGAGCCTTACCCAACAGCTCAAGAGCAACATTCTGCAGTTTGCCTTCGCGCTGCTCGGCAAACACATAAACATCTTTATAATCTGCTAAGTTCATAATCTTGATTGTGTTATTGTGTTAATGTGTTAATATGTTAATGCGTTAGTGCTACGAAGTCCAACCGCGCCAGCCACTTACACATTCACACATTCACGCATTTACGCATTATTAAATGATATGCTTTTCTTTGAGCTTGTTGACAATGAGTTCGACAGCTTCTTCGGGGGTCACCTCGAAGGTTTGACCGGCGGGCTTGAGCTGTTTGGGGAATGACTTGAAGACGCTGGTGGGCGAACCGGCCTTGCCGATATGGTCTTCAGGCACGTTGATGCGGTCGGCACCCCATACCTCTACTTCCTTATCCCAGGCGTCGACGATGCCGCTGACTGTCATGTAGCGGGGCTGGACGCTGGAAGCAAGAGCGGTGACCACACAGGGGGCATGCATCTCGAGGATTTGGTAGCCATCCTCGAGCTGTTTCTTGATAGTGAAGGTCTTGGTGGCCTCGTCGTAGCAGAGGTCTTCCATATAGGAGACCTGGGGCAGGTCGAGGTGTTCGGCAATCTGCGGACCCACCTGGGCGGTGTCGCCGTCGATAGCCTGACGTCCGGTGATGACGAGGTCGAAGTCCATGGTGCGGAGAGCACCGGCAATGGCACTACTGGTGGCCAGGGTATCGGCACCGCCGAGCTTGCGGTCGGTGAGCAGGATGGCACGGTCGACACCCATGGCAAGGGCTTCACGAAGGATGGCCTCGGCCTGGGGAAGACCCATGGTGATGACGGTGACATGAGCACCGAATTTGTCCTTCAGCTGGAGAGCGTATTCAAGGCCGCCCTTATCGTCGGGATTCATGATGGAGGGCACGCCCTCACGGATGAGAGTACCGGTCACGGGATTGATTTTCACCTCGGTGGTGTCCGGCACTTGTTTTATGCAAACTACGATATTCATTAGATTTTCGGATTTTGGGATTTTCGGATTATCGGATTATCTGGAAGGCCATAGGGCGCATCTGAATGTCCGAATGTCCGAACATCATTCATTATTTAAACAACTTACCAGCGATGACCATACGCTGAACCTCGGAGGTACCTTCGTAGATTTCGGTGATTTTTGCGTCGCGCATCATGCGTTCGACGGGGTACTCGCGGGTGTAGCCGTAGCCGCCGTGGAACTGGACGGCCTTGGTGGTCACCTCCATAGCGGTCTCGGCACTGAAGAGCTTGGCCATGGCGGCATCGGCGCTGTAGGGGATGCCGTGGTCTTTCTTGTAGTGAGCCGAGCGGCAGAGGAGACGGGCAGCCTGTACCTTGGTCTCGAGGTCGGCCATCTGGAACTGGGTGTTCTGGAACTGGCTGATGGAACGGCCAAACTGTTTGCGTTCTTTGGTATACTTGATGGTCTCATCCATGGCACCCTGAGCAATGCCAAGAGCCTGGCAGGCGATGCCGATGCGACCGCCGTCGAGGGTCTTCATGGCAAGGCCAAAGCCTTTGCCGAGCTGGCCAAGCTGGCGATCCTTGGGGATACGGCAGTCTTCGAAGATGAGCTCGGTGGTGGCAGAGCCGCGGATACCCATCTTCTTCTCCTTCTTACCGATAGAGAAGCCTGGGTCGGTTTTCTCGACGATGAAGGCACTGATGCCTTTGGTGCCGAGGCTCTTGTCGGTCATGGCGATGACGATGAAGACGTGGGCATAGCTGCCGTTGGTGATGAAAATCTTACTGCCGTTCAGTACCCACTCGTCGCCATCGAGAACAGCGGTGGTCTGCTGACCGGCGGCGTCGGTACCGGCGTTGGGCTCGGTAAGGCCGAAGGCACCAATCCATTCGCCAGAGGCGAGCTTGGGCAGGTATTTCATCTTCTGTTCCTCGGTGCCGGCCTCAAGAATGGGAGCGGCACAGAGGGAGGTGTGTGCGGAAAGGATGACGCCGGTGGTGGCACAGACGCGGCTGAGCTCCTCGACGGCCATGCCGTACATGATGTTGGTGCCGCCGGCACCGCCATATTGTTTAGGCACGGGGATGCCCATAAGACCAATCTTGGCCATTTTCTGAACGGTCTCCATGGGGAAACGCTCCTCCTCGTCGACTTCGGCAGCGAGGGGTTTGACCTCTTTTTCTGCAAACTCACGAATCATCTGCAGGAAGAGCTCTTCTTGTTTGCTGTAGCTAAAATCCATATTCTATGATTGTGTTAATGTCTGAATGTGTTAATGTGTTAGTGCTACGCAGTCCATCCGCGTCAGCCACTCACACATTTACACATTTACACGTTTACGCATTATTTAACGGCAATTGTTTCAATTTCGACGAGAACGCCCATGGGGAGACCCTTGACGGCGAAAGCGGCACGGGCGGGGCAGTCGGTGTTATAGTACTTGGCGTAGACCTCGTTCATGGGTTTGAAATATTCCATGTCAGCGAGCAGACAGGTGCTCTTGACGACATCCTGGAAGGTGAAGCCGGCCTCGTCGAGGATTGCCTTAATGTTTTGCATAACCTGCTCGGTCTGAGCAGTGATGCCCTCAGGCACCTCTTTGGTTGCGGGGTTGATGGGAATCTGGCCCGAGATGTAGAGCGTGTTGCCTGCCAGCACTGCTTGGCTGTAAGGACCGATAGCCGCAGGGGCGTTGGGTGTGTTGATGATTTTCTTCATGTTATTGTGAATTATATATATATTTCCGAGGGTGCAAAGTTACACATTTTTTTTGACATGAAAGTTTTTTTAGTATTTTTTTGTACTTTTGCAGAAGAAAAGATGTTGTTCAATTCACTACAATTCGCTGTCTTTCTGCCAATAGTATTCACTCTCTATTGGATTTTGCACCGGTCCATGAAGTGGCAAAATGTATTGGTGTTGGCAGCATCGTGGTTCTTTTATGGCTGTTGGGATTGGCGTTTTCTGCTGCTGATTGCATTCACCTCACTGGCAAGTTATGTCAGCGGAATGATGATAGGACGACTTCCGAGAGAGAGAGGCCGCTGGGTGATGTGGGGCAACATTGTAATCAACCTTCTGATATTGGGTGTATTCAAGTATTACGACTTTTTCGTCCAGTCGTTTGCCGACCTTTTTCTTGGTGGCGATGCCAACGGAATGCTTCTTAGGCTGGTATTGCCCGTAGGCATCTCGTTCTACACCTTTCAGGCACTGAGTTATTCCATTGATGTCCAACGAGATACTATCAAGCCCACACGCGACATCGTTGCCTTTTTCGCCTACGTCTCCTTTTTCCCGCAGCTGGTTGCCGGCCCCATAGAGCGTGCCACTAACCTGTTGCCTCAGTTTGAGAACGCGCGGCGGTTCGACCACGCCCTGGCTGTCGACGGCCTACGCCAGATGCTGTGGGGCTTTTTCAAGAAGGTGGTTGTCGCCGACACTTGCGCGCTGTATGTCGACCGTATCTTCGGTGACATGTATGCCTACGACGGAGCCACGCTGGCTGTGGCAGCCATGCTCTTCTCCATCCAGATTTACGGCGACTTCTCGGGCTACAGCGACATCGCCATCGGGACGGCTAAACTCTTCGGCATAAGGCTGCAACGCAACTTTAACACACCATATTTCAGCCGCGACATTGCAGAGTTCTGGCGGCGTTGGCATATCTCGCTCACTACATGGTTCCGCGACTATGTCTACATCCCTTTGGGGGGCAGCAGGGTGCGTAGGCGACGAATAGTGCTCAACACATTCATCATCTTTCTGCTCAGCGGATTATGGCACGGCGCCAACTGGACATTCGTCGCATGGGGAGCTTATCACGCCTTGCTGTTCCTGCCATTGATATTGATGAGCCGCAACCGCCGCTACCGCGATACGGTGGCATGTGGCAGGCGACTGCCATCTCTGAGAGAGTTGATGCAGATGATAGTCACGTTCGGGCTTGCCACTGTTGGCTGGATAATATTCCGTGCCGACACCATCGGACAGGCCATCAGATACCTATACAGGATTGCGACGACATTCTCTTTGTCCAAAATCGAGAGCCTCATGCAACCCGACTACCGGATTCTTGTACTGGCATTCCCGGTACTCATCGTGGTTGAATGGATGAACCGTGGCGCGGAACACGAATTTGCATTACAGCCAAACAGAAGAATATGGCGTTGGATGGGATATATCGTCTTGATTTTCGTAATATTATGTTTTGCACAAACCAATGAAATGCCCTTTATATATTTCCAGTTTTGAAAGACTTCATCTATAAAATAGCCATTTTTATTCCTGTTGCCGCGGTAGCTGTTGCCGTCGGCATAGCATTGCTCGGCGGAACAGGGCTGCTGCGGAATGTGAGTTACAATCTGGGTATGTGGGATTACACCCATACCAAGGTGAGGGAAGCATCGGAATATAAGGACATCGACGTGCTTTTTGTGGGCTCTTCGCATTGTTACCGGACCTTCGACACACGCTACTATGCAGCTCAGGGCTTGCGGACATTCAATTTCGGGACTTCAAACCAGACGCCCCTCCAGACATTGATGCTGCTGAGGTTATATCTCGACAGATTATCACCACGAGTGGTGGTGATAGAGGTACACCCCGACCTTATGTGCAACGACGGGGTAGAATCGTCCCTCTATTTAGCCAACAATATGAAACCTTCATTTGAGCTGGCAAGGATGGCGTTTGCCACACGGAATCTGAAGTCGGTGCTGACCATGGTTTATTCGGCGACACACAACACACTCTCGAAAGAGTTTGCAGCATACAACGATCCATCGACAGATGACGAAAACAAATATGTAGCTGGTGGATTCGTGGAACGTAACGGAGGATTGTTGCGCCCTGAGCCTCTTGAAGAGGTTGGCATCGAGATGAACGCTCGGCAGTTGGATGCATTACGCAAATGCGCCAAACTGCTTCGCAGACGTGGAATACCATTCCTGCTTGTCGAGGTGCCAGCTAGCGAGACACTTGAGAGAGCGTATAGGGGACATGATGCGTTTGTGGACGAGATGCGGAAGATTGGCGAGTACCATTCTCCGCAGCCCGAAGGGCTGTGCGACACCATCCACTATTATGACCTCGACCACCTGAACCAACAGGGAGTGGAATTATTCAACCCCTGTTTTTATCACACTGTACTTAAACCTTTTATAGAAGACAATCAAAGACAATGAAAATACTGGGACTGATGTCGGGCACTTCGCTCGACGGAGTGGACATAGCCTACTGCGAATTTAGCGACAGCCAGCATTTCGAACTGATAGCCGCTGAGACCTACAACTATCCAGCCGCATGGCAGGAGCGGCTTGCGACGCTGCATGACGCCAGCGCTGAGGAGTATGCTCTTGCCGATGCCGAACTGGGGCGTTTCTTTGCCGAAAGAGTAGTGCATTTCTGCCAGAAGTACCCTGGTCGGGTCGACCTTATAGCCTCGCACGGACACACGGTTTTCCACCAGCCGGAGCGGGGATTTACGGCGCAGATTGGCGACGGTAGCGTCATACACGCCGTGACGGGGATTCCTGTAGTCTGTGACTTCCGCCGCCTCGACGTGGCACTCGGCGGACAAGGGGCACCGCTCGTACCTGTCGGCGACCGCCTGCTCTTTGGCGATTATGACGCATGCATCAACCTCGGAGGCATAGCCAACATATCATACGATATTGATGGGCGACGTATTGCCTACGACATATCGCCTTGCAACATGGCACTGAACCACCTTGCCGGACTGCAGGGGATGACATACGACCAAGGTGGGGAATTGGCACGCGGCGGCACGGTAGCTGCTGCACTGCTGGCACGCTTGGAAACACAGGAATACTACCGTCAGAAAGCACCCAAGACGTTGGGCAAGGAGTGGTTCATCAAGAGTTTTCTCCCCTGTCTTGAGCCTTTTGCAACCCTGCCGACAAGCAACCTGCTACGCACCGTCAGCGAGCATATCGCGCTGCGGCTGGCCGCAGCCATCAAAGACAGCGGCATAGAGATGCACCGCATACTGGTGACTGGCGGCGGAGCCAACAACCAGTATCTGCTGGAGCTGCTCAAAGAGAAGATAGGGAACATCGAGATTGAAAGCATTGACCAGCGCATCATCGACTTCAAGGAGGCCATCATCTTTGCCCTGCTCGGCTACTTGCGAGTCGAGGGGCTGCCAAACACGCTGGCATCGGTGACAGGTGCAATACACGACAGCTGCGGGGGAGCGATATACGGAATGGTAAAGGTTTAACGCTGAACGACAAAGAGCTTGCATGCCATACCGTCGGCATGCAACAGCCCTTCAGCCGTAGGCATAAAACGGCCTGGCGTCTCCGTCAGCAAGCCTGCATCGACGAAACCACCAAGTAAAGATTCCACCTGGCGAAGGTCTTTGCCGGTCAGCATCGTTCTCAGAATGGACTTGTCCAAGCCTTCGCTTGTGCGGAGTGCTGTCATAACATACTCGTTGAAAGAATCTTCCGATGTCAGGAGCTCCTCTTCGTACGGAACCTGCTCTGACATGGAATAGAGTTCGGCATCCGAGACATTCCAACGACGGCGGGAGCCGTCGAACGAGTGGGCACCGGCACCGACACCTATGTAGGGGGTGCGGTTCCAGTAGCGGCTGTTGTGGCGCGAACGAAATCCCGGTTTGGAATAGTTCGAGACCTCGTATTGCTCAAAACCGTTGGCAGAGCACCAGCCTGATAGCATATTGTATTCTTCTACGAGAACCTCTTCGTCTGGCAACTGCAGGCGGCCCATGGCCAGCTGGCGGTCGAGAATGGTGTCGGGCTCAACGGTCAGCTCGTAGCATGACAAGTGCTTGATGCAAGCAAGATCGGACAGCTCCCCTAACCTCCTGAGGTTGTCGGCAAAGTCGGCGGCAGATTGTCCGGGAAGCCCCATCATCAAATCCACAGAAATGTTGTTGAAGCCCGCCGCTGCGGCATTTTCTATTGCCACGGCGGCCTGCCGCGCATCGTGACGGCGGTTGATGACACGCAGGTCTCTGTCGTTGAACGACTGTATGCCGACACTCAGTCTGTTGAAAAAACGCAGTTGTGCCAGTGCATTCACCCAGTCGGGGGTAAGGTCTTCGGGATTGGATTCCAAGGTGACCTCCTCCACCTGCGTCATGTCAAAAGAGTCTTTTATGGCGGCAATGATCCGGGCAATCTCTTCGATGGTCAGTACCGACGGTGTGCCTCCGCCGAAATAGATGGTTCTCAACGCCCTGCCATCCCCTCTCGCCATTATCTCACGGCATAGGGCATCGACGTAAGCTTCCCTCCCATCGGATGTTACCAACGAGTAGAAAGCGCAATAGCTGCACTTGCGGTGGCAATATGGAATATGAAGATATAGCAATTGACTGTTGTCAGAAGTAGTCTTGCGAGGTAGTGAAAATGGAAAAGGCCTCATCTGGATGAGACCTTTTCTGGTAGCGGGGATGAGAATTGAACTCATGACCTCCGGGTTATGAATCCGACGCTCTAACCAGCTGAGCTACCCCGCCAATCGTTGTTGAAATCGGGTGCAAAAGTACACACTTTTCTGCATACGGCAAAGTTTTTTCAAAAAAAATCTTATTTTTGTAGATTGTTAGCAGTGGGGGAATACAGCACAACGCATTAAACATCAACAAGCTATGATGGACGAAAAAGATAAAAAAACTTATTCAAATTTTGAATACGACAGTGCCTTAAACGTGCAAGAAGGGGTGGTTCAGCCTGAGCAAATCAGCAATTTTTACCTCGAAAAAATGCGTCAACGTCACCGTAACGAGCCATCGGTGGAACAGCTTGTGGACGGCATCATCCACGGAGATCGCGTCATGCTTTCGCGAGCCATCACCCTGGTCGAGAGCTCGCGTCCCGACCACAGCCGCAAGGCTCAGCAGGTGATACAGCAATGCCTCCCCTACTCGGGCAAGAGTGTCCGCGTGGGCATCACCGGCGTGCCGGGCGCCGGCAAGAGCACCACCATCGAGGCCCTGGGCAAGATGCTCACCGCCCTCAACCACAAACTCGCCGTCCTCGCCATCGACCCCAGCAGCGAACGCTCGAAAGGCAGCATCCTTGGCGACAAGACTCGCATGGAGGAACTCTCGACCGACCCCAACGCCTTTATACGTCCCTCCCCGTCGGCAGGCTCGCTTGGCGGCGTGGCACGCAAAACCCGCGAAATCATCCTTCTATGCGAAGCTGCGGGGTTCGACACCGTCATTGTTGAGACAGTGGGCGTGGGCCAGTCGGAAGTGGCAGCCCACTCGATGGTCGACTTCTTCCTTCTGCTGCAGCTTGCCAACACTGGCGACGAACTGCAGGGCATCAAACGCGGCATCATGGAGATGGCCGACATGATTGCCATCAACAAGTGCGACATCGACCCCGACCGCACCAAGCTGGCTGCCCAGCAGTTCCGCAACGCCCTCCACCTCTTCCCTATGCCCGACTCGGGATGGACGGTTCCGGTGCTTCCTTGCTCGGCATACAGCAAGGAAGGATTGCAGGAGATATGGAACAAGATACTTGAATATGTAGCCTTTACAAAAAAGAACGGCTTCTTCTACCACAAACGGCAGCAACAGAACCTTCGCATCCTCGACGAGACTATAGAGAATACCTTGAAACAACAGTTCTACAGCACTCCAGGAATGGATGAGCGTCTGGAACAGGCTCGCCAGGACATCCTTGACAACAAAATCAGTGCCTACACAGCAGCGGAAGAGCTTGTTAAACTGAGAATTGAAAACTAAAAAAGGGAATAATACATGACTAAAATAACAAAAAAAACCATTCTGTTTCTGGCCATAGCGGCCTTTGCAGTATCATGCCATCGTCCTTACGATACAGTGTTCTCAACATACCCTAACGGCAGTCCCAAGCTTGTGTTCACCGTCATCGACGGCAAGGGCGACAAACTGATACGTGTCGGAGAGAAGATGTACTACGAGAACGGCAACATCATGTACGAGAAGCATTTCAAGGACGACAAGCCCACAGGCGAATGGCGCTACTGCTACGACAACGGACAGCTCCACACCTCGGGCAGTTTCAGCACAGGCGACAGCAGTGACTACGGCAGCGGATGGAAATTCTATAACCGCGACGGCAAGGAGTTTGTAACCACCTACGACTCAATGAAGGTTCTCCAATACACTACCGACCACAGACCCCTGTCGGTGACCTACTATGTTGGCGATACGGAAATCCGTTACCAGTTCAACGACAACTATACCGTCAATGCACACGGCACAGTGAGAAACGGGCAGAAGGAAGGACTCTGGGAGTTTTACTATGCCAACGGCCAGAAGATGCTGGAAGCACGCTACGTCGACGGTGTGGAAAACGGACTTTACATCTCCTATCGCGAAAACGGAATCCCCTATTTCCGTGGCATCTACATCAACGGCAAGCGTGCCAACATTTGGGAATTCTACGATGAGGAGGGCAACCTTGCAGGTACAAAAGACTTTGACAGTTGAATTTTGCTAATTGATAATTGACAGTTGATAATACTTGAACACCCCATATACAAACTGATAGGCGAAGTTGCTGACGCAATGGAACTGGAATGCTACGTCGTGGGCGGCGTGGTGCGTGACTATTTCCTTCAACGCCCCTGTTCCGACATCGACGTGGTGTGTGTTGGCAGCGGCATAGCCCTTGCCGAAGAGGTGGCTAAAAAAATCGGCGACACCTACGATTTTATCCCCGAGGTGCACTGCTACCGCAATTTCGGCACCGCGCAAATACATATCTACGGCCGCCACATGAAGCCGCCCACCGATGACGAGGAACTGGAGCTGGAGTTCGTCGGCGCACGTCGCGAGTCTTATCAGCGCGACAGCAGAAAGCCCATCGTAGAGGATGGCACTCTGGAAGATGACCAGAACCGTCGCGACTTCACCGTCAACGCGATGGCTGTGTGCCTGAACAGTGGCCGTTTCGGAGAACTTGTCGACCCCTTTGGCGGCATCAGAGACCTCAACAAGGGTATACTACGCACTCCTCTCAACCCCGACATCACATTCAGCGACGACCCTCTGCGTATGATGCGCGCCGTAAGGTTTGCATCGCAACTGGGATTCACCATCGACAGCCGCTGCTTCCAAGCCATCATCGACAATGCCGACCGGCTGAAGATCATCTCCCAAGAACGCATCACGGCTGAGCTGAACAAAATAATACTCTCCCCACGGCCCTCGGTAGGCATCAAGCTGCTCGAAAAATCAGGACTCCTGCCCCTCTTCTTCTCCGAACTGTCGAGACTGAAAGGCGTGGAAACCAGAGATGGCCGCAGTCATAAGGACAACTTCTACCACACGTTGGAAGTACTTGACAATGTGGCAGAGAAGAGCGACGACCTATGGCTTCGCTGGGCAGCATTGCTGCACGACATCGGCAAGCCTGCCACCAAACGCTACGACGAGAAGCTGGGATGGACCTTCCACGGACACGAAGTGAAAGGGTCTCAGATGGTTAAGCGCATCTTCAAACGGCTCCGCCTACCGCTCGATGCCAAAATGAAATATGTAGAGAAGCTTGTACTGCTGCATCTGCGTTCCATCGTCATTTCGGAAGATGTGGTCACCGACTCGGCAGTCCGTCGACTGCTCTTCGAAGCCGGCGACGACATCGATGACCTCATGCTACTTTGCGAAGCCGACATAACATCGAAGAAAGAGGAGAAAAAGAAGCGTTTCAGAGACAACTACCAGCTTGTAAGACAAAAGCTTGTCGAACTCGAAGAGAAAGACCGCATACGCAATTTCCAGCCACCTGTCAGCGGACTCGACATCATGGAAACTTTCGGCATTGGTCCCTGCCATGAGATTGGAGTCATCAAAGATGCCATAAAGGATGCCATCCTGGAAGGCACAATCCCCAACGAACGCGAGGCTGCATGGCAGATGATGCTCGACCTTGCTAAACCCCTCGGACTCAAGCCTGTGAAGTGAAGCGTCTGATAGTCATAGCAGGTCCCACAGCTGTCGGCAAGACGGCATACGCCATACAGTTGGCTCGACAGCTAGGTACAGAGATAATATCCTGTGACTCAAGACAGTTCTATTCTGAACTCAACATCGGCGTGGCACGACCGACAAGCGACGAACTTGCCGCTGTCAAACATCACTTCATCGCCTGCCGCTCTGTAACTGAACCCTACAACGTCTATGACTATGAGCACGACGCAATGCAACTTCTCGAAAGAATGTTCGAGTTTCACGATGACGTTGTTGCCGTCGGCGGTTCAGGACTTTACATCGATGCCCTCTGTCAGGGAATCAACTATATGCCCGACCCCACGCCGGAGCTGAGAGCCGAACTCTCAGGCCGCATAGCCAACGGCGAACTGCCACAGCTCCTTGACGAGCTGAAGCAGCAAGACCCCGAATACTACGCCGTCGTGGACAAGAGCAACCCCATACGCATACAACGTGCATTAGAGGTGATTAGGACATCAGGTCAGCCATATAGCAAAATGATAAACAAAGAATTGCCCAAACGCCCATTTGAAATAGTAAAGATTGCCCTCAATCGCGACCGTGACGTTCTGCGAGACCGCATCTACCGCCGCGTCGACATGATGATAAAGGATGGCTTGGTTGACGAGGTTGAGAGCCTTCTCCCCTATCGCAACATCAACACCCTCAACACGGTGGGATACAAGGAGATTTTCAGCTATCTTGACGGGAAAAGCACCCTTGACGAAGCAGTGACCAGCATCAAGAACCACACCTGGCAATACGCAAAAAAACAGCTCACCTGGCTGAAAAGATACGACAACATCCAATGGATTGAGGCAACAGACTCAACGCATTGAATCAATTACCTAAAACGATATTCTGCTGTTCCGAATCTGTAATCCCGTAATGGGAAAGAATCATCAAATCCAGTTCATGTTCTTTCTCCTCGGTTGGCAAACCGTCCCGTTTCATCTGTTGGATCTCCATCACCCTGCGCTCGTACTCAGCATCTTCTTCGTCTGTGACATCCCTCACAGGTATTCGTCCAAAGGCACTTTTGCGCAACTCGCGACCATCTCCTTGTACAATAGGGAACTCATCTGTAAAGCAGTACCTAAAAAGGGCTGAATTGAAGAAAGCCGTCAAGTATCCGAGGTGTTTCCCCACCACCATGTAGGCCTTGGCATTGACATAGTAGCCTTCCGTATCCAGATAGAAACCAATTCGAGTTGTAAGGTTGGGATAGACAATCTTTTTCTTGTCCAAATCCCTTAGATAGGCACAGTTACGCAGGTTGTAGATTGTATCACCCTTGTCGCCTCGGGCAACTATCCTGTCGTGAAAGGTATCAAGATGCTCTTTTATAGGCAGATAATCGTTGATGTCAATAGGAGCCAGGCCTTCATCCTTCAATCCATTATGGCTGTTAATCAAGTAATATCCTTCCCATTCAATCTGATACCGTTTTATGTTACGGCCACGGAGATGCGGAACAAGGATTTCCTTGCAGTGTTCATCAGCCGAGACCATATTCTGATACTGTTCTGAGGAAATCCAGAAAGCATCGTCGCATCCACTAAGAATTCCACGATTTATAACTAAATCCCACTCTGAAAGGGGCTTACCTTTATTCTTGATGCATTGAATGAAATATTCCTTGTCGCTGTCACGGAACACCCACGAAGTCTTTCCTATGAATGAATACTCTTTCCTGTTCGCCTCATAGAACTCGCGCAAGTCCTTCAACTTGAATGCCTTGTTATCCTCCACGGTACAGCACAACAACTTATTCTGATTCTCTGCTTTCTGAAGCATCAAGATATTCGTACGAACAGTGACATCGCGGAACACCTGAAAGGTGAAGAAGTCTATCAGCATCATAGGATTGATATCACTGCTCTCGAAGAATCTCCGTAGATTCTTGCCATAGTCGGCACGCATCCACGAATTAGTTGTGATGAATGACAGGTAACCACCTTTGCGAAGAAGGCTCATACACCACTCATAAAAGAGCATGCAGATATCGCCTGTACGCCTGAATGACTGATAGTTCTTCTTCTCATACTCGTCGGTCACCTGCTTCAAGCTCTGCAACTGTATATATGGCGGGTTTCCAATAATACAATCGAAACCTTCGAAAGAGCCGTCGTCGGCCAGAACATCAGGGAACATATATCGCCATTCGAACGCATTGGAATAAATCCGCTCCCTCTCACGTATCTGTTCGTTTACCTTTTCCAAATCAGCAGCAATCTTGTTTACAATCTCTTGCGTATGCTCGTCGGCGATTTCCTCATGATGGAAGAGTGGATTTACATAACCTATAAAGCCCAGTTTACCCAGTCTCTCAGCAAGCTTGTCTCTCCGAACATAAAGCTTGTCATTCCTATTATTTGCAAAATTATACAATCCCTGCTGTATGCTCTTCAAAATCTTGTCGTATTCCCGTCGTCTCGACTTGTCTGCATTCTTGTAGTTTGCATTCACCTCCTTGTAGGTGCTGATGGAGAAATATTTCTTCTTTAATGTCGAAGTAATGTTAGCATCTAATGGTAGCGAGTGCAGCAAGCTGTCACCTTGTTTTATGTTGATGTCGATATTAGGGAGTGTAACCAACTTGTCACCATTGTAATAGGCATTCTTAAGCAATTCAATCCACAAACGAAGTTGACAGATGTCAACAGACTTTTGATTGATATCTACTCCGTAGAGGCAATGTCCGATGATGGCAGCCTTCTCATGGAAGAGTGCCTTTTGTATGCGTGTCAGTTCGTCAACACCTTTCTTGTAGGAAAAATGCTGATTTCCGCGTTTTATTTCTATCTCGTCATCCTCAGTCACACTAATATTGTAGCTGAGTGTCAATGGCTGGTCATTGTCGTCCAGAAGCACACCGAGCTCTGCTTTGATAGCCAACAAACGATTTAATGCCGACACAAGGAAATGTCCGCTGCCTACGGACGGGTCACAAACGCGAAGCTCGTTGACAACATCACTGGCTTTGCGCAATCCGTAGGATGGAATATGAGCCTTCAATTCTTGAAGTGTCATACATTGGCATCCCAATCGCTCATTCAATTTCACAACTGCGGCACGTTCCAGTGTTTCTTTGCAGATAAACTTAGTAATGGAGGCAGGCGTAAACACGGCACCATCCTTGTAGCCATTTATCTTTTCAAATATCTTGCCCAACACAGAAGCATTAATCAGTTCACGCGTGTCATCCTCCCTTGCCTCGCCAAAGTTGTATTTCGCCAGAAAAGCTATCAGATAGCTGATATTGTTCAGTTTGTCTTTTATCTTCCGTCCAGCCCCGTCGGTGATGGCTGTCTCTTTGTAGGGCTTTATCTTGGTCACCTTCAAAAAAGAAATCTTGGTATTGAGGTGACGCTCAAGATAGGAACACTCAAATAACTTGCTGTTCAGGTATGGTACCTCGGGGAATTGTCTCTGAACATCTTCGTCACGATTTTCCGTAGGAAGTGCTAACACCTTGAAAAAAAGGTCATCTATGTTACGGAAGCTCGATATATTGTCCTCATTGAAGAAGTTGTATTTTTCCCGCTCATCCCATGAATTGAAATTAATCACCTGTGACTCCACAAGTTTGATGAACAACAGACGGTTCACCCATGTCAGCACCAGTTCAAGGGCTGCATCGTATTTTTCTTCCTCTGAGAGATCATCATGTGCTACTAACCACGACAGTGTACTCTCCAACAGCGACCCTGGCTCACGACGTTCCTTTGGTAGCCTTTGAATAGTGACATTTCCCTTTTCACTCTTCTCTTCAAGCCCGATAATGTAGAGTAGCTCCTTGTAAAACTCATCGTTCATATCGTTGGCATCGCGGCGGCGCTTGCCAAGAAGGAAATAGGGTGAGAGTACCTTGCATATAGCCGAAAGCTTCTGGTCACTCATCTTGTCCCAATCCTTTAGCGAGAAGTATATATACGACATTTCTTCGGTCAATCCCTCATTTTCAATCTCCTTTGCAACATAAGTGTAGAACTCTTTGGTTCTCTCCTTGTAGAATGTCGGACCCTCCGGGTTCACCTTTCTGTACTCTCGCCTGAACTTGTTCGTGGTGAACAACCTGCGGAACATGGTTTCTTCGAAAACAAACCAATCGTAACCATTGCTGGCAATCAAATAACGGATAGCATTGTTATGGTCAGGACCTTCGAGTTCAGTAAGATAGTAGAGAATAAGTTCATGAAGAGCCTTCCGGTTGAGGTCCTTCTGGGATAACATATCGTTCTTCTCGGAAGGGCGTTTCATCTCTATCAATACAACCGGAGAGGAAGAAGTCGTATTGTCGGCGAATATGTTTAAATCTGTTTTAACACCTTTTCTTTGCGCTATCTTGTTTTTTCCCTTGTAGAATGTATCATTAAGGAGGGCCTCAACACTTGACGAATAGTTAGTTTCGGGGTCATCGTCGGGTTTGGGTGGCAAATGATGTGCGAGTGCCTTCTTGAATATCTCCAAAAGTTCCTTCTCCACGGGAATTTCGCGGAGTTTCTTCTCTCGAAGAATATCTGATGGAGTATATTTTGTAGTCATTATATACTGTAGGCTATGCTGTCAGGCGGTCGAGCATCTTCCAGAAGTCGGGGAAGGACTTGCTGACACAGTCAGGGTTGGTAACCTCGATGGAAGGATTGAGTACCTTCAACGCACCGAAAGCCATGGCTATGCGATGGTCGTCGTGCGAATCGATAGCACCGATACCTTCTAGCGACTCGCGGGTGAAAGGATTACCGGCAGGGATGGTCATAGTGGTCTCGTCAACCTCGATGGTGCGACCCAGCTTGGCAAGTCCTTCGGCAATGCTCTGAAGACGGTTGCTCTCTTTGAAACGCAAGTTCTGGACACCCGTGAAATGGCCTTCGATACCGAGAGCGGCACAAGCGACGGCAACAGCGGGAAGAAGGTCGGGAGTGTTGTAGAAGTCGACTTCAATGCTACCGGCCATATCACCTTGACGGCGTATCTCGACCGACTGATCAGCCTGGTTCACAGTGAGACCCATATTGTCGAAAATATCACGGAGGACCTGGTCGCCCTGTAGACTATCGCGTTGCAGACCTGGGAGACGGACAGGGACTCCTGGCAGGAGCGATGCGGCCTCGAAGAAGTAGGATGCAGAAGACCAGTCTTTTTCTATGGAGACAACATCGCATTGAGGGATGGTGTGCTCTATATAATAGGTAGGAGGATTGCCCTTGAGGACACATTGCACCTTGGCTTGCTCCATAACCTTGAGAGTCATGTCGATATAAGGTTCGGAGGCAGGTGCTCCGATGAGTTCCACCATACCGCCCTGCGGCATAGTGGCGGCAGCAAGGAGAATGGCAGAGGCATACTGGCTGGAGACACTGCAATCAATCTGGATTCGCTGAGCGGTAGGGATGATGCCCTCAATCTTGACGGGAAGGAAACCCTCTTCTCCAGTACATTTTATGGAGCAGCCAGCCTTGCGAAGTGCGTCGATAAGCTGTTCCATAGGGCGTTTGCATAGTTGTTCGGAACCAGTAAGGGTGTGGGAACCAGGGGTTACGGAGAGGAGAGCCATCATGAAACGAGCCACGGTAGCGGCATCGCGACAGTCGAAATTATGGCGACGACCGCCTTTCAACTGATGAAGTAGTCTGCCAAGCTGCTGAGTGTCGTTAGAGGACGAAATATTTTTTATCTTTATGCCCGTGCGGGACATATAATCAAGCACCAACCAGCGGTTTGAAATACTTTTTGATGACGGCAGAGTAATCTGAATCGTTTCCTGTTCCATACCCATTATTCTCAAAATTATGCAATTACAAAGAAATTACTTTCAAAAAAAATTTTTGCAAAAATACGAACTAATATTAAAACCAAAAAAAAATAATTGATAATCGCGAAAAAAACGGCTGAAGAATGCCGACCGATGATTGTCAATCACCAATGCCGTATTCCTTTATCTTTCTGTACAATGTGCGTTCGGAGATACCAAGTTCCTGAGCAGCGGGGCGACGGCGTCCGCTGTGCTTTTCGAGTGCCTTGATGATAGCTGACTTCTCGCGGTCGACCAGTGAGATGGGTTCATTCTCTACAACCTCAGAGTCTTGAAATTCAACATCTTCAGTATTAGGAAAAGCCTCATGATGGTCGAAAGAGGAATCGTGGTGCGTAGGCACCTGGAAGCCAGAGGGAGTGGCGTGAGGCTCGATTTGGTAATACTTTGCCGAGTCGACAAATTCTTCATCGGCGTTGGAAGGCAAATGGATGCTGCCACCATGAGCCATAGTGGTGATAATATGTTTAAGATTATTAATCTCAGTACGCATCTCGTTGATCATCTGTCCCATAGAGAGTGCCTTCAACAGCAGTTCTCGGTCGGTGATGACATTATTCTGCTGGCTGTCGGAATGGAAAAGTACCGGCATCTTCTCTTGTGGTACGTAGTGGATATAGTTCATCAAAATGTCGCGTGTGATGGTGCGTTCGCTTTCGACGACAGCGATTTGCTCGGTGACATTCTTGAGTTCGCGGACGTTGCCGTACCAGGGATAATCCATAAGGTATTGCTTGCCGTCGTCGGTGAGGCGCAGGAGCGGCGTATGGTATTTCTCCGAGATGTCGGAGGCAAACTTGCGGAAAAGGAGGACTATGTCATCCTTGCGCTCGCGAAGTGGTGGTATTTGTATAGAAATCTGGTTGAGACGATAGTAGAGGTCCTCGCGGTAATGACCCTTACGTATGGCAGCCAGCAGGTCAACGTTGGTGGCTGCAACCACACGGACATTGATTTTTCGCGACGCGGAGGAACCAACTGGGATAATCTCCCCGTTCTCCAGAACGCGGAGGAGCTTTACCTGCATGGAGAGGGGCAGCTCGCCAATTTCATCAAGGAAGATTGTGCCACCGTCAGCCTCCTCAAAATAGCCCTTGCGGTCTCTCTCTGCACCGGTGAAGGAGCCTTTGACATGACCGAAGAGTTCGCTCTCTATGGTGCCTTCAGGTATGGCGCCACAGTTGACCGACACCAGCTTCTTGTGCTTCCGGCTGCTGTTGTCGTGTATCATCCGTGCGAAGACCTCCTTGCCGACGCCGCTCTCACCAGTGACGAGAATACTGAGGTCGGTGGGAGCCACCTGGATGGCTTTATGAATGGCCAACAACAAGTTAGAGTCGTTGCCTATGATGTCGTATCTGTTTTTTATTGTCTGTAAGTCCATTTCAAATAATCACTCGGTTAAGCTTATCGCCTATCTCACGGCATACCTTTTGGAGCTGCATTTTTTGTGCCATGAGCATGAGACGTTCATCATCATCTTTGGCGTAGGGGAACTGGACATCGATGTTGCCGATGCGCTGGTTGAGTTTTTTGAGTTCGAAATTTAAGAGCGATTCCTCTACGTCGTTGCGTATTCTGTCCTCTGGCCTGGGCACATAGATATGCTTCTCTTTCTGCCAGTTTTCGCTGATTTGGTTGCTTCCTTCTCTCATCATCAACGATATTGCCAACTCGCGGACGGTAGTGTCGGAATGGTTGACGAAGAGTTGCGTGTCGACTTTCATCTCGCCTTTATCGATACGTGTGGCATATTCGTTGAAGATTGTCTGGCAGGCTGTTTCCTGGAAAGGCATCTGATAGTTCAGCACATCGCCGACAATAAGTTGAGCGACAGAGTAGTTTTCGACAATCTTCTGTTTATTCTCGTCCTCAACCTCGATGGGAATAACCTTATCGCCGTAATTGAGAAGCAGACTGATGAGTTTAATCTCTTGAGCCTTGGCCGGATTGAACGAGAAAGTAGTCTCCGGTTTTACGGCTTGCCCAGTAGTCTCTACTGTGCCTGTGCTATCGGCAGCGGAAGCACTGTCCCCGTCCTGCGAAGGATTTGGCTGCCGTCCCTCGGAGAGGTCTTTGTCGGCAGGGTCGGGAGTGTGGTTCTTGGTGCTTTCATAGAGTTTGCGGTTCAACACCTTGGCCAGCTCTGACTGGAGTGTGTTCTCGGGAACCTGAAGGAGAGAAGAACACTGTGAGACATACTCGGTACGCTCTAGGAGGTCGGGAACCAGCGCGATGGTGCGTACAATGTCGCCCAGCACCTCAGCCTTGCGGATGGGGTCGTCCTTCACATCGTCGGCCAACACCTTGGTCTTGAAAAGGATGAAGTTGGTTTCATTCTCCTTGAGATATTCCTGAAGCTGGGTTGAACCATACTTCTGGGCATAACTGTCGGGGTCGTCGCCATCGGGGAACAGCACCACGCGGACATGAAGTCCCTCTTCGAAGAGCATGTTTACGGCACGGAAGGCAGCCTTGATGCCAGCCTTGTCGCCATCGTAGAGGACGGTGACATTCTTGGTGTAGCGACGCATCAGGCGTACCTGCTCGACCGTCAGCGAGGTGCCACACGACGCCACAGTATTCTCAACGCCAGACTGATACATCGAGATGACATCAATATTGCCCTCGACGAGGTAGACCTTGTCCTGTTTGGCTATCGAATTCTTGGCCTGATAAAGGCCATAGAGAATGTGACTCTTGTTGTAGATTTCTGAATCGGGGGAATTTACATACTTGGCAGCTTGCTTTTCTTTGGAGAGGATGCGACCCGAGAAACCTAGGACACGACCGCTGACACTATAGATGGGGAACATCACACGACCCTTGAAACGGTCGTAGCTCTTGCCGTCGTCCTTGAAGATGGTCAGTCCTGTCTTTTGCAGCACGTTATCGCTATAACCCGACGAACGTGCATGCTTCGTGAAGTTGTCCCACTCATCGAGGCTATATCCTAAACCGAACGCCTTTATCACACTGTCGGTCAGACCTCTATTGTGGAAATAGCTGAGACCGACGGCCTTCCCCATCTCATCCTCATACAACAGCTGGGCGAAATATTTCTGCGCAAACTCCGACACATGGAAGAGTCCGTCCCTTTCCGTCTGGCGTTCCTTCTGTTCGGCGGTCATCTCCTCTTCTTCCACCTCGATATGATACTTCTTGGCTAGCCAACGCAACGCCTCGGGATAGGTGTAATGCTCATGCTTCATGAGGAAGCCCACGGCATTGCCGCTCTCGCCACAGCCGAAACACTTGTAGAGGTTTTTTGTGGGCGAGACAGAGAAGGAAGGGGTCTTTTCGTCGTGGAAGGGACAGCAGGCCACATAGTTTGTGCCACGCCGTTTCATCGACACAAATTCACCTATAACCTCCTCAATACGAGTGGCATCCATTATACGTTGTATGGTCTCAGGGGCTATCATTTGAGCCTGCAAAGTTACAATTATTTTTAGGAATAATTGTCAGAATAAAAAAAATAGCTATCTTTGCAACGATGAAAATATGGAAACAAATATATAAAATATGCTTGTTCATAATGTTTGCACTATTGTGTACCAGCGAGTTGCAGGCACGCAATGAGCGAGACACACTTGGTGCAGGGCGGCTGATAATGTTCACGGAAAACCGTGGGCAGTGGGAAAGCCAAGTGTTGTTCAGGTCGCAGATGCGAGGCACAACCCTCTTCGTCGAGCGCGACTGTTTCACATTGGTGGTGCAACACCCCGACAACGAGAACCTTAGACACCCTATGGTTAGAAACGGGAAACAACGACCGGAGAGCTATCGCACACATGCCTACCGCATCAGGTTTGAGGGGTGCAGGACGCAGGATGTAGAGGGTACCGAGCAGACTGAAGGATATGAGAACTACTTTATAGGACGCGACCCAAGCCGCTGGCGTTCAGGTGTGCCGACCTACCAGTCGGTGCTGTACCACAACATATACGACGGCATAGACATGAAGGTCTACTCGGCCACCAACGCGATGAAATACGATTTCATCGTAGGACGGGGGGCCGACCCGTCGCAGATAGCTATAAGCTACGAGGGTGTGGATGGTATAAAGCTACAGAAAGGGAACCTGGTGGTACACACCTCGGTGCTGGACATCGTTGAGTTGCGGCCCTACGCCTATCAGATTATCGATGGCAAAGAGATGGAAATCAATGCCGAATACCAGCTGAGAGACAACCGGGTAACATTCAAACTGGGGAATTACGACACCTCGCAGGAACTAATCATCGACCCCTATCTCCACTTCTCGACCTATACCGGGTCGACAGCCGACAACTGGGGGACGACGGGCTGCTACGACAGCTACAAGAACACCTATACATCGGGGTTGGTCTTCGGGGACGGATACCCGGTCTCGACAGGTGCCTACGACGGCACCTACAACGGCAATGCCGACATAGGCATCTTCAAGTTCGACACCAGCGGCAGCATACGCCTCTATGCCACCTATCTGGGAGGCAGCCTTGCCGACATGCCCCACAGCATGTTTGTCAACTCGCTCGACGAGCTGGTGATTTTCGGAACCACAGGGTCGGCCGACTTCCCAGTGACCGCCAACGCCTACGACACCAGCTTCAACGGTGGCTCATCACTGCAATATGAGGGTAGCACCACCATCAACTTCCCCAACGGAGTGGACCTGTTCGTCTGCCGGTTCAACAGCGACGGCAGCCAACTACAGGCTTCGACCTACGTGGGTGGCAGCGGCAACGACGGCCTCAACTACCGCAACTCGTTCAGCAGCAGCGTAGTGATGATAGGCAACGACTCGCTTTACTACAACTATGGCGACGGAGCCAGAGGCGAGCTGATAACCGACGACTTGAACAACATCTATGTAGGCTCGACAACCTTCTCGTACGACTTCCCCGTGACGACGGGATGCGTGCAGCACTTCAACAAAGGCGGACAAGAAGGGGTGGTCTTCAAGATTGACTACAACCTTAGCAACATGATGTGGAGCACCTATCTGGGTGGCATCAAGGACGATGCGGTATACAGCATCGACTGCGACCAAGACTACAACGTGGTTGTTACGGGCGGCACCAATTCGTTCGACTTCCCGGCAACAGCAGGCGCCTACCATAACGGCTACCGAGGAGGCAGTGCCGACGGCTTTGTATCAAAGATTTCGTACTATGGCAAGTCGCTGATGGCCAGCACCTATTTCGGCTCTTCCACCTACGACCAGAGCTATTTTGTGCGCTGCGGCAAACAGGGCGACATATTCCTCTTCGGACAAACCAAGGCATCGGGTAGCACGCTGATACACAACGCCAACTACAACACGCCCAACAGCGGTCAGTTCTTGGCGCGTCTGCGTCCCAACCTCGACACCCTGGTGTGGAGCACCGTGTTTGGCGACGGCAGCGGGCAGCCTAACATCTCCCCCACCGCCTTTGCTGTGGACATCTGCAACCGCATCTACCTCTGCGGATGGGGACGCGTCTTTCTGGGATTCACATGGAACGGCGTGAACTACCCATGGAACAGCGGCGGCACCACAGGCCTCACGGTGACCCCTGATGCCTATCAGAGCACCACCGACGGACAGGATTTCTACCTTATGAGTCTCGACATGGATGCTTCGCAGCTGGTATATGCCACCTATTTCGGCGAGCAACACAGCTCGTCGGGCAGCTACTACAGCGGCAGCGACCATGTGGATGGCGGCACCTCGCGCTTCGACCGCTTGGGTACGCTCTACCAGTCCGTATGCGCCAGCTGCAGCCAGAACGACGAATTTCCTGTCACCACGGGGGCCTACAGCCAGCACAACAACAGCAACAACTGCAACAACGCCATCTTCCGCTTCAACCTGACAGATGATTTCCCTGTAGCCGAATTCAACTATAGCCGCAGCGAGTCGTGCGACCCCACCACCATCACATTCCACAACACGGGCCGCGGCCAGAGCTACCTGTGGGACTTCGGCGACGGACAGACCTCGACCGACATCAACCCCACACACGTATACCCCATCGCAGGCTTCTACACCGTGCGCCTTATAGCCTATATGGCCAACGGCTGCCGCACGAGCGACACCACCGAGAGGGTTATCACCATTCTCAGCGGACTTTACCTGCCGCCCCTCGACACCCTCAGCACCTGCCCTGGTACACCCATACAGATAGGCATACAACCCGAAGTGGGGTTCACCTACCAATGGATCCAAGGTCAGGTGAGCGACAGCAACATAGCCAACCCCATGGCCGAGCTTCCTGGAGAATACAAACTGTGGGTTGTGTGGAACGATGGTTGCTGGAGACTGTTCACCCAAATAATTGAAGGCGGCAATGCGTCGAGCTGGGTATTGGGCGACAGCGTCTTGTGCTCTTATCCCGACACTCTGACGCTAGTCACATCGGGACCTTCACCGACTTATATCTGGTCGACAAACAGAAACATGAGCGACACCATCAACAGCGACATACACAATGGCGTGCTGAGCTTCGAGCCGCACGACGGCCAATGGCTCTACACGCGTGTGGTCGACGAACTGGGATGCTATAAGGACGACAGCATCCAGGTGCATTTCTACGACATCATCGACACGATGATAATCATCGACCCCAAATGTCCAGGTGACTGCTTGGGCAACGCCTGCATCATCCCGTCTCCGGAAGCGGTGGCTCCTCACCAATATATATGGACACATTGGGGCAACAGCTGGACGAATGCCAACTGTAGCGGCCAATATTGTGCGGGCGACTACACCGTCATCTATCGTGACGGCAACGGATGCACAGTGACGAAACCTTTCACCATAAAAAAGCCAGAGTCGCCAGTGATAGACGCCGCGGTGCAGCACATCCCCTGTCTCGACACCTGCACCGGATCCATAAGCATCACCGTGACTGGCAATTCCGAATACACATTGCTATGGCTCGATGACAGTTCGACCACAGCGACACGCACCAATCTCTGCCCTGGACTTTACTATCTGCAGGTCACCGACGGCAACGGATGTCTGTTCTTCGACACCATAGAGGTGCTGGACAATTATGACATGAACGTGGAGATTGGCTCAGTCAAAAACACCTGCCCCGATGTATGCAGCGGAACTGCCACGGCGCTAGCCAACGGAGGCACAGCGCCTTACAGCTACACATGGTCGAACGGTGAACAGAACGCGACGGCTACCGCCCTGTGCGAAGGTACGGCATTGGTGATAGTCTCCGACGCCAACGGATGTACGACGATGGACAGCGTGACGATAGGTCGACAGCACTCGTTCGACAGTATTGATGTGTGGGTGGATGACAGCATTGTTTTTCTCGGACATAGTACCATGCTGCATGTGAGCGAGATACCGAATGGAAGCTACTGGTGGAGTCCATCGACACAGGTGTCAAGTCCTTCGTCACCACACCCCACAGCCACACCAGAGGACACAACATACTACATAGTGACTGTGACCGACTCGGCAGGGTGCAGTTACCGCGACTCGGTAAGAGTGTTTTGCATCAGTGTCAACTGCGGCAAACCCAACATACATATTCCCAACGCATTCACGCCCAATGGTGATGGCAAGAACGACCAGCTATGCTTCAGAGGGGAGTGGATTGACAACTTCCACATAGTCATCTTCACCCGCTGGGGTGAGAAAGTCTACGAGAGCGACGACATCACCAGGTGCTGGGACGGACGCTTCCGCGACAACTGGTGCATGCCAGGTGTTTACGTGTACCACTGCACCATAACCTGTGCCGACGGGCAGCACAGCCAGTTTAAAGGCGACGTGACGCTGATACGCTGAACTAGTAGAGCCAGCCGTTCCAGTTGAGGTTTAAGCTGATGCCACCGTAGATGGCGCGACGTGTGTAGACACCGTAGAGTTCGATGTTGCCGAAGAGTTCGACGAAGAGGGCTCCGCCGTAGTTCAACTCGTGAAAGCGTTTTTCCACCACATAGTCGTGGCTGTTGGAGATGTCGCCATCCTCTTCAATGTGCTGGTTCAGAGTGCCAATATCGGTGTAGCCATAGTTGCACTGGCTGTAGCCTATGATGGGTGCGACGCGGAGCCAAGGGAGTATCGGAATCTGATAGCCGAAGTTGATGGAGTATGCCTCATCGTCATCCCAGAGCTCATTGATAAGATGGTTGTCGTCGGTATATTCCGGTGGGGCAAGGAGGAAGTCGACATATAAGCCATAGACAGACATGGAGACACCGAAACCGAAGTCATGATAGTCGGTGCCAGAGCCCGCTTGACCAAGTTGAACACCCAAGAAACCGCGTTCATTGTTTTGCCTGAAATCCAAAAACTGGGCATTCAGGGAGAATGAAAGCAAAAGAACAGCGACAAGAGAGAGGATACTTTTTTTTAGCATATACAACGATTTAAAATAATGAAAATAAAAATATTAACTATAACAGAAAACGATGTAAGGTTGTGCAAAAATACGAAGTATTTTGGTTTTTGGACTATAAAGAGTCCAAAGTATTGAAAAAAAGTGTAATTTTGCACCCGATTAGCACAAGGAGGGAGCCTTCATCGTGCATCGCTATTGCGGAAAAACATGACAACAAATTGACATCGAAATAGACTATAAACCAAAACAATAAAAAAGATACTATGGAATATGTAGACAAAAAACTAAGGGTGCTGTACATCATAGCAGTGGTTGTATGGCTGGTGCTTTGCATTGTACGGTCGTTCACGACAGAGATTCCTCTGAGCTACCACTTGGGGCTCTTTATGCTGTTTGCACCGATACCGGTGGCCATCAACCAGGCCATAGGCATCGTCATCAACAAGGAGATCTGGGGCAACACGGTGATGTACCTTACCGTGATAATAGTGTGTGCCATAGGGCTTTTGCTGGTCAATCATGATTTTGTGGTATCCGCAGGAGCCAAAATGTGGGTGAGCTGTATCGCCATCTTTGTGATACCGCTGCTGCTCCGCATTGCATGGAAAACGCTGAAAAATTGACAAAAGAGAACCGAAGAAAAATAAAAAAATTTGCACAGGTAGAGAAAAGTTAGTACTTTTGCAAAATTCTCCCTCCATCTTTTGACTGATATAAAATAAAGTCAGAGAGATAGTTAAAAATGAAGTCGAAGAAGGAGACAGAGAGAGACATGCCTATACTAGTTGCTAACAAATTAACATACAATAAAAAAAACAAATCAATGAGCATTATCAAACCTTTCAAGGGCTTCCGCCCGCCCGTCGACATTGTCGAGAAACTGGCATCGCGTCCATACGACGTACTGAACTCAGAAGAGGCCCGCGTGGAGTGCGAGGGCAATCCTTATAGCCTCCTCCATGTCACCAAGGCAGAGATTGACCTACCCAAAGGCACCGACGAGCATTCGCCCGAAGTATACCTCCAGGTGGTGAAGAACTACAACAAGTTCAAAGACCTGGGTTGGCTGGTGAAGGATGAAGAGGAGAAACTCTACATCTATGCCCAGAGCATGAACCCCACCGACGCCAATGCCCGCTGGCAGTATGGCATCGTCGCCTGCGCCTACAGCGAGGACTATGTCAACAAGATTATCAAGAAACACGAGCTCACCCGCAAAGACAAGGAAGAAGACCGCATGAAACACGTCCGCATCACCAACGCCAACGTGGAGCCCGTCTTCTTCGCCTATCCCGCCGTCGCCCGCATCGACGAGATTGTCGCCTCCGTCACCGCCAAGAAGCCCATCTATGACTTCATCGCCAAGGAAGACGGCTTCGGCCACCGCTTCTGGGTCATCGACGACCGCAAACTCATCGACGAGCTTGTCGAACTCTTCGACAAGAAAGTACCCGCCATGTACATAGCCGACGGACACCACCGCAGCGCTGCAGCCGCCCTCGTGGGACAGGAGAAGAAAGAGCAGAACCCCAACCACACCGGCAAGGAGGAGTACAACTACTTCATGACCGTCATCTTCCCCGACAACCAGCTCAACGTCATCGACTACAACCGCGTTGTCAAAGACCTCAACGGCCTCAACAAGGAGCAGTTCCTTAAAGCCGTCGGCGAGAGCTACGAGCTCACCGACATGGGCACCGACATCTACAAACCCACCAAGCTCCATGAGCACAGCATGTACCTCGACGGCCACTGGTACAAGATGTCAGCCAAACCTGGCACCTACAACGATAACGACCCCATCGGAGTCCTCGACGTCACCATCCTCAGCAACCTCGTCCTCGACAAGGTGCTCGGCATCAAGGACCTCCGCACCGACAAGCGCATTGACTTCGTTGGCGGCATCCGTGGCCTCGGCGAGCTCAAACGTCGCGTCGACAACGGCGAGATGAAGGTCGCTTTCGCCCTCTATCCTGTCAGCATGAAGCAGATTATCGACATTGCCGACACCGGCAACATCATGCCTCCAAAGACCACCTGGTTCGAGCCCAAACTGCGCTCCGGCCTCGTAATCCACGAGCTCTGCTAAACGGATCCTCCCGCAGAGGAATATTCAATTGGGCCGCCACAGCAATGGCGACCCAATTGTTTTATTCATATTTTTACCAAATTCGGAACATTACATTATCCAACAACGAGAATAACAATCAGTTACCAACAGCTCATCCAAGGTAAAATGAAAATAATTGAAACTATTACATTGATTGCGAAAAAAAATGTATCTTTCCTCTATAAATTAACTATAGAACATTTCCTATATGTATTGATTCCAAGAGAATACGCATAGCACTCCCCGGACACTCCAAGTGTCCATGACAGTCTCCTATGAAATCGAGCGAGCTTTGGAGATGAGCGATT
>CACZUZ010000033.1 GCA_902784465.1 uncultured Bacteroidota bacterium
GAATACCTCGAAGCACATGGTGCCATCACGACAGTGGCCGCTGCTGCACAAGAGCTTGGCGTGACAAGGCCCTCACTCAGCCGAGTGCTCTCGGAAATGCTGGACGAAGGGCTTGTGGTTAAGGATGAGAAAGGCTACAGAAAGGTATAGGCTTGTCCCCACCTGACTTTCCCTGAAATTGGTTGACAGATTTAGGATTGTTGTCGGCAGAGCCGACGCCACGTCACATAGTGATTTCACATTTTGTGGTACACATTTTGCGAAATGATTAAGCTGTTGTATATTTGCATATTAAAACAAAGTGAACGGCTATGGGGCGTTGATTACATCCTTGATTGGACGCGGAGGTGTATAGGGCGAAGTGAGATAGGTTTTCCTCTTAAAAAAAGAGCCGTCCTGAAGGGGACGGCTCTTTATGTTCATAAAAGCATTAGATTAGACTTCAGGAACGGCCATGTGTTGGAGGAAGTCGACACTGGAGTGGATGTGTTTGTACATCACCTGGTCGATGTCGACAAAGTTGACCTTCTGGCGGAAGTCGGCGAAGAGTTTTTCGATGACGGGGCTGCTCTTGAGGCCTTCCTGATGGCGGAAGTCGAGGGCCTGTGCGGCGTTGAAGAGCTCGATGGCGAGGACACGCTCGGTGTTCTCGCAGACGCGGTAGCACTTGGTGGCAGCGTTGCCGCCCATGCTGACGAGGTCTTCCTGGTTCTGGCTGCTGGGGATGCTGTCGACGCTGCAGGGGGTGCAGAGCTGCTTGGTCTGGCTGACGATGGCTGCTGCGGTGTACTGCGGGATCATGAAGCCGCTGTTGAGGCCGGGCTTGGCGACGAGGAAGCTGGGGAGTCCGCGTTTGGCGTCGATGAGCTGGTAGGTGCGGCGTTCGCTGATGGCGCCGAGTTCGGCCACGGCGATGGCGAGGAAGTCGAGCACCATGGCGAGAGGCTCACCGTGGAAGTGGCCGCCGGAGATGACCATATCCTCGTCGGGGAGGACGATGGGGTTGTCGGTGGTGGAGTTGATTTCGGTCTCTACGACGCTGGCGACGTATGCTATGGTGTCCTTGGCGGCGCCGTGCACCTGCGGGGCGCAGCGGAAGCTGTAGGGGTCTTGCACATGCTCTTTGTGGCGACGGATGATGTCGCTGCCTTCGGTGAAGGTGCGGACAGCCTTGGCGGTCTGGAGCTGCCCTTTGTGGGGACGCACCATGTGGAGGCTCTCGAAGAAGGGCTCTATGCGGCCGTCGAAAGCGTCGAGGCTGAGGCTGAGGATAAGGTCGGCCTGAGCGCTGAGACGCTGGGCCTTGAGGAGGCTCCATACGGCGTAGCTGCTCATGAACTGGGTGCCGTTGAGGAGCGCAAGGCCCTCTTTGCTCTGCAGCTCGATGGGTTGCCAGCCTTTGGCTTCGAACACCTCGCTGGCCTGGCAACGGCGGCCTTTCCAATAGCATTCGCCCATTCCGAGGATGGAGGGGAGCATGAGGTTGGCGAGGGGGCAGAGGTCGCCGCTGGCGCCGAGGCTGCCCTGCTGGTAGACCACGGGGAGGATGTCGTCGTTATAGCAGTCGATGAGACGCTGGACGGTCTGGAGCTGTGCGCCGCTGTAGCCGAAGCAGAAGTTCTGGGCTTTGAGAAGGAGCATGAGGCGGACAACTTCTTGCGGCACTTCGTCGCCCACGCCGCAGGCGTGGCTCATGACGAGGTTCTTCTGGAGCTGGCTGAGCTGCTCTTTGCTGATGCTGATGTTGCAGAGGCTGCCAAATCCGGTGGTGACGCCGTAGATGGGCACTTTCTGAGTTTCCATCTTCTGGTTGAGGTAGTTGCGGCATTTCTCGATGCGGCGTTTGGCTTCATCGCTGAGGGCAAGGGTCATCTTGCCGTCGATTATTTCCTTGATACGCTGGAGCGTAAGGGGTGTTTCGGGTGTGATATGATGTACCATTTATTGTGAAGTGTGAAATGTGAAATGTGAAGTGTGAAATGTGAATTGTGAATGGACAAATGAGAATTGTGTGGAACACTAATTAAGGATGGCTTTGGCGCGGTCGGCGATGTCGTCGTCGACAAGGATGCGGCCGCAGTGCTCGCACACGATGACTTTCTTGTGCATCTTGATTTCGGTCTGGCGCTGGGGCGGGATCTTGCTGAAGCAGCCGCCGCAGGCGTCGCGGTCGATGGTCACCACGGCGAGGCCGTTGCGTGCCGAGTTGCGGATGCGCTTGTAGGCCTGCAGGTAGCGAGGTTCGATATACTGCTCCTGCTCCTGCTCTTTGGACAGGAGACGTTTCTCGTCTTTTTCGGTTTCGGCGATGATGTCGTCGAGTTCACCTTTCTTGGCATCGAGGTCTTTGTGGCGGTTCTCGAGGAGCTGTTCTGCGGCGGCAATGTGCTGCTGCACCTCCTTGATGTGTGCCGAGGCCTCTTTCAGGTGACGCTCGTTAAGCTCTATCTGCAGCTCTTTGTATTCTACCTCTTTGTTGATGGCTTCGAACTCGCGGTTGTTGCGCACATTCTCCTGCTGTTTCTGGTATTTCTTGATCATCTCGGTGTGCTCAGCAATCTCGTTTTTCTCGGTGGCGATTTTCTTGTTCGTCTCGCTGATGTCGTTGTTGAAGTTGTTGATGCGGGTCTCAAGGCCGGCAATCTCATCCTCGAGGTCTTGGATGGCCTGGGGCAGCTCGCCACGGATGATTTTAATCTTGTCGATTTCGGAATCGACGGCCTGCAAAGTGTAGAGAGCCACTAACCTTTTCTCGACGGCTTCGTCGACATCCATCTGGCGGATTGCGGCTGCCTTTTGGGCTGCCAGAAGCTCGGCCTCCTGAGAGAGTTCTTTTTTCGTAACTTTTTTTGCCATTTTATGTTGATTTAATTTTGATTTTTGAATGAAGAGCGTGCAATGCGTACTGGGAGTAAGATGCTATATAATAATTATATATAATTAATATAACTTCCGCTTTTCTCGGAAATTTGGCAAGCAAAATTACTAAATTTTTCAGATATAACACTATAAAATATTTCTTTTGAGAATTGTTCGCTCTCGTAGTGACCGATGTCGGCAATAATCATCTCGTCGTCGGCCTGTTGGAAGTCGTGGTATTTGAGGTCGCCGGTCAGGAAAATGTCGGCACCGGCTCTTTTGGCATCGCCAATCAGGAAGCTGCCTGCACCACCGCAGATGGCGACAGTGAGAACTGAGGGTTGAATGTGTGAATGTGTGAATGTTTGAATGTGTGAATGGGAGGTGCGGAGGATGGGGATGCCGAGACGTGCTTTGACAAGCGACAAGAAGTCGTAGATGGGCATGGGCTGGGGGAGAAAGCCTACCATGCCGGCACCGATGTCGGGAATGGAGGCTTGAGAGGGACGGAGGATGTGGCAGTCGGTCAGGCCAATTTTGTTGGCCAGGATGCCGTTCACACCCCAGTCCAGATTGTCGAGGTTGGTATGGGCGGCATATACCGATATGTTGTTCTTTATCAGCTTGCTGACCATACGGCTAGTGGCATCGTTGTTGGTGATGCGTTTCAGCCCTTTGAAGATGAGAGGGTGGTGGCTGACAATGAGGGATAGCCCTTTGTCGATGGCTTCGTCTATGGTGTCGGGGGTTACATCCAGCGTGATTAAGGCTCCGGTGTAGTTGCTCTCGGCATCACCAATGAGGAAGCCCGCATTGTCGTAGTCCTCCTGGTATTCGGGCTTGAACTGCCTGTCCAGATAATCGATTATTTCGCCTGTTTTCACGATGATTTACGTTGATATGATTTTATGTCACCAAATCAGCGTCAATATGTCGCTGATTATTTTGTCGTCGGTTGTTGGTGGTGTTAGTGTTGATGCTCCCGCAAGGAGGTTCCTCACCTTTGCGGACAGCTCCACATCGAGGGCATCGGTGGCGAGTGCCACATCGGTAATGGTCTGTGTTGCCTCGTCGACGGTGATTGAGAGTTCCACCTCGCCCCAGTCGAACTGGTGGGCGTATTGGGCGGTGAAGTTTTGCCAGCGGCCGTAGAGCCATTCCTTGCTGCTGTATTTTGCTGTAAGTTCTTGTGTATCAGGTTGGCTGACGATTTGGTCGAAATCCACGGACTGAGCCTTTGCCCCGTATGTGGACTCGAAGGCGGAGAGCAGATGTGGCACAATATTGTCGCTGTTCAGCGACGGGTTGAGCTCGCTAAGGTTCACTATGCGGCTCTGCACCGAGGCCACTCCATGCTTGTGGAGCTTAGAGGGTTTGACGCGCAGGTAGCGCGACAGGTCGTCGACATTGCCGCGAATAAGCAGTGTGCCGTGGTGAAGCCACTGGTGACGGCCTTTAGAGAAGGCGTTGCCGCTGAACTTGCGGCCGTTGGCTAACAGGTCGTTCCTTCCGCTCACCTCCGCTTCGATGCCGAAATGCTTTAATGCCTGTGCGATGACATCGAAATGCCTGGCCTGGTCGTAGAGTGAGGGAGAGGCCACAAAGCTGAAATTGATGTTGCCGTCGTCGTGGTAGACAGCTCCGCCGCCGGTGGTGCGACGCATCACATAGCCTCCGTCGGCATTCAATCGCTGTACGTCACATTCGGCAAAGGGGTTTTGGTTTTGACCAATCACGACCGTGCGGTGGTTTTTCCACAAATACAACACCACGCTGTCGTTGTCGGGTTGTGCCACGAGCCAGTTCTCGACGGCAACGTTGACGTAAGGGTTGGTCTGGTTGCTTACTGTAAATTTGAGATTCATAGGTGTGGCTGATGATATGTCAGATTTTGAGGGTGAGGGAGATGTAGTTGGGTGCTTGCCCTAGGTGATAGTTGCGGCGTGCAAATCCGAACTCGAATTTCTTGGTTCTGATGCCAAAACCGTAGCTGAAGCCACTGAGGTTGATGTTGGTGCGTTCGTCGGCTCCCATCTCGGCATTCTGACGATAGCGGTAGCCTATGCGTACAAAGAAAACGCTCTTGATGTCGGCTTCAACGCCGAGCAGTGCATGCCGTGCCACCTCATCCAGCAGGTTGGCCACGCCGTCGTACCAGGGTTTCTTGACCGGTTCGCCGGTATAGGGGTCGGTGGTGACGGTGGGCTGCAGGGGGTCTTCGTAGTGGAGATGCCACTGTGTGAGGTGGTTCATCTCGAAGAAGATGCGGAAAGGTGCGCGGTCGGCCTTGTAGGATAGTGCGGCGCTGAGGTCGAATGGTAACGACTCGCGGGTTCCGTCGAAGGTGGCTACCTGAACACCTATGTTGCGGGCTTGGATGGTGGCGGCAAAACTTTTGTCGTCAGAGACATAGCTGCCAGCTACATTGGCTGCGATTGCAAAGGCGGTGTACGACTCGTACTGCGAAAGGATGGGAGTGAGGGAGACACCAATGGAGAAGTTGGAGTCGATGGGCATGGCCCATGCTGCCGAGAGTGCGATGTCGGAAGCGAAGAATTTGCCCTGCGGCACCTCCTCCTCGTCGTAGCCCTCGAACATCCCGTAGCTGTTAAACCTGAAACCGAAAAGAAAAGAGCCTGGCAGTTTGGTTTTCAGTCCGTATGCCGCAGAGCCGAAGTTAGAACCGGCAAATAGTCCGACATAGTTAATCGCCAATCTGCGGCTGTATGAGTCACTGATAAGCGATGGGTTGTCCAGTCCGACGTTGACGTCTGTGGGACTGTAGACCGAAAGGTAGTCGACACCGAGTGCTGCTGTGCGTGCCGATGAGGGCATTTTGAGCAACGAGAGGGTGTTCATCCCTGCCACCTGGCCTTGAACGGTATTGGCGATTGAAAGCTGGAGGCAAACGACGATGGCGAATAACGCTATACGCCAAAACTGTTTGTTTTCAGAACTGATGATGTTAAAAACCATACTCCTCCGTTCTCAGTCATTGTCTTTCCACACCTCTTTGCCTTCCTCTGAAAGGTAACCGCTACGCAGCCGTTTGCCCTCACGCACACGGATGATGTATTTTCCGTTCATGATTAGCACCTCGTCGTACTTGAAGTCGGTCACGAAACGCCCTTGCACGTCGATGAAGGCCCATTTGCCTTTGCGACGCAGGGCGGCATAATAGGCTTTGTACTTGTTCTTTACATAGTCTATTTCGCAGACGGCAGCATCGTAGATGACATCGGTCAGAGGTTCGCCGCTCACGCCGACAAAGCCCCATTTGCCGCCTTTCGAGATTGGGTACATTCCGCCGTTGGTCTCGTACAGCACGGCGTCGAATACAGGACGTATGGCCCACTCGCCTTGACTGTCCACATATCCCCATTCCCCGGTCTCGCTGCGGCAGGGGTGGTACATGGGGTAGACCTCCTGGCAGCCGACGGTCGAGAATTGGCAATTGACAATGAAAACTATGGCGCATAAGATTATACGCCATAGTTTCCTGTCGCTATGATTCTTGTCAATTCTCATTTCAACATATCAAAGCATTAACGCATTAACACATTAACGCATTAACGCATTAACACATTAACGAGTTTTTTTGTTTCTCTCGTGACGCATCAGGTGGCTGGGTTCGAGAGCCATGCGGTCGGTCTCGAGCAGGCTGGCAACACCTTCGTCAACGCGGCGTTTCTCCTCGCAGGCGGGGCAGTGGCATTCCTCGTGGTATTCGCGGGGTTCGGTGTAGGTGGTGATGACACCCTCGAAGTTGCGGAGGATGACCTTGTCGGGGCTTTGCGAGATGACGTACTGAGGCATGACAGGGGTCTTGCCGCCGCCGCCGGGGGCGTCGACCACGAAGGTGGGTACTGCATAGCCGCTGGTGTGTCCGCGGAGGTTCTCGATAATCTCAATGCCCTTGCTGACGGGGGTGCGGAAATGCTCCAGACCCATGCTGAGGTCGCACTGGTAGATATAGTAGGGACGCACGCGGTTACGGACAAGCTCGTGCATCAGTTTCTTCATCACGTGGACGCAGTCGTTCACGCCACGCAGCAGGACGGTCTGGTTGCCCAGAGGTATGCCGGCGTTGGCTAGACGGGCGAGGGCCTGCTCAGCCTCGGGGGTGAACTCGTTGGGGTGATTGAAGTGGGTGTTGAGCCAGATGGGGTGGTATTTCTTCAGCATGTCGCACAGTTCGGGAGTGATACGCTGCGGGCAGACCACGGGGGTACGGCTGCCGATGCGGACAATCTCGACATGGGGTATGGCACGCAGGCGCTGGATGATGTATTCCAGTTTCTTGTCGCTGACCATCAGGGCGTCGCCGCCGCTGAGGAGCACGTCGCGAACCTGAGGGGTCTTCTCGATATAGGCCAGGCACTTCTCGATACGCTCGCTGGGGCTTTCGTCGTCCTTCTGGCCGGCGAAGCGGCGGCGGGTGCAGTGGCGGCAGTACATGGAGCACATGTCGGTGATTAGGAACAGGACGCGGTCCGGATAGCGGTGTGTGAGTCCCGGAGCGGGCGAGTCTTCATCCTCATGCAACGGGTCGTTGAGGTCGGCGGGAGCGATGTTGCACTCGGGGCCGGCGGGGATGGCCTGACGACGGATGGGGTCGTAGGGGTCGTTGGGATCAATGAGAGAGAGGTAGTAAGGGGTGATGGCCATACGGAACTTGGCCAAGGCTTTCTTGATACCCTCGGCCTCTTCGGGCGCGAAGGTGAAATACTGGCTCAGCTGCTCGTAGGTCTCGATACGGTTTTTCACTTGCCATTTCCAGTCGTTCCACTGCTCGTCAGTGACGTTTGGAAACAATTCTTTTCTGCGATTTACTTTCATAGTATTATTGTTCTTTATTATTTATATTCAATAATATAATCACTTACACTCGTTTATGCACACACACGATTGACGTTGCAAAAATACAACTTTTTCTGAATTGGTGAAAAAACAAGCGGCACGATGCAACTTTGTGGTGTTTATCAAAGATTTTTATCTTTATTGTTTTTTTGGAAAGATATTGGATTCTATTATTTCGCAGATGATGTGGCCTATCATGATGTGGCACTCCTGTATGCGTGGGGTGTCGGTGGAGGGGACGTTGAGCAGCAGGGTCGACATCTCTTTCATTTTGCCGCCGGTCTTGCCTGTCATAGAGATAGTTATTATCCCCATCTCATCGCACACTTCATAGGCACGCAGTATGTTTTCCGAGTTGCCGGAGGTGCTGATGCCCACCAGCACGTCGCCGCGTCGGGCTGTGCCTTGCAGCAGACGGGCGAAGATATGCTCGTAGCCGTAGTCGTTACCCACGGCGGTGAGGTAGGAACTGTTGCAATGCAACGCCTCTGCGTTGAGTGGCGGACGGTCGTAATAGAAGCGGCCGCTGAGTTCGGCGGCGAGGTGCTGTGCGTCGGCGGCGCTGCCACCGTTGCCGCAGAAGTGTATCTTGCCGCCAGCCTGTAGTGATGCTGTCATGATGTTGGCAGCCTGCTCGATGCGGTGCATGAATTCGGCATCAGACAGGATGGCCTGTTTTACAGCAATGCTCTGTTCGATAGATTCAGTTATGCGAGACATTTTTATCTTTTGTCGTTATTCAGTTGTCCGATACTTTCTGTCATTTTGCTCCATGAGTATTTCTTTTTCTCATCCCTTACACCTTCGGTGAACGCGGCCTCCTGGTTGCCGTCGTAGTATTTGACTATGGCGTCGGCAATCTGCGTGGGGTCGGGTTCGACGACATAGCCCACTTTGCCGTCGGGGACAATCTCGGCGAGACCGCCGACGTTGGTGACAATCATGGGTTTGTCGAAATGGAAGGCGATCTGGGCCACGCCGCTCTGTGTGGCACTCTTGTATGGCTGGACAACGATGTCGCAGGCACGGAAGTAGAGGTTCACTTTGTCGTCGGGGATGAACTCGGTGAAAAGGAGTGTTGAATCCTTGATGCCGAGGCGTTCTATCTGGTCTGTGTAAGGCTTAGGGTCACCATAGAACTCACCAGCCACAATCAGTTTGATGCCGGCCTCTTTAATGCGGCTGTCACCCATGGCGTCGAGCAGAAGGTCAAGTCCTTTGTAGGCGCGGATGAATCCGAAAAAGAGCACATAGCGTTCATCCTGGTCGAGGCCCAGTTGCCGGCGAGCCTCCTCTTTGGCTATCAGCTCGCCATAGTGGTCGTAGAGGGGATGAGGGCAGAAGGTGCGAGGCTTCTGCTTGTCAAACTGGTCCAGGTCGGCGAGGACGGCTTTCGACATGGCCACAAACGACTGGGTGGAGCGAACAAAGTATCGCGCCAGTATGCGGTCGCCTGGACGGTGCTCGTGGGGTATGATGTTGTGGAGCAACGCCACAACCCGTGTGTGTCCGTTGCGGCGTACAATTCGCTCTATGCAGCCCTGGCATGGAGCCATGAAGGGCAGCCAGAAGTTGGTAATCAGCAAGTCGGGACGTTTCTTTTTTATCTCGCGGCCTACGCCAATCCAGTTGAGGGGATTGACAGAGTTGATGCGTCGGGTGATGCGCAGATCCTTTGGTGCGGGACCGTCGCTGTATTGCGTCTTGCCGGGGAAGAGGAAGGAAGGGTACTGCAAGGTGAAGGTGTACATCTCCACGTCGTGTCCCTGGCGGATATACTCGTGCGCCAGCCGCTCGCCAAAGGCACTGATGCCTCCGCGGTAGGGATAAGCGGGTCCTAGAATGATAATCTTCATGATAACGCAGAATAGGTTACAAAAGCTTCAGTTCGCCTCTATGACTAGTAGCCTCTGCTGAAGGCTTGGTCGAGAGGGATGCTTAGAATGACAGCAGCCTCGAAGCCGAGGTTCTTGCGAGTGCCGTGGTTATTGGTGTTCGACAATTCGGGGTTGGCCACTCCGACATTGCCGTCGAGCTCTTTCTTCGAGAAGGTGTCCATCAGGCCGATGTCCACGCCGGCTTCCAGAGACAGTTGGCAATCCATCGAAGAGACGTTTAGAGGCATCTGCACACCGACGCCGGCCAGAATGCCGATGTCGAACGAGGCGTAGTTGTTCTTGCTCAGTGACTCCTTGAGTTCTTCGGTGAAGGTCGACGTGTACGATATGCTGCCTCCCGTTGCGATGTCTAGCGAGGGGCCGGCGTAGATGTAGGGGTAGGCACGCATCCCATAAGACCGGAAGATGTACAGAAACGGGAATCGGAAATCCAGATAGTAGGCGTTGATAGAGTATTTGACATCATCCCACTCCATCTTGGTGGCGCGATGGTTGTACATGGCGTCGGCTCTAAGGTGAAGGTTGCCCATCAGCCTGTGTCGCGAGTAGATGCCGAACGAGAGCCCCGTTTCCATCGACTGTTCGTATTCCTTGTACCCTTCGTAGGAGAGCAGCATTTTATGGTAGTTTATTCCGGTTCTCAGGCCGACAAGCTGGTTGGGGTCGCTGTCGAACTGAGCGGCGCATTGCAGTGCGACGGCAATGGACAATGCCAGAAAGATTACCTTCTTCATAGCGACACCTCCTTTCTCTCTGTCAGGGAAGCACCTGTGGTCCCCTTGTCCAGGAATGCTTTGGCTTTGGAAGAATACCAGGAGTATTTTCCTACCAAGCCGTCGCCGTCGTAGAAGATGCGGAATTCGCCCACAGACATAAGATGATTGTCAGGGTCGATTTTGTCGATCATGTAGATGGCGTAGGAAAAGTCGGTGATTCCCGCAGTAGTCATCCTGCCCGATACGAGAGTTCCAATAACGGACTTTGTGTTGCGCTGGTTGTTGACACTGGTCATGATGCCCACAAGGGTGAAGACATTGTCATGTCCAACAATCATCGTGCTGTCGCAGCGGGTGACTGCCGAGCCTTGTTCTTCGTAGTAGGTGCAAAGGTTGCGGGAAGACTGGTTGCTGAATTTCAGGTAAACGTCGGCGAAGCTGCTGGGTAGATTGTCGTCGGAGGCATATTCAAGCAGCACAGGCGACCATTTATACTCACCCTCGATGTTGGGGGGCGTGTTGCCGTTGTAGATGGCCACATAACGAGAGAGCGAGTCATAAAGATAGGCCGGAAGCATCGATTCCGGTGTGGTCTCATGTAGTTCGGGGATGACGACAGTGTCGCCCTCGTCGCCTAGACATCCCGCAAACATCAATGCCAGCGGCAACGCTAAAAGCATAAGCCCTAATCGTATTGTTTGTTTCATGGTAAAGTGTTTGGTTGAATTGAATAAAAGGATTTCTGTTATTTTATGTTTTTTTTAATACCGATATGCCAACATATCAACAAGTTATTGTTTGATTGGCAAATTCCTGCATAAAACCATTCGAGTTGCAAATTTACAAAAAAATCCTAATAAAATAATAAATACATTCTTTTTTTGTTAAATCCAAAAAACAAAAAAACATGCAAAAACACTTTGGAATATTGATTATTTGTGCTGTATTGCTGTCTACGATGAGCTGCAATGCGCAAAATGACAATGAGTTAGCCACTGCGGTCGGTACTGTGGCGAAAGAACAGCAACAACTTCCGCTACTTGTAACCCAGACCGACTTCACCGAGGTGGCGGCACGCACCATCGACGCGGTGGTTCACATCAGGACCGAGATGACACGTCTCACCCCTCTCTACCAGACCTTCTTTGGCATGATTATCGATCGCGGTGTGCAGCGCGAAACCTACAACGCCTACGGTTCGGGTGTGATTATCAGCGATGACGGTTACATCGTCACCAACAACCACGTGGTACAGGATGCCGAGCGCGTTTTTGTCACCCTCAACAACAAGCGTGTCATGCCGGCACGCATCATCGGCATTGACCCCGCCACCGATTTGGCAGTCATTAAGATAGAAGCTACAGGATTGCAGACCATCCCCTTCGGCAATAGCGACTCGGCCCGTATCGGTCAGCCCGTCTTGGCCATCGGCAACCCCTTCAACCTCACCTCTACCGTCACCGCCGGCATCATCTCTGCCAAGGCTCGCTACATGAACATCATCAACAACCCTGGCGTGGAGAGCACCATCGAGTCTTTCATCCAGACCGATGCCGCAGTGAATAGCGGCAATTCGGGCGGAGCCCTTGTCAACGGCCGAGCCGAACTGATTGGCATCAATACCGCCATCGCCTCCGGCAACGGCTACTACACTGGTTACTCTTTCGCCATCCCCAGCAATATTGCCCGCAAGGTTTCCAGCGACCTGCGTCAGTATGGTGCTGTACAGCGTGGCTATCTGGGAGTCAATGTGGTGGAGGTGACCGACGATGTGGCCAAAAGGCTGGGTCTCAGTGAGCCTATGGGCATCTATGTGGCGCGTGTCATCCCCGACTGCGCTGCCGACCGTGCCGGCATGCGTCAGGGCGACATACTCCTGAAAGTCAACAATATGGAGGTTAATTCCTATGCCTCGATGATGGAGGAGGTGGCTCTTTTCAATCCTGGCGACGAGGTCGACGTAGAGTTTCTCCGCGATGGCAAGACGATGACAGCCCGTCTGAAGCTACTGAACTCCAACGGCAACACCCAGATTGTTCGCGGCAGTAGGAAATAGATACCAGCTCTCTTTTGACCAGCCTCGATACCAAATACCACGAAATGACCGAGACACCAGTCCCCAGGCTGGTGCTTCGGTTGGCTGTACCATCCATGATCAGCATGGTGGTGACGGCGTTATATAATGTCGTCGATGCTGCCTTTGTCGGTCATCTCTCCACCGAGGCCACCGCGGGCATAGGCATAGCTTTTGCCTACATGGCTTTTATTCAGGCTGTAGGATTCTTTTTTGGTCACGGGTCTGGCAATTACATATCGCGGGCATTGGGAGCCCGTCAGTTCGACAATGCGGGTGTGATGGCTTCCGTTGGCTTCTTCACGCCCCTCATCATCGGCATCATTGCCGCCATTGTCGGCTTGCCCCTGTTGCCACAGCTTGTGCGGCTTCTCGGCGCTCCCGAAGCTGTAGTCCCCTACGGTTGCGACTACCTGCGATACATTCTCATCGCATCCCCTTTCATGATGTCGGCCCTGACCCTCAACAACCAGCTGCGACTTCAAGGCAATGCCCGTTTCGGCATGATAGGCATCGTCAGCGGTGCCATACTCAACATAGCCCTCGACCCGCTGCTGATATTCACTCTCGACATGGGAGTCACGGGTGCCTCGCTGGCAACCGCTATCAGCCAGTTTTTTGCATGGTGTCTGCTCCTGAGAGGGACCATGCGTAACGAGTCGGTGCATATCAAGCTGGCAAATTTCAGGCCTTCGTTCTACTGCTATCGCGAGATTCTTGCCGGCGGACTTCCCTCACTGTGCCGTCAGGCTTTCAACTGCGCTTCCGTGGTTATACTCAACTATGCTGCAGCCACCTATGCCCCTCAAGGGCAGGAAGCCTCCTCGGTGGCGGCATTTGCTGTCGTGTCGCGCACCATGATGTTCGCTTTCTCGCTGATTCTGGGCTTTGTGCAGGGTTTCCAACCCGTCTGCGGCTTCAACTATGGGGCGCACAAGTACGAGCGTGTGCGCCAGTCCTATTTCTTCGCCTATTCGGTTTCAACGGCGATGCTGTTTGTGCTTTCTATTTTGGGCTTTGTCTTTGCACCACAGATTGTTGCCATCTTCCGAAGCGAAGATCCGGTACTTATCGACATCGGCAGTCGGGCATTGCGGTGGCAATGCGCGGCCTTCCCCTTGGTCACCCTCGGAACCGCCACCAATATGCTCTTCCAGAACATACGCATGCCCATCCGCTCGACGCTTCTCTCCATCAGCCGCCAAGGGCTCTTCTTCATCCCCGCAATCCTCATCTTGCCCCGCTTCTTCGGCCTCGATGGCGTCATCATGACCCAGGCCGTTGCCGACATCTGTACCTTCTTCCTCGCCATACCCTTCGCTGTCTGGATATCAAGAAAATTGAAGTAGCTTGACATTTTCCGCAGGAAATGTTTTCAGATGGATTTTGTTTTTGACAACGGCCTATCTTTCTTCTCTGGTTAGCATTATGCTATTCCTTCCTGTAGTTTCCCCTATTTTTCGTTATAAATCAAAATTTTATCACTATCGGCATTGTCATCATTTTGGGGGTGGGGATGGGGGAGTCCTCTTGCAGACGTTTGGAGAGCCAGTAGCCGAAGAGGCCAGAGGCTGTGCCGACAAGCATGCCTGTGAGGACGTCGCTGGGATAGTGGACACCAAGGTAAAGGCGTGAGAAGGCAACGCCCGAAGCCCAAAGCATCGAGGGAGCGATGACGTACCATTTGGGACAGCTCAGACTCAGCGATGTGGCTACAGAGAAGGTAAGCGACGTGTGTCCCGACGGGAACGAGTATCCAAGTGTCGTCTTCACAGGGATAAGGTCGTCGGGATAGCCTTTGTATGGACGTGGACGGCGAACAGTGAATTTCACACCTTCGGTGATGGCCGCCGCGGTGACGAAAGCAATGCCGGTAGCGGTACCGACTTGTGTCAGCTTCGCATCATCGCTTTTGAGGCCGGTGACAAGCAGTCCTGCCGGCATCGCAGGCGCAAGGACAAGACTGTTTGAGGTCCATTCCATGATGGTATTCATGGCAGGGGTCCGCACTTGCTGCAACCCGCACAGGATATTGTAGTCGATGCCTTGCGCTTCGACATTGAAGCAGGGAATAAAAGCAACAGTCAAAAGGAATATACCAATATGTCTCATAAACCTTGCATTTATATAATGTTTAGGTTTTGAAGATAGAACGCAATAAGCTTTGCAAAATTATTCAATAATTACCATTTTTCTGTTTCAATTACTCATATTCAATTCTTATTGTGTATATTTGCAATTTTAATCGCTATAGTATTTTTAATTGTAATAATCAGAAAAATAATATTTTATATCATATATGGATAGGAAATCGATTATTGGTTTAGTGCTCATTTTCCTTGTTTTCGTAGGATACATGTTCTGGATTCGTCCCAGCGACGAGGAGATTGCCGCCCGTAGAAGACAGGATTCTTTGGCTTACGTTGAGTATATGCGTAATGACAGCATCCAGCGTGCTGCCGACAGACAGAAACACCTTGAGGATTCTTTGCTTGCTCTTTCCATGAGCGACAGCACCTGGCTTGACAGTACTGGTACTTTGAACACCATGATGAAGGCCAATCTGGGACAGTTCTCGGTCAACTCCGTCAATCCTCGAATCAATGTCACTGTCAAGAATGACCTTATTACTACCGAACTACACTCGTTGGGAGCCTCCATCCAGAGTGTCATCCTCGACGAATACACCACTTTCGACAGTACTCCGCTTCAGGTTGTCACACCAGGTCAGAACAATTTGGACTTGGTCTTTGTCGACTCTAAAAGCGATGTGGTCAACAGCAGCAAGATACCTTTCGCTCTTTACGCCAATGGAGAGCCTGTCACCGAGGATGCTGAGTTGTCGGTAGTGGAGGGCGACTCCCTTGTGCTTAGTTTCAGGGCATACGTAAGCGGAGAACGGGGAACGGAGAACGGAGAACTGGAAACGGAGAGCGGAGAACTTGAAACGGAGAACGTAGAACCGAAGACGGATGTGAACGCCTATCTTGAGTTCCGTTATATCTTCCGTCATTCTTCGTATGAGGTGGACTTCGATGTCAACTTCCATAATATCAGGGACTATGTCAATGTGTCGCCCAACATGTCGATGACGTGGCACAACCGCCTCAACCGACAGGAGCAGTACGACCGCAGCCAGAAGGGACGTAATGCAAGCCGCAACAAGGATAGCGAACGTTTCTACACCACCTTATATTATAAGAACACGGAGGACAACGCCGACTGTCTGCGCGACGGTCGTGACGACGAGAAGCAGATTACCACACCTGTCGAGTGGGTGGCCTATAAGCAGCAGTTCTTCTGTGCCATCCTGATGAGTGAAAATGCTTTCCGCAATGCTCAGCAGCTCAAGGTGTCAACCGACAAGTCTGCTGAATCCGACAGCTACCTCTGCGACATGACGAGTTCGCTAGGCGTAGACTATGATGCCACTGTCGACAACTACTCGCTCGACATGGCTTTCTATTTCGGTCCCAACAAGTACCGTGAGTTGCGCGACATGCACCGCGGCTTTGAGCGTATTCTGCCTTTGGGATGGGGGTTCTTCCTCACCCAGTGGGTTAGCCGTTTCGCCATCATCCCTGTCTTCAACTTCCTTGAGAATTTCGGTTGGAACTACGGCATCATCATTATTGTGTTGACCCTTCTCCTCAAGATTGTCATCTCGCCGCTGACATGGAGCAGCTACAAGACCGGTGCCGTGATGCGTCACCTCAAACCGGAGATGGATGCCATCAACAAGAAGTTCCCCAAGCAGGAGCAGGCGATGCAGAAACAGCAAGCCATGACGCAGTTGCAGCGACGTGCGGGCATCAACCCTATGGCAGGGTGCTTGCCTATGTTGCTCCAGTTGCCTATCATCTACGCCATGTTCCGCTTCTATCCTGCCTCTATCGAGTTGAGACAGAAGAGTTTCCTCTGGTGCGATGACTTGTCGAGTTACGACTCCATTCTTGACTTGCCATTCAATATACCAGTGTATGGCGACCATGTGAGCCTCTTCTGCCTGCTGATGTTCGCCATGCAGTTCCTCTACACTGTCTACACCATGAAGCAGCAGCAGAGTCAGGCCTCGATGCCGGGCATGAAGTTCATGATGTATTTCATGCCTTTCATGATGCTCTTCATCTTCAACAGCCAGTCGGCAGCACTCAACCTTTACTATTTCTTCAACCTGCTCTTCTCTATGGCCCAGATGTTCGGCATCCGCGCCATCATGACCGAGGAGCGTGTCCGTTCCCGTATGGCAAAGAACGACCTGGCCAACAAAGGGAAGCCGCAGAAGAAGTCGAAGTTCCAGCAACGCCTCGAGCAGATGCAAAAGATGAGCGAGGAAATGCAGAAACAGAGAAGATAATGTGGGAATGTGGGAATGAGGGAATGTGGAACTCATTAACGAATTAACAAATTTACAAATTTACAAATTAATAAAGTTATGGTAGTAACATTGGTTACCATTTTCATCATCGGGTATGCCTGCATCGCTTTGGAGCACCCCTTGAAAGTGAACAAAACAGCCACGGCATTGCTGCTGGGTGTCCTCACCTGGTCTATCTTCTCTTTTTGCAACGTGGCATTCAACCCCGAACTTGACCACGAAGCCTGGCGAGCCTTCATCTCCAGCAATCTGGTAGAGAACCTGGGCGAAACCGCCGAGATTGTCTTCTTCCTTCTCGGTGCCATGACAATAGTGACGCTGATTGAAGACTATCAGGGCTTTACAATCATCACCGACAAAATCAAGACCACCAACAAGAAGCGCCTTCTGTGGATATTATCCATCCTCACTTTCTTTTTGTCTGCGCTTCTCGACAATATGACCACTGCCATCGTCATGGTGGCCCTGCTGCGCAAGCTCATCGCCGACAAGAAGGAACGTTGGCTGTATGCCGGCATGGTCATCCTTGCCGCCAACGCTGGTGGAGCATGGAGCCCCATCGGTGACGTTACCACCATCATGCTTTGGATTAAGGGCGAAGTGACCACTGTGAATATCATCGTTAAAACCCTCGTTGCCAGCCTTGTTTGCATGGCAGTGCCGGTGTTCATCCTCGGTTTCAGCCTCAAAGGCGACATCGAGCGTCCCGAAAACCAGAGTGAGGGCATCGTTGTGCCTCAGCGTTTTCGTCTACTGGTACTTGTCATGGGTGTCAGTGCCCTGATATTCGTGCCGGTCTTCAAAACCATCACCCACCTGCCTCCCTATCTGGGCATGCTCTTCGGTCTTTCCATCCTCTGGGTGACCACGGAAATACTCAGCCGCAAGTATTCCAAAGAGTTCCGTCTGCCCACAGCCGTCAGCACCCTCGAACATGTCGATGTGCCTACCATTCTTTTCTTCCTTGGCATTCTTATGGCAGTCTCCTGCCTCAAGGTTGCCGGCATACTTGGTGGTCTTGCACAGGGGCTCAACGATGCGTTCCTGACTGTCGAGACCAATGCCGCCGGTCATCCTGAAGTTGTCGGAGGCGGTTTCTTCCTCATCGACTTCATCATCGGCATACTTTCTTCTGTTGTAGACAATGTGCCACTTGTGGCGGCTGTCCAGGGTATGTATCCCCATGTGGGTCCCGATGCCATCTTCATCCAGAACCATCCTTTCTGGGAGTTCCTGGCTTACTGTGCCGGTACAGGCGGATCGCTGCTCATCATAGGCTCTGCCGCCGGTGTCGCAGTCATGGGTATGGAGAAAATCGACTTCATCTGGTATCTCAAGAAAATCACTTTGTTGGCCTTGGCAGGCTATATAGCTGGTGCTATAGTCTTTATCCTTATGGATGTAACCCTGTTTGAGAAAGTTGAATTTCTGAAAAACCTAAGCTGAGTCACTTTATTAATGTGTTAATGTGTTAATGTGTTAATTCGTTAATCATTCCCACATTCCCACATTCCCACATTTCCACATTCCCACATTTCCACATTCCCACATTCCCACATTCCCACATTCCCACATTTCCACATTCCCACATTTCCACATTCCCACATTCACTCCATTACTTTAAACTGTTAACAACTTTGCAGAATCCTAAGGCTAAACAGACTGTGAAACCGTCACTGGGACGACGGATATTCAACATCTTCATATACCTTTTTGCCATTGCCGGCTTTGGCATCATAGCGGCGTGGGCTATTTTCAAGCTGGGGCTTACCAACAACAAGGGTGCTGTCGACAACAACTACCGCTATCTTATGTCGGTCAGCGAGCTGGAGAAAATGAAAGCCAGTGACCTCACTCCCCAGCAACGCAATGCCTTGTGGCTGGAACAGTACCTGAAACTTGCCGCCTTTGGCAAGTACTATCCCGAGAATGCGCGCCTCATACTCGAGGCTGCCCAGCGCAGCGACAACCCCCTGGTTGTCGACCGCATGATTGCCGCCGCATCGCTCTATACCGACAGCAGCGACAACTATAAGCAGTTCCTAGACGAGTTGCAAAAGGTCTACGACAGGCAACCCTCTCACCAGTCGCCCACCGTGATACCCTGGATGGCCACGACCGAATGGGAACTGTTGAAACCCTCGATAATGAAAGACAGTGCACTGCTCGTCGAGGCAGGACGCCTTACGGGTGTCGAGCCACGCCTCATCGTGGCCTGTCTTGTGGGCGAACAGATACGCCTCTTCAACAGCAACCGTGAGATTGTCAAGAAGTACCTGGGCCCCGTCAAGATGCTTTCCGTTCAGTCACAGTTCTCCTACGGTGTCAATGGCATCAAGGAGCATACGGCCCGCATGGTGGAAGCTAATCTGAAAGACTCTACCTCAGAGTTCTATATGGGCAAGCACTACGAGAACCTGCTTGATTTCGAGAGCGCCGACCACGAGATGGAACGCTTCAACCGCTTGGTAGACTATCGCAACCACCTCTATTCCTATATCTACACTGGCTGCATCCTGCACCAGACCATGCTGCAGTGGCGACGTGCCGGCTACGACATCTCCAACCGACCCGACATCCTCTGTACGCTCTTCAATGTAGGCTTCTCGCAGTCGCACCCACATGCAGACCCCCGGTGTGGAGGATCTCATATCCGTGTCGACGGACGTCTCTACACTTTTGGGGCCATCGGCTTCGACTTCTACTATTCGGGCGACATGTCCGACGCTTTCCCATACTGGGAAAACCGCTTCATCGACGATGACGGCATCGCGATGACCACTGCTCAGATTGACAGCGTGCAAAACAATGTCAGCAACTGTGGTCGTCCCGAAAAAGGCATCGAATACCGCCAACAGGAAGAACAGGGCCTGACATGGTAGTCTCTTTCCTCCCACTCTTTCAACAAACCAAGTAACCGTAAACCGTAAAAGTAAACCATCAATTCAAAATGTCTGATTTTGGTAACAATTATGAGCTGAAGAACACCTGGAGTTTCTTTCAGCGCCATTGGAAGCTTCTCACCATCGTGTTGGTAGTCGCCTTTGCCGTCTCATTGGTCGCCTCTCTGCTTGTGACCCCACGCTTCAAAGCCTCCACTGTTATTTTCCCTACCAGTTCCAACCGCCTTTCGAAGGCCATTCTTGCCGAGCGTTATAGTATGGACTATATGGACTATGGTAGCGAGCGTGACTGTGAATATGCCATCCAGATACTCTCCTCCCAGTCCATGGAGGATGATGTATGCAACCATTTCAACATGATGGAGCATTACGATATTAGCAACGACAACCCCCACAAGCTGTATGAGTTGCATGAGAGATACCGCAGCAATGTCTCCGTCCGCCGTACCGAGTTTCTCGGTGTCGAGGTCACTGTACTTGATGTCGACCCCCAATGGGCTGCCGATATGGCAAACTTCATTGCCGCCAACTACGACACCCTCTGCAGCCGTGTGCATCATGCCCGTGCCATCGATGCCTGCTCCATCATGGAAGATGTATGCAGAGAGATGGAAGCCGACATTAGAGTCCTCATCGACACTCTTAGCAACAACTGCAGTCGCGTGGATATTGCCGAGCTTATCAGCAACAAGACCAAGGAATTGGCTGCGTTGCAGACTCGTTTGACTCAAACCCGCGTCGATATGGGCAAGCAGGTGAGCTACAAGTTCTGGCTCGATCAGGCTACCCCGGCCGACAAGAAAGCCTATCCCAAACGCGCCATCATAGTCCTTCTTGGCACCCTCGGCACCCTTGCCGTCGCCATCTTCCTCCTGCTTCTCGTCGACGTGAAGAAAAAGGATGAATAGGGGATTGCAATGAGCTGGTTCAAGAAAAACTCCGCCCTAATTACCGCCATGATAGTCACGGCGGCCTTTCTTGCTGCCAATTTCATTCTGCTCTCCAAGGACATCTACTGGCTTATACTCCTGCCTCTGGCGGGACTGGTGTTGCTGTTCTTCATGCTCAAGTTCGAGACTGTCCTCCTGGTTATAGCCCTACTTACTCCTTTCGCCATCGATTTCGCCATTATGCCTGGCATGGAGCTCTCCATGCCTGTCGAGCCGATGATGATCCTCTTCACGGTGATGTTCATTTTCCGTGTCTTGGTTGCCAGGCACGAGAATGTCTACGACCCTCGCCTCTTGCGTCATCCTGTCTCCATTGCCATCCTCTCTATGCTGGTCTGGATGGTCATCAGCTCGTTCACCTCACGGATGCCAGCGGTGTCGTTCAAGTATTTTGCTGCAAGACTGTGGTTTGTGATACCCTTCTATTTCGCGGCAGCGCAGATTTTCCGTAATCGCGACAGGATGCGCCAGTTAGTGTGGTGCTACATCTTCTCGCTAGTGGTGGTGATCCTTATTACCACAGCAAAGACTTTCGGCAATTTCCATGATTTGCAGACCCTACACCGCGTCATGAAGCCGTTCTATAACGACCACACCGCTTACGGATGTGTCACTGCTTTTTTCGTCCCCATTGTTTTCCACCTTGTTTTCTCCTCGCAGGGCAGGAAATGGCTTAAACCGCTTATGTTAGGCTGCTTCGCCGTCCTGTTGGTAGGTCTTTTCCTTTCTTATTCGCGTGCTGCGTGGATTAGTGTCCTCGGTGCTGTTGGAGTCTATTTTGCTATTCGCATGGGGTTGAAAGTCAAGTGGATGATGCTCTTTTTCGGCTTGGGTGTGACGCTCTTCTTCTTCTACCAGTCGGATGTGCTTTACAAGCTGGGCAAGAACAAGCAGGACTCTTCCTACGACCTTTCGGGTCAGGTGAAGTCGATATCGAACATCTCGACCGATGCCTCCAACCTGGAACGCCTCAATCGCTGGGCTTCGGCCATGCGTATGTTCAAGGAACGTCCTGTGTTTGGTTGTGGTCCAGGAACCTACCAGTTTCTCTATGCCAGCTATCAGCGCAGCTACCAGCTCTCGGTCATCAGCACCAATGCCGGCAACCTGGGCAACGCCCACAGCGAGTATATCGGTCCGTTGACGGAACAGGGAATCCCTGGAGCTGCTTGTGTATTAGCCATTTTCCTTCTCACCTTCGCTACTGGTGTGAGGGTATACAGAACAGCCTCCGACCCTTCTGTCGCCAGTCTTGCTCTTGCCTTCACCCTTAGCCTCTTGACCTATTATATCCATGGCATCTTCAACAATTTTCTGGATACCGACAAACTCTCGGTGCCATTTTGGGCCTTCACAGCCGCTGTGGTGGCTCTTGATGTCTTCTCTGAGAAGAAATCGGAAAAGGTTGACAATCTGGATGTAATGACACAGCAGAGTCTTAAAAAAGACTAAAAGGGTTACTCCGCTTCCCATAGGTGACATTTTTTTCGTATCTTTGCATTTTCAATGCTTGTAATAAGCAGGCATCTTTTTTTATTAATCAAAACCTTTTGCCTTATGAAGTTGTGGGATAGGAATAGGGGAGTGGCTCATGCCTTTGCTGGCAAGCTAACTGTTTCTTTTTTAATATTATTTGTCTCTTTTTCAGGAAAATCTTTCTCTCAGGGTTTGATGTACTCTTCTGCCCCCACTGTCGCCGACATGGTGATTGAGGAGGCCATGCGCTACATCGGCACCCCATACCGGTGGGGTGGCAAGACTCCCAAGGGTTTCGATTGTGCCGGTTTCACACGTTTCGTCTATTCGAAATTTGGAGTCGAACTGGCCCCGTCGGCCGGTCCACAGTACAAGGCTGGCCCCAAAATTAGTCCTAACGACCTGTGTAAAGGCGACCTGGTCTTTTGGGGAGGGCGTGGCAAACACCGAGGCATAGGTCATGTGGGTATCGTCACGTCGGTCAGCGACGGCGAATTCGAGTTTATCCATGCCTCCAGTACCGGTGTCAGGATAACATCCTCGAAAGAGCCATATTATAAATGCCGCTATGTGGGAGCCTGCCGTGTGACAGGGCATGTGCCATCCAACCGACCCTCCAACGAGAAACGTGCCTTTGAACAGGTCTATTATTACGACCCAGCGATTCCCATTCCGGTCATCGTCGAGACTCCGGAGACGGCTAGGAAAGACACCACAGCCTCCGAGAGCAAGCCGGCACCACAGGATTCTGTCATCACCATAGCCATGGTGGGCGACATGATGCTGGGCACCACCTATCCCAAACCGCAGCTGCCCCGCAACGGGGGTCGCAACCTTTTCGACGATGTTCGTGACCTGCTGGTAGGGGCCGATATCGCTGTGGGCAACTGCGAAGGTGCCATTTGTGAGGGTGGCAAATGCACCAAAGGCAAAGGCAAGTACAGCTACGCTTTCCGCATGCCCACCTCTTACGCCATGCTGTTCAAGGAGGCAGGCTTCGACTTCCTCAGTCTGGCCAACAACCACAGCAACGATTTCGGCTCTGAGGGCATTCGCCAGACCATGGTTATGCTCGACAGTATGGATATTCGCTATGCCGGTGTGAAAGGTATGTGCCGCACAGCTACGTTGCGTAGGAGAGGGGTCACATACGGTTTTTGTGCCTTCGGACACAATAGCTACACCTATCGTCATCAGGACGAATCGCTGGTCAAAGAGATTATATCATCGTTGCGTGATTCCTGCGACATCTTGATAGTGTCGTTTCATGGCGGTGCCGAGGGTAAGGACAAAACCCATCTTCCGGAAGGTTCTGAGAGCTTCCTGGGCGAACATCGCGGCAACCTTCGCCAGTTTGCTCACCTTTGCATCGACGAGGGTGCCGACATTGTCTATGGTCACGGTCCCCATGTGTGTCGCGCCATCGAACTCTACAAAGGGCATCTCATAGCCTACAGTCTCGGCAACTTTTGCACTCCGGCGGGCATCAATGTGACGGGTGTCTCTGGCTATGCCCCTGTCATCGTGGCCCGTGTCGACAGCAAGGGTCATCTGGTGAACGGACGCATACACTCCTTCATCCAATCCTATGGTGTCGGCCCCAAGACCGACTTCGAGGACAAGGTGGCGAAATCCATTCGCTCGCTGACGCAGAGCGACTTCAAGGATTCACATCTTGTCATTGAGGACGACGGTAGCTTTGTGCCTAGTCAATCCAACGATTGAAGAACCTCATGATGGCAGCCACTTTATGGCTGGGACTTTGCATGTGGCAGGTGTAGCCACTCAGTGTGTCGCCCGTATTGTAACGCACAAAATAGGTGTAGCGTGTCGCCTCGGGGTTGTTGGTATGATTGTCGTACATCGACGCCTTTAGATGTGTCCTGTTGGTCTCCCGATGCAGTTCATCGATGTTATCATTGCTGATTTTCATGCTTTTATTGATGCCACGCTCGGCGTCGCGAAGGGTGAGGGTGGCCTCCTTCTCGCCGCGTTCCAAAGTGTATTCTATGTCGACTCCCTTTTTGTTTTCGGCAGTGAACTTGAAGTAGTCGATACTCAGCACACCCTCCTGGCATTCACGCCATTTGTTGAAATAACTAGTGAGGGCATTCCGCATTTCGCTGTAGTTTTTTGGATACGACATATATCCTTCCGAAACGACCGAGCGTTTCGAGTCGTACCTGTAGTAGAGGCTCCACGAGTCACCGTCGTATACATCCATCAATGGGCGATAATCACTCTTGTATTTGTCTGTCTTGTATTTCTTCACGATGGCGAGCAGGTCGTCGAAAATGCTGGCATCGCTGGTATACAACTCTTTCTCTCTGGGGAGTGACTCATCAATAACAATGTGGATTCTACCATCTTTTGTCTTGCTTACCTCATATTTCTCGCCAATATCCATCACCATCGTGTTGTGGTGGTCAAAGCGGAAATAGGTTATCTTTTCGTTTTCCATGTTTTTTCTTGTTTCTGTTTTTGTTCCGGTCGTAAGTGCAATCATGGCACCTGCCATCGGTGAATTATTGTTATTGCATGAAACCAGAAGAGCCACTATCGAAGAGAAGAAAAAGAGTTTTTTCATGTCAAGGTGCTGTTCTTAATTGTCTGTGAATTAATATGCCGTACAGTTTGCCTTGTATGGCGTAGTATCTTGATTGCAATCACTGGTCGATGATGTTGAGGATGTCGGACATCTTTGGTGTGAGGATGATTTCTGTGCGGCGGTTGAGGGCCTTGTTGGCAGGAGTGTCGTTGGGCACCTTTGGTGCGAACTCGGCATGGCCGGAGGCCTCGATGCGTGCGGGGTCGATGCTGGGGCCATGTTTCAGCAGTAGCTTGACGATAGACGTGGCGCGCATCACGCTGAGGTCCCAGTTGTCCTTGACGGCGGTGCTGCCCTTGAAAGCGGCGTTGTCGGTGTGGCCTTCCACCATGATGTTGAGGTCCTTGTTCTGCTCCAATACCGAAGCGAGGGTTTTTATGGCTTCCACGCCCTCTTTCGACACTGTCCAGCTGGCAGAGGGGAAGAGGAGTTTCGAATCCATCGACACATAGACCTTGCCGTCGCGGGTTTCCACGTTGAGCCCCTTGTCGGCGAAGCCCACCAGCGCGTTGTTCAGTTTGGTACGCAGGTTCTCAAGTTCGCGTTCTTTGGCTTCGAGGGCTTTGCGCGTCTCAGCTTCCTCGCGTTCCAATTCGGCCTGTTTCAAGCGTAACTCTTTTTCTTGTGCCTGGAAGGCAGCCTCTTTCAGTTGGAAGGCGGCCTCCTTGTCGTTAAGTTCCTTGGTGCGGGCGGCGAGGAGGTTGTTGGTACGCGAGAGGTCTTCATTCTGGCCGGTGATGCGCTGGTTGTAGTTTTCTATCACTGTGTCGTAGCCCATTTTCATGTTTTCCATATCACGGCGAAGCCCGACTAAACTGTCAGACAGTTGTGTCCGCATGTCGTTTAAGTCTGTTATCTGTGTGTTCAACGACTGGTTTTGTCGTTGCAGGTTGGCATTCTCGTCGCGAAGGTCGCTTAGCTCGCTCTGGGCGGTGTTGAATTCACGGCGTAGCTGCACATTGCGCGACTCCAGTGCCTCGTATTTTCCGAGGGTGACGCAAGAGGAGAAGCAAAGAGCCGAAAGGCCAACAAATATAAGGGATTTCTTCATTTTGGTAAAGTTATGGATGTTATTAAAGAAAGGTCGTTAATATCGGTAATGACGTATTGTTTGAATTTCTGTAGGGAGACCTCAAAAGCTTATTTCCCAATGATTCTGAGGTGTTTTCACTAATAACGTATGATGTCAGATATTATTGCATGAAAATAAAAAATGATTATACGCATCCCTCCACAAAAAAGGTATTTCGCAATGAAAGAGTTGAAACGCGAAAAGAGAGAAGGATCGTGTGGCTAAGGGTGCATCTTTCATCCAGTCACTGCTTACGTTCACTTTCTAAACATTATTGTTACAACTTATTTTTTAACGTTACTTGGCAACTTTACAGGTCGAAATTCAATTAATAAAACCAGACAGGAATATGACGATAGCACTACAATAACCCACCTTTTATACCCACTTATTGTAGTGCTATCGGTATATTTTTTTCTCCGTTAAAAAAAATAGTTCGTATCTTTGCACCAAATTTATAGTGTAAAAAATCATGGAATACAACACTAAAATCATAGGCAGGGAACACGAACAGGACATACTCCAACACTGCGTAGAATCGCCTCGGGCTGAATTCATTGCCGTGTATGGACGTCGCCGAATCGGAAAGACGTATCTCGTCAAACAATATTTTGCAGATGCGTTTGATTTCTACACATCAGGTATCTATAAAGTGTCACGCACTGAGCAGCTGAAACAATGGCAGGTACAGCTTAACCGATACAGCGGAAAGAAACGTTCACGTCCCAAAGACTGGTTCGAAGCTTTCGACCAGCTGCGGGATTATCTTGAAACTCGGTCAGGTGATGAGAAGTTGATACTTTTTATTGACGAAATTCCGTGGCTTGACACCCCGAAATCGGGTTTTCTACGGGCTTTGGAAGTGTTTTGGAACAGTTGGGCTGCCGACAGGCCCGGCCTGAAACTCATAGTTTGTGGTAGCGCTACAACCTGGATGACCAACAAACTGCTTGGCGACAAAGGTGGTCTGCATAACCGTGTCACGAGACCTATTCATCTTGCCCCCTTCTCATTGAACGAGACAGAGCGTTACCTTAAAAGCATCAATCTTGATTGGTCGAGAAGCGAGGTAATGGATGCCTATATGATTCTTGGTGGAACGCCCTATTATCTTTCCATGTTACGCCCCGAGCTTAGCTTGCGCCAGAATATAGATGAATTGTTTTTCGGTCAGGACGCTGTGCTTAAATCGGAATATGAATTCATGTTCAGATCTCTATTCAAGACATCGCACATCTATCGTCGTGTCGTGGAATGTCTCTCTTCAAAGTTGAAAGGATTGACACGTTCAGAAATAATGTCAGAGATTAAGACAGAGGAGAGCGGAATGATTACCGAGGTTATGGATAACCTTGAAAAATGTGATTTCATACGCCGTTACAAGGCTTTCGGGAAAAAACAGAGAGACATCCTGTATCAGCTCACGGATATGTACACCCTGTTTTATCTGCGGTTTGTCAAGGATTACAAGGGCATGAATGAAAACGCTTGGAGTACCATGTCTGACGGGAAACGCAATGTATGGTCTGGGTATGCCTTTGAGCAGGTGTGTCTTTTGCATGTTAACCAAATCAAGAAAGCGCTGGGTATTGCAGGTATAGCAAGTGATGTATGTGCCTGGAGCGGTATCCCGAAGGGGAACCGAGCACCGCTGAATCCTAATCAAATGCAGCGAGGAACCGTCGATGGCAAGGGTGCTCAGATTGACCTTGTGATTGACCGTGGCGACAAGGTTATGAATTTGTGCGAAATGAAGTATAGCACCAGTAGATATGAGGTTACCAAGGACTACTCGGAATGGTTGAAAGAGCGTCGTGAGATATTCAGAAAAGACACTGGCACAAACAAGACCCTGCATCTGACCTTGGTATCTCCTTATGGAGTCGTCTCTGGCAAGAACACTTCCATTTTGCAGAATATAATAACAATGGACGACTTGTTTGAAAGGTAGCAAGTCATTAGCCGGGAATTTGTATCAATCGCGCATACACCAATGTATGTGCGATTTTTTTTCGGCACAGGGGGGATTTTCCTGTGGATACCTATACCCCAGGGTGGCTAACAGATGTTTCAAGTAGCCCTGTATGTTCATTTTTTGTATGTCAGAAATAATTGCTATCTTTGCCTCATTGCAAAGAAAAGTATAGATATTGTTGATAGATGGAACAGAAAAGAAGAGGGCGTAGTACCAATTAAGAGTATTTACTCCCAGCACATTATTGTTACGACTTATTTTTTAACGTTATTTGGCAACTTTACAGGTCGAAAAATTTGTCACTATCCG
>CACZUZ010000034.1 GCA_902784465.1 uncultured Bacteroidota bacterium
CGACTATATTCTTACCGACTTGATGCACGAACTGGAAAAGTAGTGATGTGGGAACGATTTTCGCCCCGAAAGTCCACCCCGCATATATGCGCGGTGAAACCGACTGGATGAAACAACCCCGTTAGGGGAACCGAACACCGCTTAATTAAATCAAATAAAGTGAGGAACAGATTGCACTGAAACAATAAACACAGACAATGAAGAAGATACCGTTATCAGTCGTAGTTTGCGTCATATTGGCCATTTCTACGATTTCTTGCAACGACAACAAAAAAAGCGAAACAAAAATGAACACCAACGAAGAATGCCTTATCTGCGGATTCCCGCTGGAGTACCTCGAAAACGACACAATCATGGAATGTGTGCTTTGCCACAAGCAAGAACCTAGTAAGACACGCTGTACGCAAGGACACTATGTCTGCAACGACTGCCACACACAAGGAATGGATTCCATCATCGCAATGTGTCTTGTCGAGACATCGAAAGACCCGATAGCCATCCTCGAGAAGATGATGTCGAAATCGTTCTGCCATATGCACGGCCCTGAGCACCACGTGCTGGTGGGTGCTGCCCTGCTGACGGCCTACAACAACTCCGTCGTGGATAGCAGCCTGAAAGTCAATATAGCCGAAGGGCTGACGGAGGTGATGAGCCGCGGCCGTCAGGTGCCGGGAGGTGCCTGCGGATATATGGGTGCCTGCGGCGCATCCATCAGTACAGGTATTTTTATGTCCATTGTCACACGCAACACACCACTGTCAACCGACACTTGGCGGCTCTGCAACCTCTGCACCGCCCGCGCATTGGAGCAGGTGGCCGAGAACGGCGGTCCGCGTTGCTGCAAACGCGACTCCTACCTCTCCGTGCTGTCGGCCGTCGACTTCGTGAAGGAAAACCTCGGTGTGGAGATGGAGCGTGCCGCTGTCACATGTTCGCGCAGCCAAATCAACAACCAGTGCATCGGCAAGAAATGCCCATTTTCGCCAAGAGACTAATTTATTGAAACCAAACCCATGCACATAGCAGTCTTCTGCGGCTCGTCGATGCCGCGCAACAAGGAAATCGTCGAGGACGCCGCCCTCGGCCGCCGCATCGCCCAGGAGGGGCACACCCTCGTTTATGGCGGCTCCAACCTCGGCCTCATGGGCGTGGTCAGCGGCGCGGCGCTGGAGGAGGGAGGCCGCGTCGTCGGCGTCATCCCCACCCTCTTCTGCGACGACATCATCCACTCGCAGCGCGTCACCGAGCTCGTCCGCGTCGGCGGCGAAAATGAATAGATAAAACTACCCCGTCGGGGAAACTGAACACCCTACTTCAGTCTTCGAGACACCTTAATGGTCTCGTAGGCCTCGTTGATTTTCTTGAACTGTTCCTCGGCATTGCGACGCACCTCATCGCCGAGGTTCTCCACACGGTCGGGATGGTACTTCATCGCCAGTCGACGATAGGCTTTCTTGACCTCATCGTCGGTGGCACTGCTGCTAATGCCAAGCACCGAGTAAGGACTTTCATCCTGATAGTGTTCGCCGTAAGCCCGGGAACCGTTATCATCATAACCATAATTGGCACCGCCGTACCCGTTGCCACCAGTGCCACGCGAAGCGGTGTGGCGACTCTTTATTGACATATAGTCCCTTGTCGCGATACCCAGGCCGGAACTAATCGTATGGAGCAGAAGCAGCTCTTTATTGGAGATGTCGCCGTCGGCATCGGCAATGCTGAACAGGAAGTCGAGCATGTGATAACGAGTCGTGTAGTCTGTGTTTTGCTTTATCTGCCTGCAAATATCGGCTAAAGGGAAATCCTTGCCGTTTAGTTCACGGAGATGCAGCAGCAACTCTTTGGCTCTCACTTCACCATAATTGCTCACCAAGAAGCGTTTAACGAGATCCAATTCGCTCTTACGCACTACGTTGTCGGCATTCATCATGGCAGCAATAAGCACCAGCAAGGCTGCCGAGAGGTCATCGGTCGTTCCCGTGTTGTGGTAACGTCTAGAGCCTTCATTGTGGCTCGAACCACTATAGCCACCCGATCCATCGTAGCCACCTGTATACGATGAATTTGACTGATAGTCGTCTTTTGGCTCATTACGCTTCGATCCTGGCAACATACCCTCAACGGCACCACCAACAAAATAAGCAAGGAGGCCGCCTATGGGCCCAAATTTGGCCCATGCAAGGCCGGCTAATATCCATTTAACTAATCCCATGTTTTAAGTTCTTTTGGACAGAGGCACAAGACATGAGTAGACCTGACCAGATGCTCTATACAATATGAAGCCCTCTGTCAATTGACAACTGCCTCTTCCTCCTCTACATATTCATCTTCGTATTCTGAATTAATCGAATAGCCCGATTTATTTCCGTCGGTTTCAAGCGGTGCTACTACCAGTCGAGTAGTCGTGATACCCTGTTCGCTGAAGAAACGGCGCAAGAACTGGTCTCTAATGCCTGCAACAACCTCCAGGCTTGCTATCGAAGCATCCTTGGTATAGAACGTCTCCGCCAGTCGCCGAACCTCTTTCTCGGTAGGGCGACGGCTGACGACACCCTTGCTTCGCACATATCTTACAAATCCAGTGTCCTTTATCGATATGGCATCAACCTGGTCGAAAAGTACAGCCTGAGGCAAGATATTGGAAGGGGCCTTTTCGGGGTGACTTTTAAGGTAGTACTCTTCTTTCAGCAGATAGAGCGACTGGCTACGCCATGCGCTCTCCATGTCCACCTGCGGAACAAGGGTTATCTGGATAGTAGTGTCATACTGAAGCACCTCGGCAATCTTGTTTAACGTGTTGTACTGTTCAGAGCCAAATGAAGCCTGAAGCGGATTGTAGCCTATAAAATCGAGGTCTCCGCTGAGTCCAAGTGCCTTGCCGACAGCACGGAAAGGCGATGTTGCGACCTTGACAAGCAGGTTGCCCAGCGTCTTCCATACAATCTTCATATATGAGAACTCAGGCGAATCGATGTTTCCGGCAACGGGTACATCCAATTCCACGCGTTCGTCCTTGTCCTTGAGGATATAAAGCGCAGCCTTGAGCGGCACCTTCACTTGCGGCTCCACATCGTTCCTCTTCTCTCCCACCTCGGGCTTGAAGAGGTCTATCTTGTTGCGACCGTCCAGCTGGCTGTAGCGTATGCTGTTCTCGCTTGTGAACGAGAATGTTCCGTCAGTAAACGGGCATCCCAGATAGGCTACAGCGTATGGTGAAAGGTCCTTGAGCTGAAGGTTCTTGATATTAAGTACAAGATACTGGTTTTCTTTCCACTTGTCTATGTTGCCGCGCCATTTCATTATTGCCGCGCCACCGTGAGGCAGCTGAGCATAGAGTTTGGCGTTGTTTTCGCCCGAAGTGCTGAAATTCTCGATGCTGACATTCAACCTTTTGACAGGGAATGAGAAGGGGTCGGGAAGCGTGTAGTCATTGTAGGTGAACTGTGCATCGCTCAGTGAGATCAGACCCACCTTCACCTTCATCGGTTTCGAATCCTTGGCCTCCTCCACCTTCTGTGTCATCGTGTCTGTGGTCGGCTCCTTCTTTCCCTTAACAGCCATAAGCCGTGTGAAATTGTTGCCATCGGCATACATGTCGAAATGTGATGACAACCCATTGAGCACTACCGACTTGATGTCATAAAGGTTTTCACCCAGATTGATATTGTTGACATCCACAGCCAACTTATTGAGCGACAGAACTTGATTGTCTTTCGTATCACGTATGTCAACTCCGCCGACAGTCAGGTTGCCTGTCACAACCATCTTCATTATTTCGCTCAGGTTACCTTTAGCCCTCAATGAGGCATCGAGCAGACCATCCATCCTACCCACGTTCATCACGTCAGTCAGGTAGGCTTTGACATTCGAGATGGCGAATTTCTCAAGTTGCAAGTCGACGTCGAACTCGTTGTTATCCATGTTGATAGAAGCCTCTGTACGCAGCAATCCGCCGTCTGCCAGCTGTAGGGCAATACCAGCGTCGGTGTTTTCCGACCCATCGAAGTAAACTCCTGGAACCTTGATATTCAAGTCTTTCAAATCCCATTCGCTGTGAAGCTTGGTGTCGGCATAATAAATCTCACCTTCACTGAGGCGTATGTTGTAGAAACCCAGGCTCCAATTGCTAGGGGTAGTGTCTTTCTCCTCGGGCTCGTCAGACTGGAAATGGTCTATTATACTGCTGAAGTTGAAACGGTCACCATTCTGAAGGACACGCACTTTGGGGCGGACAAGAGTTATGTGGCGTACATATAGCTCATTGCCAAGCAGTTTACGCAGCTTGACAGAGACATCAAGGGTGTCGAACTGGAAAAAGGCCGTCTGCCCGTCTTCCTCGAACACCGAGAGGTCGTAGATACGCACACGGCCTGCCAAAGCGTTCACCTTCAACTTGTCGACATGCAAATCGCGACCGATAAGCTCTTTTCCGTGACTGTTGACATAACTCTTGGCAATAGGTGAAACCAGCATCAAAACCAATGCCAGCAGAACGATTATCGATGCAATGACAATGATAAGTATTTTAAGCCACTTTTTCATAATCCAGGCCATCCAGTTTCAAATCTCAATATTGTTCTTTGTTGTTGGGAAAATCAAGTGATTTCACATCTGAAATATACTGTCGTATAGCGTTTGAGATATCTTCGCCTATGGTGCCATAGAGGCGAAGGTAGCGGGGCTTAAACTGTTGAGTGATGCCCAACATATCCTGCAATACAAGCACTTGACCGTCGACGCCACTGCCGGCACCAATGCCTATAACCGGAATTTTCACCTCCGATGCAATACGGGTTGCCAATGCAGCAGGTATTTTCTCTAGCACCATAGCGAAACAACCAGCCTCCTCCAACACATGAGCATCATGGATGACGCGGTTGGCCTCATCTTCTTCTGTAGCGCGTACAGCGTAGGTACCAAACTTATTGATGCTCTGAGGGGTAAGTCCAAGATGTCCCATGACGGGTATTCCGGCACTGAGTATGCGTTGAATCGATTCAAGCACCTCCTCGCCTCCTTCCAGCTTGACAGCGTCTGCGCCAGTCTCTTTCATAATGCGGATGGCTGACGCAAGAGCCTGCTTGGAATTGCCCTGGTAGGTGCCGAAAGGCATATCGACCACGACGAGTGCACGGCTGATGGCGCGCACTACTGACGATGCATAGACTATCATTTCATCGAGAGTGATGGGTAGTGTAGTCTTGAAACCCTCCATGACGTTGGCGGCACTGTCGCCAACAAGGACGACATCTATCTTGGTGCGGTCGAGCAGTTGTGCCATCGAGAAGTCGTAGGCTGTGAGCATGGCTATCTTCTCGCCATGCAGTTTCATATTCTGTAAAACTCGAGTAGTGACCTTAGTCACATCAGTCTGTAAATAAGCCATTCTGTTTAGTCTTTATAGTCTGTGTTAATGCTCTTGAATATTATCAACTAATTCATCCCAACATCCGAAAATCCAATCATCCAATCATCCAATCATCCGAAAATCCAATCATCCGAAAATCCAATCATCCGAAAATCCGAAAATCCAAACATCCGAACATCCGAAAATCCAAACATCCGAACATCCAAACATCCGAACATCCGAACATCCGAAAATCGCTACTCTAAGGCTTCGTCGTCTTTGTAGCGGCTGTCTTCTTCCTGCTGCTCTTCAATCTCGTCGACTTCATCCTCTACAATACGCATCAATGCACGCAAGTCTTTCTTTATCTCGTAGTTGCCGTGTTTGTCAAGACGGTAGGCTTTCCAGTGTTTTCCCTCGGCGGCAAAAGAGCCATCCTCCATATCGGTCTTGCACTCATAGAAGTAGTCGTCCAGCTCATTAGGTTGTATTCGTTTACCGAGGAAGATGGTGTCGAGCTGCGACACATTGATAGCAGCCTGTACGCTGAGCGAGACCTTCGAAGGCATCTTCTTGGTTGTAAGGGCTTTGTATTCTACACCTTTGCTAGAATATTTCTTTCCGAAAATCCTGATTTTGTTGTCCAGTTGCTCCTGCGTGACTGGGAAACGGACATATATCGAATCAGGCAACACTTTCGAACACTCGCCGAACTCGCGACGTATGCTGCTGTGAAGCACCACATAACCTACCTGAACTATATATTGTTTCTTGTGTGGTACCAGGAAGTAGTCCTCGACAATAGGACGGTACTCTAGATGTTCCTCGATGGTGAAACTGACATCCGACGGACAGCTGTCCTTGGTGTCTTCGACGCTGTAGAGAGAACCCCGCTTCATGAAGACCGAAGCATAGTAGCCTCTGACGGTGGTGTCCATCGAGGGGACGATACAGCCTCGGGCTGCGCCCAGGCATGCGTCAGGGTCATCAGCGAAAGTGACCAGTACACAGTTATCCAGATCGATGCTGCCGTTGAGTTTGCGTCGGCTTTCCGGCAGGTCGGCACTACGGTAAGCCTTCCGTGTCACCGGTACCTCGTAGCGCACCATCTCCACAGTGTCGCCATGGCAGTGGCATCGAATAGGGTTTACTGCATAGCGTATGGGGAACGGAGCATAGCAACGTCCTGCGAAATAATTATATACATTCGCGACACGCTCTTCCGACAGGCTCTCACTGCTGCTGTAGCCCTCTATCGTCATGGAATACATCCTAGGGTTGTGGCGATCGGCGAAGGTTACGCGGTATGCCGAGTCGAGCCAGTCGAGTGCATCCACCCCGTATGTGGCTGAGCTCCCACTGAAGTTAATCAAAAGGCAAAACTTCTCAGGATGAGTCATGGCCTTTTGCATATTCTTTATCGGCTTGGCACTCGGGATGTAAATACCTGTTTGGGCATTCAGATGCATTCCGCCGGACAGGAAGGCTGCCAGCAGGAATGAAAGGACGGTGAAACGGTGTTTAGACATGGCTTGGGAAGGACTCCTTGTTATTTTGCTTGTTTTTTGATTTCCTCGATAACGGTGTCGGTCGATATACCCTCGGCTTCTGCGAAATAGTTGCGTACAACACGATGGCGAAGCACCTCGGCAGCAACATGGTCCACATCCTCGCGGTCAGGAGAGTATTTGCCCGAGAAGGCAGCGTAGGTCTTGGCACCCATCACCAGATACTGCGAGGCACGAGGACCGGCACCCCACGAGAGGTACTTCTTCGCCAGCTCGTTGCCTTCGCGGTCAGGGCGTGTGGATGATGACAGTGACACTGCATACGACACCACATTGTCGGGCACTGGCATACGACGGATGACCGACTGAAGATGCATTATCTCGTCGGCCGACAGGACTACACCCACTTGTGCCACGCTGTCGATGGTGGTCTGCTTCACGATGTCCACCTCTTCGTCGAACGAGGGGTAGTCCATCTTGATATTCAGCATGAAACGGTCGAGCTGAGCCTCTGGAAGCGGATATGTACCCTCCTGTTCTATAGGGTTCTGGGTAGCGAGGACAAAAAATGGGTCTTCGAGACGATAGGTGTGGCCGCTAACGGTAACCGAATGCTCCTGCATGGCCTCGAGCAGTGCCGACTGCGTTTTGGGCGGAGTGCGGTTAATCTCATCGGCAAGCAGGATATTGGCAAACACCGGACCTTTGACGAAACGGAAGTTACGGCTCTCGTCGAGGATTTCAGAACCCGTAATATCGGAAGGCATAAGGTCGGGAGTAAACTGTATACGGCTGAACGATAGTCCCAACGCTTTGGACAAAGTGTTTACCATAAGGGTCTTGGCCAGTCCAGGCACACCGACGAGAAGGCAGTGGCCACCGGTGAAAATCGAGACCAGTAGACTCTCAACGGCCTTATCCTGGCCGATAATGACTTTACCTATTTCGTTTCGCAGTTGTTGGTATTTTTTTACCAAACCATCAAGAGCTTCAATATCGGACATTATTAATTGTTTGAATGTGTTATTGTTTGATTGCTTGAGTTTCCGGAGCGGTCTCCTCACTGCCATTTCAGGCGGAAGTCACAGCCTTTAAATTCGTCGTCTATCTTTATATATGTATTATTAATTGTCTTCTGCGCCCAATCGTAGATCTTATCCTGCTTGGCACTTTCGAGGGCGGCATTGTAGATACGGTCGTAATCGTCGTTGAGGTTGGCTTTGTGGCTGGGATTGCGCTTCACCACAGTCACCAAGCGGTATGCATCCTTGTTCTCGTCTGTCTTCATAGCCACCGCATTACTCACGTCGCCGGCATTCATGGACGAAAAGCCTATACCTGGGTATAATTTCTTCAGTTCGTCATTGGTGAACTGGTAACTGCCAGTGTTTGGATGTGTCACACGTCCGCCCTCTATGCGGTTGGAGCCGTCGGAATACTGCTTGGCTGCCTCGGCAAAAGTGATATGCCCGAGGCGGATTTCGCGGGCTACACTGTCGAGCAATATTCTGGATTTGAGCAGGTCTTCGGGCGACACCTTGGGCATTATCAGTATGTGGCGACAGTTGATGGTGTTGCCGCGACGCTCGATAAGCTGGATGATATGGAACCCGTATTGTGTCTCGATTACGGGCGACACCTCGCCAGGCTTGAGCGCGAAGGCTGCAGCCTCAAACTCGCCAACCATATCACCACGGGTGAAAAAGCCTAGTTCTCCGCCCTTGGACGACGACCCAGGGTCTTCAGAATAGAGAGTGGCAAGCGTTGAGAAACGGTCGCCGTTCAGCACACGTTCGCGCAGCTTGTTCAATTCCAGCTTCACACGTTCACGCTCTTCGTCGTTGATTTCGGGTTTACGCACAATCTCAGCAATCTCTATGGTTTCTGGAATCTCGGGGATGCTGTCGGCAGCAATCTTCTCGAAAAACTTCGTCACCTCGTAAGGGGTAATCTTCACATTGCTGGTAAGCGACGACTGTACGCGGTCGGCAAGGATGCGGTCGTGCAACATCTTCGACATCAGGTCTTTCAATTCGTCAAATGTGTAACCTGTTGCCTGACGGATGGCTTCATGGCTTCCATATTGGCGTTCATACTGTTTCATATAGTATTGCACGCTGGCCTCAACCTCCTCGTCCTTGACCTCTGTGCTGTCCAGTTCGCCCTTATGTATGAGCAACTTATTGATAAGCAATCCTTCAAGGATGTTGCAGCGGTTTTCAAACGCATTCTCATAACCCTGACGGACACGGATAGCCACATAGCCATTCTCGACATCTGAGAGCTTGATCATGTTTTTGCCTATGACAGCCACGACCTTGTCAATAACAGGCTCGTTTTGTGCTGCCGCAAAAGAGACAACACTAAGAAAAGAAAGAATCAAAAAAAACTTTTTCACTTGTTGATTTTCGGATGATTGGATTTTCGGATGATTGGAATTGTTGATACGTTGATTCACCATTCACTAATAAGTAATCTCGTCAATAACATCCTGGTGTATCACTACATTGTATTTCTTGCGGAGGTCATTGCAAAGTTTCTTCTCGAGGTAATTCTGGTAGTCATTGATATAGAAACCACGAGCCTCAAGGAGTGTCTTAGGTCTGGGATTGAGCATATTGTCGACACGCACAATCTTATAACCATGCTTCTGTGGGACGACATAGATGCCCTTCTTCAGCTGATTCTTGCCGAGGATGGTCTGACGCTCCACCTCAACAATATTAGCCTCATAATGTACGTTGACCGAATCCACCTTCAGCGACTTCTCCAGCTTGGTGACAATAGCGCCGTCCGAAGCCCCTGGCTTCGAGCCCTTCTCTACAATCTTCAAGGCTTTGTCTGGCTTCAGCCATGCGCTGTCGCCAATAGCAAAAACCTTCATGTCAACACATTCGCCCATGAAATAGGGTGCATCGCTCTCGTTGTCGATGCTGTGCGTACCCACATTGTCGGCATAGAACTGTGCCAGTCCGACAGAGTCACGCACTGCCTTCGACCAAACATTGGCATCATTATATGAGAAAATCATCAAACCATTGCGATACTCATCCATAAGCTCCTTGAACTCGGGGTGCACCGATTCAAGATGTCTGTCGGCATACTCGAAAACCTTGTCGTTGATGAAGTTGCGATAACGGTCTTCAAGGTAATTGTTGAGCATCATCTTGCTTTCCACACGCTGATGCTCTTCGATGAATTTCAGGAAATCGACGGCGGTATAGCTCTTGTCGCCAACGGCGAACAACGGGCGCATGTCCTTAACCATACCCTCCTCGTAACGCCATTCCTTGCTGAACACCGAGTCGTTGAGTGCTGCAAGGCATTCGTCGAGCGATGCCAACGGCGCACCCTGCACTGCCTTCTTGCCTTTCTTGGCCTTGCCGTCGTTCTCATACATAGTGGTGAAATCGCGGAAGTTGTATCTCACTTTGCTTTGTTCCACGAAGGCCTCGCGGGGCTTGCTGCTACGGCTGTCGCGCGACATCTTCTGACGATAGTAGGGCTTCATCTCTTCGTATGAAGCCAGACTGTCGCGCGAGATGAGCTTGACGATATGCCATCCGTAACGGGTCTTGAAGGGCTTCGATATTCCACCCCTCGACAGGGAGGAGAGTGCATCCATGTACTCCGGCGGTATTTGGCGGATTGCCATGTCGGCAAGCAGTCCTCCGTTCTGCGAAGAACTTTTGTCGTCAGAGTAGTTGCGGCACACCGTCTCGAAGGAGTTGCCTTCCTGCAACAATGAGTATGCCTCATTTATGCTGCGTTTTGCCGAGAGCGAGTCGCTCACATTTTCGGCAATCCAGATGTGCTGGAAAGTACTCTTCCCGAAATAGGGAACCTTGTTGAGGAGCTTGATGATATGGTAGCCAAAATTGGTGCGGATAGGTTTCGACACCTCGCCCACCTTCAGGCCATAGGCTGCCGACTCGAAGGGGTACACCATATCGAAGACGGTGAAATTGCCTAAACGGCCGTCGTCCTTGGCGCGGGGGTCGTTCTTCTCCAGCCCCTGGGCCTTTGCCGACAGGACTGCCTGTTCAAGTGCCAGCGCGAAGAAGTCCTCTTTAGCCTCCAAACGGCGTGAGTATTCCTGTATCTTGTTGTAAGCCTTGAGGGTATCTTCGGGTGTAGGCACATGTCCCAGCGGCACATAGATGTGGGCAGCTGTCAGCGCGTAGTGGTTACGCTCGTAGGCCTCCATCATAATGCGGTCAAGTGTTGCCGAGTCAATCAGATAGGGTGCTGCCAACTCTTTGCGGTATCCCTCCAGTTCGTTGAGCATCGACGACATGGTGTCAAAGCCATTGGCGTAAGCATCCTCAAGCTTAGTGTGGTAGTTGACAAAGAGTTGCACATACTCATCCAGTGCCTGGCGTTTCTCGAATGTGCATGCAGTGGGGGCTGCCTTGGGGTCTTTGCCTATCGACTTCAAGAAGTCTCGCATGAATTCCGACTTCTGAATCTTCTTTCCGTTTATTTCAAAAATCACCGGGTCGTCATTTTTCTGTGCATTAAGGCTCAACGCCAGACCCAGCAAAAACAAACAGACAAATATTTTTTTCATTTATTTCTTTTGATTATCAATTCTCTATGGTCAATTATCTCGAGTAGTTTGGAGCCTCTCTGGTGATGGCGATGTCGTGGGGATGGCTTTCGGCGCGGCCGGCGGCAGTAATGCGGATGAACTTGGCATTCTGCAGCGTGGCTATATCTTTCGAGCCTGTGTAGCCCATGCCGGCTTTCAGACCACCGACGAGCTGGTAGAGTACCTCGTTAAGGGTTCCTTTGTAAGGCACGCGGCCCACAACGCCTTCGGGGACAAGCTTCTTGGCGTCGGTCTCCTTGTCCTGGAAGTAGCGGTCCTTCGATCCGCTCTGCATGGCCTCGAGCGAGCCCATGCCGCGATAGGACTTGAACTTGCGGCCCTCGAAGATGATGGTCTCACCTGGAGCTTCGTCGACGCCGGCGACCAGCGAACCTATCATGATGCTGCTGGCTCCGGCAGCGATGGCCTTGACGATGTCGCCGCTGTAGCGTATGCCGCCGTCGGCGATGAGCGGTATGTCGAAGCCGCCCTGTTTCAAGGCACCGGCGACCTCGCAGACTGCCGTGAGCTGCGGCACACCGATACCGGCGATGATGCGTGTGGAGCAGATGCTTCCAGGTCCGATACCCACCTTGACGGCATCGGCGCCAGCCTCGGCCAGCATGATGGCGGCCTCGCCTGTGGCTATGTTGCCCACCACCACATCAAGATTAGGATACTTGCTCTTGACGGTCTTCAGGGCCTCAACCACGCGGATGCTGTGTCCGTGGGCGGTGTCGATAACTATGGCGTCGACGCCAGCCTCGACCAGGGCGTCGACACGCTCCATCATGTCGACAGTGATACCCACGCCGGCAGCCACGCGCAAACGGCCGTTGCTGTCCTTGCATGCCATGGGATGCTCCTTGTTTTTCATGATGTCGCTATAGGTGATAAGGCCTACAAACTGCCCCTTGTCGTTCACTACCGGCAGCTTCTCTATCCTGTGTTCCTGCAGTATGTAGGTCGCCTCTTCAAAGGTAGTCCCCTCATGGGTGGTGACAAGGTCAGTTATCATTATCTCGCTGAGCGGACGGCTCATATTACGCTCGAAACGAAGGTCGCGGTTCGTGACCATGCCTATGAGCATCTTGTTGCCATCAACGATGGGTATGCCACCGATATGGTATTCATGCATCAGGCTCAGCGCATCCTTCACCAAGGCATCTTTGCCCAACGTCACGGGGTCGACAATCATGCCGTTCTCGGAACGCTTCACCTTGCGCACCTCATTGGCCTGACACTCAATGGACATGTTCTTGTGCAGCACTCCGATACCACCCTCCTGCGCCATGCCGATTGCCATAGCGGCTTCCGTAACCGTGTCCATGGCTGCACTAACCATAGGGATGTTAAGTGTGATATTGCGCGAGAAGCGTGATGAGACCTTCACCTCGCGCGGAAGAACATCAGAGTAGCTGGGAACAAGGAGGACATCGTCATATGTTAAGCCCTCGCCAATGAATTTTGTGGTATCTGTAAACATAATAATAAAATTTCGTGCAAAAATAGCAAAAAACTTCGGAATAGCGAAAACAAAAAAATACAAGAAATACAACTGACTAATTTACCGATAATAAAGGCTGTATTCTTGTATATAAAAAGAGAGATTATGCCGTGAAAAAGATGTTGTTTTATGCTTCATTAAAAGAAAATTCGTAGTTTTGCAAAATGAAAAAAACAATTTTGGCAATAGCATTCTTTGCACTTTTTCCCCTGCTCTCCAGGTCTCAGGTCTCCGATAGCAATTCTCATCTCACAGTTCACGTCGACGCTGAAGGCTTTTTCTATGACGCCGAATACGGAACGCCTTTTGCCAAAGGCTTCACCGTCACCGGTTTCCGCCTTTCCCCCACCCTCGTCTATGACATCAACGAGAGGGCACAACTGCGCGTAGGTTTCAACTCCATACTCTTTGCCGGCATGGACTCACTTTACTTGCTGCGGCCCTCGCTCTCCCTGCTCTATACTCCTGTGCCTTGGCTGTCGTTCGTCGCTGGTACCCTCTTAAACGGAGAACGGAGAACGGAGAACGGAGAACGGGAAACACTACACCCTTACACCCTTACACCCTTACACCAACTACCAGCCCCTGTCATCGACCCCGCACGACACATCTTCAACTACCAGGAGGACGGCATCCAGATTCTAACCGACACAAGAATCTGGAACAGCGAAACATGGCTCGACTGGACCCACTACCTCGTCCCCTGGACTCCCGACCAAGAACTCTTCACCATGGGCAGCCGCCATGAATTTGTATTGCTCCACTTCGCTTATCAAAACCGCGACAATACGACACCTTCAACCCTATTTTCAAGACACTTTATTGCCTTTCTTCCTGTCCATTTCATGGCATCCCATCGCGGCGGAGAGGTCAAGACTATCGACACCAATACTGTGACCACTTTCAATGAAAAGGTGGGACTGCGTTTCGAATACTCATTCAAACACAAGGAGAAGAGTATTAACTTTTTTGCTCTCGACTTACCTTTTTATTTCTACCACCTCGACAACAAAGTCGACCACGGCGGCAAAGCCTTCTATCCAAGCATCTCATATTGCTGGTCACGCTTGAATCCCAATTCTCAATTTTCAATTTTCACCTCCCTCGGCTTCTGGCACGGCGACCACTATTTCAGTGCCTTGGGTAGCCCCCTCTTCTGGTCGATAAACAACTACTCCCTCCAACACATCCCCTTCACAGTCAATACTCAAGCAATCAAACAATCAAACACTCAAGCATTCAACCCAGACCTCCGCAACCTGCTGACCTACACCCTCTCCTTCGAACACTCCTTCAAAGGCATCGCCCTAGGTCTTAAAGTCGACGCACTCCACGACATCGACCTCAAAACCAACGACTTCATCTTTTCCTTTTTCCTCCGCTACAACGGCCTATTCAAAATCAAATGAAAAAAATATTCATCGTACTAATAACCTTATTTTTAGTCCTTTCCGCATCAGCCAAAGAGAAGAGTTATACCCTGTTCTCCCCCGACGGACGCCTTAAAACGACTATCGCCTCTATCGACAATACCATCACCTATAACCTAGTGGTCGATAACGACACCCTCCTGCTCCCCTCCTCCATTGGACTCGACCTAGGTGGTGCGGCATTCCTGCCGCACATAAAAATCTCTCGCCGCAGCGTCAACGAGACCATATCTTCGCCCTTCTCGCGCCAAGCAACAATGCACGACCACTACAACGAGCTGACCCTGAACCTATCAAAGGATATATGCCTCGTCTTCCGTGCCTACAACGAAGGCATCGCCTACCGTTTCGTGTGGGATGGCAAACCAATGAAAGTGAACAAGGAAACTGTTGAATACCATTTCCCCGGCGACTGGACAACCTCGGCTGCATACGTCTCCAATTTCGACTCGACAAACCATGCATCCCAATACCAGTCTTCGTTTGAGAACCAGTACAAAACAATCCCTCTCTCCCAATTAGATACTCGACGTCTTTGTTTCCTTCCCTTGATGGTTCATGCACCTAACGGACTGAAAATCTGCATCACCGAATCCTCCCTATCCGACTACCCCGGCCTCTATCTCAAATCCACCTCTCATACAATCAAGCAATCAAACAACCATGCAATCCTAGTCGGGGAGCATGCTCCGCTTCCCAAGCGTGTGGAGCAGGGCGGACACAACAACCTGCAGCTTCTTGTCAAGGAACGTGAGGACTATATCGCCGAAATGGACAACACGAAGCACTTCCCTTGGCGCATCATGATGGTCGGTACGGCAACTGATATAGCAATGAACAACATGAGCTATCTCCTCGGTGAGCCTTCCCGTCTGGACGACATCAGCTGGATCAAGCCCGGCAAGGTGGCTTGGGAATGGTGGAACTGCCTCAATATCACTGGCGTCGACTTCGAGGCGGGCTTCAACAACGACACCTACAAGCACTACATCGACTTCGCCTCTAAGTATGGCATTGAGTACGTCATCCTCGACGAGGGCTGGGCAGTAAACAAGCAAGCCGACCTCTTCCAGGTGGTGCCTGAGATAGACCTTCCCATGATTGTCAACTATGCCCGCGAACGCAATGTCGGCATCATCCTTTGGGCTGGATACTATGCTTTCGACCGCGACATGGAGCGGGTCTGCAAGCACTACAGCGAGATGGGTGTCAAGGGCTTCAAGATAGACTTCATGGATCGCGACGACCAATTGGTCACCGACTTCTACCGTCGCGCCGCCGAGACCTGCGCCAAGTACCACCTCATCGTCGACTTCCACGGTGCATTCAAGCCCGCCGGTCTCAACCGAACATATCCCAACGTGCTCAACTTCGAAGGCGTCTTCGGCCTCGAACAGATGAAGTGGGCTCCCACCTCCGTCGACCAGATGCGTTACGATTGCGAGATTCCTTTCATCCGCCAAGCCGCAGGCCCGATGGACTACACGCAGGGCGCCATGCTCAACGGCGGACGCTGGAACTACAACCCCTGCTGGATGCAACCCATGAGCCAGGGAACCCGCTGCCACCAGCTTGCTCTCTACATCGTCCTCGAATCACCGCTCAACATGCTATGCGACTCGCCCGACCACTACGACCGCGAACCCGACTACACCCGCTTTGTGGCTGAGATACCGACGGTATGGGACGAGACGCGCATCCTTCAAGGCGAGGTGGGCGAATACATAGTCACCGCCCGCCGCAAAGGCAACACCTGGTACATCGGCGGAATCACCAACTGGACGGCCAGAGATGTGGATATTGTACTACCGCTTATCTCCCTTAACATCAGCAACATTGAACTGTACACCGATGGTATCAATGCACATCGCCAGGGTAGTGACTACCGACACGAAACGCCCGAAGCGGTCTTGCCGGTCATGACAATCCACATGGCTCCCGGTGGGGGATTTGTGGCGAAAATCAAGGTTCAATAATTATTAAACTCAATAACCATCTCTATCGGGTAATGATCGGAAATATAAGGTACTCCGTAGTCGCCATCAAGGGTGATGAAACTCTCCACTTTTAGACCGCGAACGAAGAAGTGGTCAATCAACGAAGGCTTGTCCTTGCCAAAACCTGTATAGGTATCCTTATGGCTGGTGTTGCTCGTCATCTCTCTGGCTGCTTTAAAGCCATAGTCGTAAAAATGCTTGAAAATCGGATCATCGATGGTTGAATTCATGTCGCCTCCAATTATTACCGGCTGACCCTCAGGCGCCATCTCCGCTATCATCCTCGCACCTTCGTCGCGTGCCATCTTGCCCACATGGTCAAGATGCGTGTTCATATAACAGAACCTCTTCCCCGACTGGAGCTCCTCCATATAGGCCACCGTGACCGTGCGACGACAGGCAGCATCCCATCCCAACGAAGGCTTTCTGGGCGTCTCGCTGAGCCATTTGGTCGAAACAGCCAGCATCTTGATTCGCGTTGTGTCATAATAGATGGCCATGAATTCTCCCTTTATTATGCCGTCGTCGCGTCCCACTCCAACACGCTTGTATCCAACAAGCATACTGTCGAGGTATAGCAGCTGGTCAATCAACGCTTCCTGTAGCCCAATGGCGGCGGGTCGCTCCTCGTTAATCATTTTCGCCACTGCTGCCTTGCGGTTTGGCCATCCGTTCTCGCCGTCTATGTTGTCCCATGAGTTGTAGCGGATATTGAACGATATAACCTTCAATTCCTGAGCCGTCGCCCCTTGTACAAAAGCCAGAATGACGGCAAGCAAAATCACTTTCGTTAATTGTTTCATAATCGATTATTTATTTTTTTAAATGTTTTTTCAACGTAATGTTACTGACAAGGATTGCAATGAGGATAAAAGGAAGGACAATGAGAACTTGAATGCCTCCGAAAGGCCAATGCATCAGTTTGAATACCATATCAATGACAAGGAACAGACCCACTATTGCGGCAATAACAATTACGATATGTTTTTTGGGATGGAGGCGCAACAGATAGACTGCTGTAAGTATGACATAGACCGGCCCCACAAGACCCACCGACATAAAGAGAAGGGAACCGAACGGCCAATGCATCAGCTTGAAAACTAGTCCGATGAGGCTCAATGTAAGCATGGCGATACCTATCCAGTAGGCAACACTGCGACGATAGGAAGGTGGCGTTGCTGTTTTTTCCAGTCGCGTGGTCTTTGCCACCAATTCGTCGCTTAGCGCTGCAAGACGGCTAATATTGCATATTATCAATACAATGGAAAGCACAAGGATGGCGGCTATCATTGCGAACGAACTCCTCAGGTCGGTAACATCCAGTTTTTCACCAATTCCTGAGATAATCAGCATCATCCAAAGGCACAGAGCAAAAACACCCGTAATCCATAACAACGAGAATCGTGTGCTTGCTTTCTCCATCTTCTGGACAAGTGTTTGAACATCTGAATCTTCTATGTTTATCTTCAAAATCCTTCGACAGCTATACCACTCAAAGAAGCCAATCAGCGCAAAAAGCAATAACGATATTATCAAGAATGGCAAACGGAGGTCAAGGCTATACCATACCCAGCATGCGGTGGCGGCCAACAGTCCGTATGTGAGGATGATTTCCGCATTGCGGCGCTTGAAGCCTGTCGTGCTAGCTTGTATCATTTCATGAATCCGATTGTCGTTGACGATTTCCTGCTGACCCAGCTTCTCCTGGAGCGACTGATACTGCTCCTGCAGGTTGCAGAGTTCCTTTTCCTGATTGTGATTCTCTTGTGACATAAAAATGTAAGGTTTAATGGTTAATGGAATTTGATTTCAGAATCAATTTCTCCTTGATTCGGTGCAGCTTGATTCCGACATTGGCAACGCTGATGCCCATGATGGCAGCAATCTCATCGTATCCGATGCCCTCCAGCCACAGCAACACAAGTCCGCGGTCCATCACGTCGAGCTGGTTGATAAGCGCATGGAGCTGGCGTACCTGTTCGAGCGAGCTGTCCTGAGGGTCGTAGGGGTCGATGTCGGAACTGAGCGGAACGGTCTGCGGACGGCGTTTAGCCCTTTTGTCGCTGTTGATGGCCGTATTGAGAGCCACGCGGTATACCCATGTGTTCACGCCACTCTGGTTCCCGAATTGGTCGAAACCCAGCCACAACCTGACAAGAACATCCTGAAAGAGGTCGTTGACCTCCTCCGTGTCGCTGGAGAACATGTAACAAACCGAGTAGATTGTCCGCTTGTACTGTTTCACCAGTTCTTCAAATTGCCTTTCTTTTTCGCTTTTCATTTGATTGTTTTTGCTACATTTGACGACCAAGTCCAAAAATCCTTACATTATTGTTCTTTTTTTCTAGAATCTTCTGCTATTTTGTGCTTTTTTTAAATAAAACAAAAAAGTTGAAATGATTATTAGATTAAACCACTGATTGTTAGTGCATTTTATTAAACGTTCTGATTTTCTCCAGCATGGAAGCTGCCCATGCGGTGTCGCCCGCTATCTGATAGCGGCAATTGCCGGTTTCCGAGGATGAGAAGATGGTGGCACATTCGGGGGTGAGGGTAACGGTGCCGCGTCCGGAGAGCGTGAAGAGGGCGTCGCCATCCACAGCCTGGACGGTCGGCATTACGTCCCACATGCGCTGCCCCGTGTTGCAGTTGCAGGTCATATACACCTGTTTTATGGGGTGCGCGTCTGTCCACGACACATCGCCGACGACTTGTTTCGGAGTGTACTCCACCATTTGCCCAACCTCCATCGGCGAGAACACCATGTCTACCTCCGTGGGCCAGAGGCGGAAGAACTCTAACGCGAAGTCGGCCCCTTGTGCGAAGTTGAAATCCGGTTCCTCGGCCTCGCCGAACACACCGCCCTGCATATAGATGCACTTCACTTTCTGGCGCACCAATTCGACACCGCTGAGCGGCGAATATCCATCGCCTCTCGACTGCAGCAACTGTGCCAGACAGGTGAGGAAGCCCGTACATACGATGCTTACCGAGTGGTCAGGCTGCGTGGCTAAAAGCTGGCGGTAGAGCTGCCAGCCGTCGGGCAACGCGCTATAGTCATTGACGGTGCGGCGGAACATGGGCTGTCCGCTGGCATCCTGCATATAGGCCACATGCGCATAATCTATCCACACCACAGGATTATCGATGCCATTGCGGACGAGACCGATGGGTATGTCACTATGGCCAAAGTATGTATTCATCACATCTGTAAACGCGGAGTTCTGTTCGCCCTCACGGTCCACCACTACACCCAGCAGCCGGCATCGTCCCTGTTCCTCATAGCGATAGAGCATCTCCAGTGCAAACAGGTCGTCGGTCGATGAGCCGATGTCAGTGTCGAGTATTACCAGCGGAACGTCCGCCGCATACACCTGTGGGCTATCCGTATTATCCTTATGGCTGCACGACACGAAAAACATCACGCCAAAGAGGGCAGGGATGGCGGCCAGCACCCATTGCATTAACCTTCTCATTGTTTTAAATCGTTTAGTTCACTTAACGTGCCATCGAAATCTGTCGTAATCCACTTGCCGACAATCTTATCGGCGAGATTGTCTGTGTCCTTGTCCTTGCTGCAGCCGACGAAAGCCATCGCCGCCATTGCTGCTACAGCCAAAATTGCAAAGAATCGTTTAAGCATGTTGTTTATGTATCAAAGGATTAATAAATTATTTTTCCGATATCTGTCGTATTTCTCACTGACAATGGTATCTATTTTTTTCTCTTTTTCACCCACTTGCAATGTACTTTCTATCTTTATTTTGACGTTGCAAATTTACAAAAAAAAATTGATTCATACACAGACCCATAATTATTATTGGCCACGCATTCAAAGTATAGCAAAATTAAACAACACACAGAACCATTTTATCCAATTAGACTTTTATTAGACCCATATTAGACTCATATTAGACCCATTTTTTTATTGTTTTTTTTAGTTCGCGTGCTATTATTCAACATAATTTTTGCTATTTTTTCGACTACAAAAACAAACAACCATCTGAATATTAAGATGTAAAACCTTATGACTGTGACCTCAAGCACTATGAGGCCTGTCTCTTTCCAGGCATTTTTTTTTGCGCTCTCGACGGAAATATGAAAGGCGGCCCTCAAAAACTGAAGACCGCCTTTCTTTTGTCGCTTTTCTGCCGAAAGCCATACCTTGCGTGCCTATAGGTACGCAATAGTCTTTGGGTTAAAATCTAGTAGTGGGCGTTAATGATTTGTGTCCGTTATTCGTTAAAAACGCTGGTGAGGTGGTGGCGGCCGCTGCCAAGGGTACGGTTCTCCCAGCCATGATGGCTAGTGGGCACCATCACCGTGGCCGTGGTGTTGGGCGGGATGAGGATGTCCCACTCGAAGCGGTTGCCGTTGCGGCGCCAGTTGCTCTCTATGCGGCCCAGCACCGAGTTGTAGGAGCAGTTGACATAATCAAGCCCATCAATAATGTAAGGCTTCAGTATAAAGGAGTTATTGTCAAGTTTGATTGTACGAATGCCGGCAAGGTATTCGTAATACCATATAATAAGGTCGCCGAGGAGCATCACGTGATTGCCTGAGTTCATCGAGGGGTCGCCGGTGTCACCGTTCCATAGCTCCCAGATAGTGGTGGCTCCTCGTTTCACCATATAGCCCCAGCTGGGGTAGGTGGTGTCGGTGGCGATTTTTAGCGCCAGGTCGCCGCGCCCATGTTCCGTGAGGGTACGCATAAGGTGCTGAATGCCTACAACGCCCGTGGAGACATGACCGCCAAAGTCACGCTCGGTCTTGTCGATAATGTTTGCGAGAACCTTTTGACTAATGCTTGATTGATTGTAATGATGAAGGACGGGGCTGCCACGCACAATCAGCTCTACGCGGTCCACAGGACCTTGTACCATGCCGAAGGCCAGCGGCAGAAGGTTGGCGGTGACGGTGTTGTGATCGTATCGGCCGGTGATGGTGTCGAGGTAACGGGCATTGTAGGCCAAGCATACGCTGTCAGCCAGATTGCCGAAATAATGCATATCATCGTAGAGCCCAAGATGATAGGCAAAGTCAACCATAATATCGCAAAGATGATAATAGTACGGCGTCGATAGATTAGCAGGCCACGTCATGCGGTTAGTGTCCTTGGTATGTATCAGCTCCGGACTCTCGGGCGGCACGCACCAGTCGCCGTAGGTGTCGCGAATTAGGATGCCGTCTTTCAAATAATACTTCTTCATGTGTAGCATCCAGCGTTTCATCGCGTCATAATGCTTTTCTATGGGACGGATGTCGCCAAAACGCTGCCAAACCATATCGGCAACGGTGATGAAGGCTCCAGGCCATGTCATGTTGTCGGTGTAGTTGCGCCAATAGGCGGGCACCACGTCGGGCAGGGAACCGTTTTCGAACTGACTGTCGGCGAAATCCTGCAGCCACTTGGAATAGAGTAGGTGGTTGTCGAAGATGTAGCTCTCGCCGTAGCATCCTGTTGTGCGGTCACCCGTCCAGCCCATACGCTCGTCGCGCTGTGGGCAGTCGGTGGGCATGGAGCGGTAGTTGCCTCGGATGCCCCACGTGGCATTGCGATAAACCGCATTGATAATCTCATTCGAGCACTCGAAGCTGCCAATCATCGGCATCTCGTCGTACATCACCAATCCCATGAAATTTTGGAGTGCAGGCGTCTCGCCTGCATCACACTTTAATCCCGTTATCTCCACATATCGAAATCCGTGGTAAGTGAATTGAAAACTGAATTTCCCTTCACGCAAGGAGCCCGACGCTTTCAGCGTCGGTGTATCTTTTCCAACGATATATCTATCCGTACATTCGGCGCTGCGTAAATTATCTGTATACAGCGTGCTGTCGGCATTGAGCAACTCAGCATAACGGAACGTTATGGTATCTCCACTCTCACAATCATGCAATATCCTATTAAAGAATTCCAAACTCCCCACCATATTCTGCCCCATATCGAGAATCCATTTGTCTCCCTTCTGGTACATAGCCACTGGCTTCAATTCGTGCTGCACCTTGATGTTGGGGTTGGGCTGCGGCGTAAGGAGCTGCATCGGGTCGGGACGATTATATGTTGATATGTTTATACGTTGATATGTTGAAAGGCTGGCCACGGGCCACTCGCCATTGTCGGCACGATGGCGGGGGTTGTAGATGTCCTCGCGGTACATGTTTTGTCGGTCATAGTTATCGACTACGGGGAACCAGTCGCGGTCATCGTAGTGCGGCAGGAATGCCGCACCTCCTAATTCAAGGCGGGCGTCGTAGGTCTCACCGTCGAACTCGTTAGCCTTGCGGATGGGGCCGCGATTGGTAATCTTCCAACTGCCGTCGCTTATTATCGTGTCAACGGTTCCGTCCTTGTAGGTAACCTCCAACTGCATCAGCAGTTGCGGCAGACCATAGTGTGCAGCATGGTTTATGCCGCACCATTCCAGATAGCTGGTATCATGCCGCACCGTGGTGAAACGCCCGGGGGCAAGGATGACTCCAACAGCGTTCTCATCTCCTTCGCAGAGGAATTCGGTAACATCGTATGCATTGAAATAAATGCGTCGCGTATAGTCGCTGAGTGCCGGTTTCAGTAGCGCGTCTGGTGCCACCTCCTTGCCGTTAATAAAGGCGGAATAGACACCCAAACCACTGATATACAATCTAGCCCTGTTGATATCCTTTCGCAGAGGAAACTCCTTGCGCAGATAGCGTGCGGCAACTACTGTGTGCCCGTTCACATCATCATCGTCGAAGTCGCGACCTATCCAGTGAGCCTTCCAGTCATCGGGCGAGAGGAGGCTTATCTCAAAGTATTGCACATCGCTTTCGAGCCTTTTCTTCTTGTTGTGGCTGCCGTAAGTGACAGTGGTATACACCCTCCACCAGCAACGGTCTCTACTCTTCAACGCCTTACCCTCGTAAGGAATAGACATTGAAGCATTCAAACATTCCTTTGAGTCCCACAAATCTCCGATGCCCCTCTTAGCGTTCTCTTCGCTGCTGGCCACGATGATGCGGTAGTCCGTCTGTACGACATCGTCAACAGATGCTTCATAACACCAGCTGAACCTCGGCTCATTTGTAGCCAAAGGCATCGACCCATCCTGTCCCTCAACAGTGAGCGAGATTATCCTGACTCTGCTCCCACATGCGGAGAAAAGCAGAACCAACAAAATAATAGCTATAATGTGCTTCATAGGTATCCTTTTTCAAGTTGCAAAAATACAACTTTTCATTGATAATAAAGAGTAAAAAAGATATTTGCAACCCAGTTGCGAGAACGGCACCCTACTTTTGCATTCGGAAAACAAGAAACAGAATTGTTAAATAATCACTAAACAAAACTATAAATCAAACAATTAAAGAACCAATTCGATAGCCTCGAGTTAACCCAACAATTTCAATAACTTCGAGTAAAATAATCAATACCATGTCACATAAACATCACATTACTGAAAATCACGAGCACAATGAGTGCTGCTGTGAACATCATCATAAACACCATGATCATCATCATGAGCATGAGCATCATGAACAACACCATGAGCATCATCACGAACACCATCATGAACACCATCATGAACACCATCACGATGAGTCGCCCAAGCGCCAAATTGCAATCATTATTGCCGCCGCAGTGCTTCTAGGTGTCGCCGTGCTTATCGAGCATACCTGTTCCCTGCCTATATGGCAGATGTTGCTCGTATACCTTGTCCCATACCTCCTCGTCGGCTTCGGAACCCTGAAAGAAGCTGCCGAGGGCATAGTCCACGGCGAGGTCTTCAACGAGCATTTCCTCATGTCCATAGCCACCATAGGCGCTCTCGCCATCGGCTTCATGCCTGGCGCCGAGACCGAGTTCCCCGAGGCGGTCTTCGTCATGCTCTTCTTCCAGGTTGGCGAACTCTTCGAGGGATACGCCGAAGGGAAGAGCCGCGAAAGCATCTCTCATCTGATGGACATCCGTCCCGACACAGCCAGAGTGTTGCATGACGGAGCAGAAAAGGTCGTCTCACCCGAAAAAGTCGCCATCGGTGACATCATCATTGTTCGTCCGGGCGAGAAAGTGCCGCTAGATGCCGTCATTGTCGAAGGCTCTACAGCCCTCAACACCATGGCACTCACAGGCGAAAGCATGCCGCGCGAGGTTGCTGCCGGCGACGAAATCATTTCAGGATGCGTCAACATCAGCGGAGTAGTAAAAGCCCGAGTCACCAAAGACTACGAAGAAAGCACCGTGTCGAAGATTATCGACCTTGTCGAGAATGCCGCCGAGCACAAGTCGAAGAGCGAGAATTTCATCAGCCGTTTTGCGCGCATCTACACCCCCGTCGTTGTTTTCGCCGCCATCCTTATCGCCATCGTGCCACCTATAATCACAGCATCCCCATTCACAACGTGGCTCTACCGAGCGCTGATGTTCCTTGTAGTGAGTTGTCCTTGCGCTCTGGTAATCAGTGTGCCACTCTCGTTCTTCGGTGGCATAGGCGGAGCCTCGCGTCGCGGAATACTCATCAAGGGTGCCAACTACATAGATGCCCTCGCCAAGGTTGACACCGTGGTCTTCGACAAGACCGGCACGCTCACGCACGGCCGCTTTGCCGTCGAAGCCGTCCATCCGGAAGAGTACGACGAACACCATCTGCTGCACCTTGCAGCCCATGTGGAGCATTTCTCGACCCATCCCATCGGAGCCGCCCTGCGTGACGCCTTCCCCGACGAGGCCTCCGACGGCTGCCAGGTGACCGATGTCACCGAAGTTGCGGGACAAGGCATCACCGCCACCATTTTGAACGGAAAACGGAAAACGGAAAACGGAGAACGAATTGCAATTAATGTTGCTGTAGGCAATGCCAAGATGATGAAAACGATTGGTGTCGAATGGCATGACTGCGAGCTGAGAGGCACCATTATCCATGTGGCCATCGACGGCAAATATGCAGGCCATATCGTCATCAACGACCAGATAAAGGGCGACAGCTCGCAAGCGATAGACGACCTGAAAGCCATCGGAGTACAACGCACCGTCATGCTCACCGGAGACAGCGAAGAAGTGGCAAAGGAAGTTGCACGCAAACTCAACATCGACGAATACCACGCCCAGCTCCTCCCCTCCGACAAAGTCGACTGGATGAAAAAACTCAAGCACTCAAACAATCAAGCACTCAAGCATTCAAGCAATCAAGTCGCTTTTGTGGGCGACGGCATCAACGATGCTCCTGTGCTGGCTCTCGCCGACGTTGGAATCGCCATGGGTGGCTTGGGCAGCGATGCCGCCATAGAGGCTGCTGACGTGGTGCTCATGGACGACAAGCCATCGAAGATAGCGGTAGCCATCAACATGGCGCGCCGGACGCTGAGCATTGCCAAGCAGAATGTTGTCTTCGCCATCGGCGTGAAGGTTGCCGTCCTGCTGCTCGCCGCCTTCGGCATAGCTTCCATGTGGATGGCGGTATTCGCCGACGTGGGAGTCACCGTCCTCGCCGTCCTCAACGCCATGCGCACAATAAGAAGATAATCCCTGACTTTTTTATGCAGGATTCAACGCTCTATGATACACAATCCGTTTGGAGCGGTGAATCCTGCTTTATTATTTCAAAGAGAATAGGCCTTGTTGAATAATATTTGGCATCCATTAACGTTATCATAAAACTCAACAACTGTTTTCATTGATGGACAAAGAAGCTTTACATACCCAAGACGACGAAGACATCCTACATCACGCCGGCATCCGTGTGACTGCTGTCCGCCTCATGATATGGCGGCAGGTGCGGTATTGCACCAACGGCTTATTCAGCCTAAGCGACCTTGAACAGGCCATGCCCACCGTCGACAAGTCGACACTCTTCCGTACGCTCACCCTCTTGAGCGAAGCACACCTGCTCCACACTGTCGACGACGGGAGCGGTTCGCAGAAATACTGTGTCTGCCACCACGACGACACTCGCCACTGCACAGGCCACGTCCATCTGACATGCCGTCTGTGCCACCGCACCGTATGCCTCACCCATGTCAAGATTCCCCCCGTGCCGCTACCCGACGGCTTCATCCCCGAGGAAACGGAGTACGTCGTCAAAGGCATCTGCGCCAAATGTGCAAAAAGGTGAATTGTGATATCAACTTTTTTTATTAACTTTGCACCGTCGCAACGTCTCGCTTCGACGGTGCATTTCTTTCATTCTCAGCAAACAAACAAATCAAATCATTAATACATTATGAAGAAAATCATGCTTGCTCTCACACTGGCAATGGCCGCGATGGGAGCACAAGGCCAAGGCGGCATCAGCACCGACATGATGCAGCAAATCAAGAAAGGCTACGGCAACAGCGCAAGCGACAAGGCCATGCGCAACATCCTCGTCACCCAGAGTCCCGCCAAGCTGGCAATGAACTACGAGAACGCCACCAAGTTCGACTCCCATTTCTCGAACCGCGTGGTCTCCAAGGCCGTCACCGACCAGAAGTCCTCGGGCCGCTGCTGGATGTTCACCGGCATGAACGTCATGCGCAACAAGGCCATACGCAAGTACAACCTGCCCGACAACTTCCAGTTCTCGCAGGCCTACACCTTCTTCTACGACCAGCTTGAGAAGAGCAACCTCTTCCTGCAGGCCATCATCGACACATACAAGAAACCCATGACCGACCAAGAGGTGGAATGGCTCTTCAAGAACCCCATAGGCGACGGTGGACAGTTCACCGGCGTGGCCAACCTCGTCGAGAAATACGGTCTCGTCCCCAGCGACGTCATGCCTGAGACCTACAACACCAACAATACCTCGAGCATCAGCAACCTGCTCTCGCTCAAGCTGCGCGAATACGGCCTCGAGTTGCGCGACTTGGCAGCCCAGAAAGGCATGACCCCTCAGAAGCTGAACAGCCGCAAGACCGAGATGCTCGCCGTCATCTACCGCATGCTGGCACTCACCATGGGTGAGCCACCTGCCGAGTTCACATGGACCATGCGCAACGCCAAGGGCGATATCGTCAGCACCGAAAAATACACCCCCATGTCGTTCTACGAGAAATTTGCCAAGACCGACTTCTCAAAATACTACATGGTCATGAACGACCCCACACGCGAATACTATAAGGTGTACGAAATACAGTACGACCGCCACGTCTACGACGGCCAGAACTGGAAATATATCAACCTGCCAATGAGCGACATTGCCCCCATGTGCATAGCCAGCATCAAGGACAGCACCATGATGTATTTCAGCTGTGACGTGGGCAAGTTCCTCGACCGCGACAAGGGCTTCGGCATGGACAAAAAGCAGCGCGTGGCCACCTTCGCCAGTGGCTCGAGCCACGCCATGACCCTCTGCGCCGTCGACCTCGACAAGGATGGCAAACCGCTGAAATGGATGGTCGAGAACAGCTGGGGCCCCAACTACGGCTACCAGGGCAACCTGATTATGAGCAACGAGTGGTTCAACGAGTACATGTTCCGCGTGGTGCTTGAGGATAAATACATCCCCGCCAACATCAAGGCTCTCCTCTCGCAGAAACCCATCCTACTTCCCGCCTGGGATCCCATGTTCGCCCCCGAGGAATAGTCGTTGACAGTTGGCTACAGCCCAACATTTCCTCCCCAAAAAAACAACCATCTTCTAAAGCCCTGGAACCAATGCAGGTCAAAACCCAATGGATTCCAGGGCTTTATCTATGTCAATATGTATCTCTTCATCTTTTTGCAAAGAGCCTTTATCGACTACGATTGGTCGCTTTGAAACTCTTGCTTCGCAAACGCAAAGCATCACTATTTATTGCAGACATTAAGACAATCTCAAATCATTTTTGCAATAAATGTTTTTTTATTGTATCTTTGCAATCCAGAAAACTATTGCAAGCCAAATAATAATAAGCAATAAATCACTCTTATTCAAACAATTCCCTCATCAAATTGATTTAGGGATTATTGGTTTGTGAGGGGATTATATAGCGAAAAAGTATAGCAATGATTGAGTCTGGGAACATACAAGAGCCTGCATCCGCCCTTCCAAGTATGGATTCGATACCGACCGGCGAGTTGTATTCCGACATCATTCATTTGCTGACACAAAAGATCAACAACCTCGAAAAACAGTTACGCGGCAAGGAGCAGGAAAACAACAAGTTGTATGGCATAATCGAGACCATCACCAAACAGAACAGCCAGCTGGTGCAGGAGCTTAAAGAGACCAACACAGCACTGGAATTCGAAAAGGCACGCTCCCAGCAAAAGATGATTGTCAACACGGCATCGCCATCTGCCGTAGGTTATCAACCCGATGCGTCGGCCTTTGATGGGCAGCCCACCCCTCGTATCTCCTACCGCAAACAACCCTACCAACCAATCAACAGCGACACCGTTGCACGCATCAAGAACGACCGCCGACACTACGCAGTGGTTTGCGATGCCGCCATTGTCTACTGGCAACGTCTCATAAACCAAGGACTTGTAGACAGCAATCTGCGTGCCACCGCCAAGTGCGGCGTCACCGTGGCAGCACGCATCGTCTGCTGCTTCCAAAATGTGGTAGACCCCAATATTCGATGGTCCTTTTTCGAAAAGCACTGGAAAATGAACCACCTGCAGAGCAACCTGCACCGCTCCTCGTACCGCGACGAAAAGAAATATGCAGTCGTCAACCGCATTTTTGGCCGTTCCGACGACGCTCCCTTCTTGGTCAAGAGCAAACTAGAAGAGAATTAGGCTGTTGGCAATAACATTTATTTTCGCAATAACTGAAAAAAACACACACAGCACACCACTTTGGCGTTGTTTTCGGTTCCACACATACTATTGCGCCACTGTAGCATTTTGTTGTTGCAACATATAGCGCAACTATAGCATATATTTGTTTCTTTTTTTGGCATTAACCAACTATTTTAAAGTTAATTAAAAAAAGAAATGCAATAATAGTCAGAGGTTGTCTACCGTTTTGAAGGATGAACCTGACAGGGAATAATTTTGCAGCCGAAAACAAAAAAATGCAAAGTTATGACCAAACAAGAATTTATAGCCAAACAGGAGCTGGAAGCAAAAAACGGACAAAAGCCAGGAGCATGCGAATGGATAACAGTAGATGAGCTGCGGGCCAAACTCAAAATCTCGCGCGCCACCGTCTACCGCTGGATCAACAACGGTGTCCTGCGTGCCTACAGGCTAAAGAACTCGCGGAACATCTATTTCCTCAATGCCGAGGTAGACCACTTCCTAAGTCTCAACCCAATAGCCCCATCAGGTCGGCTCGACAAGCTTGCACTATCACTTCATTCTACCCAGACCTCCTAGAATAGAGCTGCAGGAACCATTACATTATTTAAGTTTTTTTAACCACAAATAAAACCGAGAAAACTCTTTCAGTTTTCTTGGTTTTTGTATTTTTGCAAACCGGTTGACATTTACCAATTCAACATAGTTTATTATGTCACAAACACATAACACCACAATGCAGAATGACGACAACAGGAAAAGAGTAATCGAAACTGCTGTTCAGATGTTCAATGAGTATGGTTGCAAGGCCGTAACCATGGACAGTCTATCCTCTACTCTGCATATTTCGAAGCGAACTCTATATGAGATGTTCGACAACAAAGAGTCGCTACTCCTTGAGTGCATCACGCAAGTGTACCGCACTCTGGGCAATGAACGACTTATGATAATCAACAAAACAGAAGATACATTTCTTATGGCCCTCTACATCACTCGCAATGAAACTGTTCAGGGTCTGCGTTACGCTCGAATACTAAGGGATGCCAAGCACTTCTACCCCGAGCTCACCATGCGACTGCTGAAAAACTTCTCCGACCGCTTCAAGGATGTTCTTTCCAAGATCCTCAACAAAGCCAACGACAACGGCTACCTGCGTCCCGACATCGACATCAACCAGACCGTCGAGACCATTGCCATGATTATCAATGTCTTTAGTCTCAATTGTCCGATAGACGACGAGGTGCAGATGAGCCGCATACGCGAAGCTTATTACAGCGTACTCCGCGGCCTTCTCTCTGTTGATGCCATCCAACGCTACGACCAGAACGAAACTCTTTTCAAAAAAATACTTGAAACAAAATAAACAGACGTGAAAAAAATTGCTCTATCACTATCTATCGCTTTATTTTTTGCGCATATCGCAAACCTTGGAGCCCAAGAGGCACCCACCCTACGCCTCTCCCTCTCCGATGCGCAACAATATGCTGTAGAACACAACTATAGCATGCAGAATGCATCTCTCGACGTGAAGAAAGCCGAATACACTCGCTGGCAGACCATCTCTTCGATGCTACCCCAGGTGAAAGCCGGATTCGACTATCAGAACATGTGCGGCTACACTATGAACATAGGTGGCGGTGGCTCCATGATGTCGATGATACCTGATTCCATCACCATAGGAGGCATGACTCTCCCTATCTCGCTCCCTTCGAGCAGCACCGAGAACAGCTCCGGCGGAGGCGGCATAGCCATGAACCCCAGCGGAACATTCTCGATAACAGCCTCTGTGGCTGTGACCGGCGCACAGATTGTGGGCATTATGCTTAACAACATTGCCCGCGACATGATCAATGTCAACCTTCGCCAAAGCGAGCAAACCACACGCTCTCAGGTGCGGAACGTCTATGTCTCAATCCTCGTCATGGAAGACATTGTCGGCCTGCTCGACAGCAGCCTCGCCAATATTATGCTGCTCGAAAAATCGACCCTCGAAAGCGTCGCTGCCGGCGCAGCAGAACAAATCCAGGCCGACAAGCTGCACGTACAGGTAGCATCGCTACGCAACAGCATAAATGCCAACCGCCGCTCACTTCAGATGCTCTACAACTCTCTGATTCTCCAGCTCGGAGCTGACGTCAACAGCAAGCTGGTGCTCACCACCTCGCTCGAAGAGGTCCTCGACCTCAATTACCTGGCATCTCTCTCCCTCGGCGGATTTACCATCGACAACAACTACAACTATCAGCTCTTGCAATACAACGAGAAGCTGTCAAAGAGAAACGTCACCATGGCATGGATGGACTTCACCCCCACCCTCTCGGCCTACTATTCCTACAGTGCCAAAACCTATTTCGGAAAAGACGAAGGCTTCAACATGACGCCGCCTAATATGGTGGGAGCAAGCATCTCCATACCTCTCTTCACCACCGGCACCCGCTACGCCAAAATACGCTCTGCCAAAATCGACTATCAGGAGGCCCTCAACAGCAAGCAGCAGGCCGAGGACGGTCTTAGAGTGCAGTACAACCAGCTCTGCTACGACCTGGCCAACGCCATCGAAAGCTACCTCATACAGAAAGACAACCTCGAGGTCACCCAGCGTGTCTTCAACAATACCGCCGAGAAATACAAATACGGTCATGCCTCCAACCTTGAGGTCACCAACGCCAGCACCGACATAATAACAGCCCAAAGCAATTACATACAGGCCGTTATGAGCGTGGTCACTGCCGAAGTGGCACTCGAAAACCTGCTCGGGAAATAACCCGGATTTGTCAATTCACGATTCACGATTCACAATTCACAATTCAATATATGAACAAAATACTCAAAGCAGCAACCTGTTTTGTAGCAGTCGCAGTTATGGCATCCTGCGGCGGCAACAAAGAGCAGAAGGAAGCCTCCACTGTCAAGAAGGAGGCCGAAAAGGTAAAGGTACAAGAAATCAAAAGCCAGCGTATTGCCAAGCAGCTCGAACTCAGCTCCACACTCGAGGGCTACGAGACCATGAACATCTCACCCTCCATCACAGGCCACATCGAGCACATCTATGTCGAGGTGGGCAGCCGCGTCAGCAAGGGTAGTATGCTTGTCCGCATGGACCAGACCCAGCTCAACACCACCCGCATCAACCTCGCCAGCACCAAGACAGAGCTGGACCGCGTCACCGCCCTCAAGGCCTCTGGCAGCATCAGCGAACAAATCTACGACCAGACCAAGGCCGGCTACGACCAGCTCGTCGAAACAGTACGCTTCCAGGAAGAGAACACCTTCGTCAAGGCACAGTTTAGCGGCGTCATCAGCGCCAAGAACTACGAGGACGGCGAGATGTACACCGGAGCCCCCATCCTCCAGCTCTGCCAAATCAGCCGTCTGAAGGCCATTATCAACATCCCCGAAAGCTATTTCCCGCTGGTCAAGCAGGGCATGAAGGTCAATGTCCAGAGCGACATCTACCCCGACAAGAACTTCCCCGCCACCATCGAGATTGTCTATCCCACCATCGACCCTACCAGCCACACCTTCCAGGCTAAACTAAACATACCAAACCCCGGCGAGAAAATACGCCCAGGCATGTATGTGAGAGCCAGCCTTTCGCTTGGTGAAATCGATGCCATCGTGGTCCCCTACCAGACCGTCCTCAAGCTCACCGGCAGCAACGACCGCTATGTCTTTATGGCTGATGGCAATACCGCCCGCCGCGTCGCCGTCACCCTCGGTCAGCGCTTCGACGACCAAATCGAGATTATCCCCGTTGTTCCCGGCGACATCAAGGAAGGCGACCGCCTAATTGTCACAGGCCAGGCCCGCCTCGTCGACGGCAGCACACTTGAGATAGTAGAATAATCATTAAGACTAGAAGATCTAGAAACTCTAGACAATCTAGATAATCTAGACAATCTAGACAATCTAGACAATCTAGACAGTCTAGAAAATCTAGAAAACCTAGAAAAAAAAACAGACAACATGGCTATCTACAAAACAGCAATCAATAAACCGATTACCACGGGACTGATTTTCGTTGCCGTGATAATCCTCGGTCTCTTCTCGCTCTCCAAACTGCCCATCGACCAGATGCCCGAAATGGATCCGCCCTACGTCACCGTCATGACCACCTATGCCGGTGCCAATGCAAGCGAAATCGAGACCAACATCACCAAGATCATCGAAAACTCACTCAACTCGGTCGACGGACTCAAGAACATCACCTCGACATCGAAGGATAATATCTCCGTCGTCACCCTCGAATTCGAGTGGGGCTCCGATATCGACGAGTCACTCAACGACATACGTTCATACGTCGACCTCCTCTACGACAACCTGCCCGACGGTGTGTCTCGACCCATGATTCTGAAGCTCAACTCGTCGGCAATGCCCATCATGGTATACGGTTTCACCGCCAAGGAGAGCTACTCCGGCCTGGACCGCATCCTCGAGGACAATGTCGTCAACGAATTGAACCGCATCGACGGCATCGGCAACATCACGGTCAGCGGTGCGCCGCAGCGTTATGTCTATATCGACCTCGACCCTAAGCAGCTCGACGCCTACGGCATCAGCCTCGAGGCGGTTGGCAACGCCATCTCGGCCAACAACCTTGACCTCGCCTCGGGTACCGTCAAGATGGGCAAAGAGCAATACCAGATGCGCGTCAAGGGCGAATACATCGAAAGCTCCGAGATTGCCGACATCGCCGTCACCACCACCATGACTGGCAAACAGGTCTTTGTACGCGACCTCGCCACAGTGCGCGACACCATCAAAGACCTCTCGCTCGACGAGAAAATCAACCGCCAAGACGGTGCACGTATCATCATCTCGAAGCAGACCGGTGCCAACACCGTGGCCATTGCCCGACAGGTGAAGAGCGAGATGCAACGCATTCAGAAAACAATGCCTCCCGACATTGAGGCCACCCTTATCCGCGACGGCTCCGAAGAGATCATCAACGCCGTCAACGGCCTCACCAGCAGCATCTTCTACGCTCTGCTCTTTGTGGTGCTGGTGGTACTCATCTTCCTCGGCAACTGGCGTTCCACTATCATCATCGCCCTCACCATCCCCATCTCGCTAGTCACCTCGTTCATCTACCTGCTCATTGCCGACAGCTCACTGAATATCATATCCCTGGCCTCTCTCACTGTCGCCATCGGTATGGTTGTCGACGACGCCATCGTGGTGTTGGAGAACATCTCCAAGCACATAGACCGCGGCGAGAATCCCCGCGAAGCTGCAATCTGCGCCACCAACGAGGTCTGGACCTCTGTCATCGCCACCACCCTGGTGCTTGTCGCCGTCTTCGTGCCTCTCACCATGCTGCCTGGCATGATGGGTATCTTCATGAAAGAGATGGGTTGGATTATCACCATTGTGGTTTGCGTCTCCACGACGGCAGCCATCACCCTCATACCCATGCTCTCTTCCAAGCTCCTCAAGGAGCGTCCCTTCTTCTTCAAGAAAGAGGACGAAGAGGCCTGGGAAGCCAAACACCAGCGCAACCTCTACCATCGCACCATCAGCCGTGCCTTCGACGCCATCGATGCCGGCTACGCCAACATACTTCGCTGGTGCCTGAACCACAAACGCATCACCTTGCTCATCTCCCTCATCTTCTTCGTTGTCACCATCTTCCCGCTCTTATCGGGTGCCATCGGCCTCGACTTCATGAAAGAGCAGGACAACGGCAGCATCAGCATCAGCGCCGAACTGCAACGCGGAACCCGCATCGAGGAGACCCTCAAGACCGCCCGCCACATGGAGAACGACATCTACGACATTCTCGGCGACGATGTCGTCGTAGTCTCCACCTCGGCAGGTTCCAACGACGATGCCGGCTTTGCAGCCCTCTTCAACTCCACCACCAACAACAAGATTTCCATCACCGTGCGTTGCACCAAGAAGTACGACCGCGAAGAGACTATCTTTGAGATGCAGGAGAAGTTGCGCCGCTGCTTTGCCGAATACCCCGAACTGGTGACATTCCAGGTCAACCAGGGAGGCATGATGGGCGGTGGTTCCAACAACTCTCTCAGCATCGAGGTTTATGGCTACGACTTCAACCAGACGACCCAGTTCACACAAGAGCTGAAGAAACGTATAGAAGAAAACGTGCCGGGAGCACGCGACACCAAAATCAGCCGCGACGAAGACCGCGCCGAGCTGAAGATTGAGTTCGACAAGCAGAAACTCGCCCTTCATGGCCTCTCTGGCTCTGCCGTGGCCATGTATGTCCGCAACCGCGTCAACGGCATGGCTGCCGGCTACCTCAAGGAGGACGGTGAGGAATACAACATCGTGGTGCGTCTCCGCGAGGAATACCGCTCATCAATCTCCGACATAAACCAGCTCTCCATCCCCACACCCACGGGCAAGATCATCAAGCTTGAGGAGCTGGCCAAGGTCGAAGAATACTGGTGCCCGCCCACCATCGAACGCAAGAACCGCCAGCGATACCTCACCCTCACCGTGATGCCGTTCCGCACCTCGCTACAAGAACTGGCTCAGAACGTGCAGAAAGAAATCGACCAGATGGACGTCCCTGCCGACATCCACTATGCACTCGCCGGCAACTACAAAGACCAGCAAGAGTCCAGCCGCGACATGCTTATTCTCGGTTTGCTCATCATCATGCTGGTTTACATCGTCATGGCTTCCCAGTTCGAGTCCTTCGCCAAGCCGTTCATCATCATGTTCTCCATCCCCTTCGCCATCAGCGGTGTCGTGCTGATGATGTTCATCACCGGCAACAACCTCGACATGATTGGTCTTCTCGGCTTGATCCTCCTCATCGGTATCGTGGTGAAAAACGGTATCGTCCTTGTCGACTACATCAACCTCATGCGCGAGCGTGGCATTGCCCTCAACGAGGCCATAGCCATCAGCGGCCAGAGCCGTCTGCGCCCCGTCCTCATGACAGCCTTCACCACCATCCTCGGTATGATTCCTATGGCCACCTCTAATGCCGAAGGCTCTGAGATGTGGACCACCATGGGTCTCGTCGTCATCGGCGGTCTCACCGTCTCCACCTTCGTCACCCTCTTCATCGTGCCGACCCTCTACGCTATCTTCAACCGCAAAGGCGACATCGAAAAGAAGGAGAAGGAACGCAAGAAATTTGTCTTCATGAATATCAATCTAAATGATTGAATGTGTTAATGCCTGAATGTTTGAGTGCTACGCTGTCTTATTAATGCGTCAGCCCACTCAAACATTTAAACATTCAAACAATCAAACAATAACAAAATGAAATCCATCTTAATAGTATATAACCAAGCCAACAACGAGCGCGTCGAGTATCTGCTCGACACGCTCGGTGTGCGTGGCTTCACCTTTTGGGAGAATGTACAAGGTCGCGGTCATGAAGCAGGAGACCCCCACCGAGGTACCCACACATGGCCTGAACTCAACAACGCCATCATGACCGTCGTCGCTGACGACAAAGTCGACGACATCCTCACTGCTGTCCGCAAACTCGACAAACGCAACGAAGAGGTCGGTATCCGCGCCTTCGTCTGGAACATCGAACAGATGGTATAAGCTGTATATGTCAACGAAGAAACTCAAAAAGTGGAAGGCTGAAAAGGCTTTTCTTGCAGCCTATTTTGTCTATGTCGCCATTGCCGCCATTCCAGCCAACGCGCAGCAGAGCAAAAAAGTGCTGTTTGTGGGCAACAGCTACACCTACACCAACAACCTGCCTGCTATGGTTGCCAGCATGGCTGCCAGCGTCGGCGACCAGCTTATCCACACCAGCAACACCCCTGGCGGATGCACCTTCCAACAGCACTGCAGCAATCAGTCGATGACCCTCATACAACAGGGCGGATGGGATGCCGTCATCCTTCAGGAGCAGAGCCAGTATCCGAGTTTCCCCGACTGGCAGGTAGAAGCCGTGGTGTTCCCTTATGCCACTCAGCTTGTCGACGCCATATATGCAGCATCGCCTTGCGCCGAACCAATGTTCTACATGACATGGGGGCGGCGGGATGGCGACCAGATTAACGCCGCCGAATTCCCTGTGCTTGGCACCTACGAGGGCATGGACAGCATGCTCTGCCTGCGCTACACCCAGATGGCTGCCGACAACGATGCGTCGCTATGCCCCGTAGGCCTCGTGTGGCGGATGTTGCGGAGCGAAAACCCCAACATCGAGCTCTACGCCTCCGACGGCAGTCATCCCTCGCTTGCAGGCACATACGCTGCCGCTTGTGCCTTCTATGCCTTGCTTTTCCACCACAATCCGGCGGAACTGAACTATGATGGAGGACTCGACCGCGAGACGGCTGCCACCATACGCCAAACAGCCAGCAGGATTGTTTGGTCAGAAGAGGAGTCGCTGCCACTGCCGCAATGGACTCGCCCCCTGCCCCATTCCGCCATGCTTGTGGCTGACAATACCGACAGTGTTGCTACATTCATCAACCTCTCAAGCCACGCCGACAGTCTCCTTTGGTCATTCGGCGACAACAGTTCGATGGTCACCTCGTCGGCTATCGACACCCTCATGCACATCTATCCCGACACAGGCCTCTACGCAGCCACCCTCGTGGCCTCACGCCATTGCATGAGCGACATAGCCGCCACCGAGGTGCATATCTCTTTTCAGACTGCCGACACCACGGCGACAGACACCACCGCTGTTGATCCGTTAGGCATCGAATGGACCGGCCTCGTTTCGAAGCGCAACTCTCTATTCACCCTCTACCCAACCGTCACCACTGACGTCATCACGATAGCGTCACCCTCTTCAGCGCCCATCGACATTACTGTCCTCAGCCCCACAGGCCGCATCATCGCGAAAAAAACAATTGACAACGGAAGAATGGATTGCCACGGTACGTTGTTCGGCAGTCAATTGTCATTGTGCATTTATCCCACTGGGGTTTATCTGTTGCAGTTAAGACAGGGCACTGTCACTGAGACGCATAAAGTAATCAAACGATAATTATAATCGTCCCCTCACCAAAGTGATTGATTGTCAAAGAGACACCTTATTGAAAAGCAAAGAGCGCCGGAATGCATCCGACGCTCTTTGTTGTAAGGTTTTTTGTTTTATTGCTGCATCAGCCAATTAGCAACTGACCTCTTATTTGACCATGAGTCGTTTGGTCGCTGTGCCTTTGTCGGTAGCGATGCGAATAAGATAGGTGCCGGCTGCGAGACCGTTGATATCGATGGAAGCACTGTTACCAAACTGGCGGCCTTCGATGCGCTGGAGCGAACCGTTGATGCTGTAGATCTGAATCATGGAGATGTTTCCGTCAGCACTGACATTAACGATGTCGCTTGATGGATTTGGATAGACACAGACACCTACATTTTCGGCTACGATGTCTACAGCTTGAGATTGTGGTGTTGTGAACACACCTGTGAGCACACCCATGTCTCTTCCGTATGCAATATTGCCGATTTGGGCAGCATGGCTACTGCCATTATCGTCGATTACAAGCTTGTATATATAGTCATTGGAGACAGTGAAGAAAATCTCGTCCGTATTGGGATCGATGAACAAGCACAATGGGTCAAGATTGTTTCCGCCCAATGGGTAATAATTCGTTATTCCGTTGTTGGAGAAAACGACTACCCCCCCTTCGTAAGAGTAGGTATAGTTGACACCATATTTGTCGATGGCGAGACAACTAAATGGCTGATTAGTTGGCTGGGCCATCAAATGGCCTGTAGTACGGTCTACCTCACAGAAGCTGGTGTATGGATTTGTGGGCGAGTCCATAATGGTCATGGCATAGAGTTTGCCATCCACTTGGTTGAATGCCAAACCTGTGAAAAAGACATCATCATACTGTCTAATCAAAGTGCCGGTAGAGGGATGTCCACCATTGAATGGTGTCTTGTAGAGAGAAAAGAAGGCTGTCTCTTCATCCAATGTTGTACTCATTGTTACATAATAGATTGTATCATTTACGTATGCCGATGCCAGCACAGCCGAAATATATTGCGGATCGTTGGGTGTCAGGTTGTCTGTCGAACTGCCGAAGTCGGATAAGTTCTGCATGGTGAAGTCGACAAACTGGGATTCCATCAGCGACAAGGATGAAGTATTGTAGTAGAGGTTACCATACCAAGTCCTGGTCGAGAGTACTTCTACCGGCTGTTCTACAGGCAGCATGAAGAGACTGCTGGTCTGGGCGCCACCGTTGAGTTTGCCAAGATAGCTGAATACTCCAGTATTGACATCAATAGAGTAAATGCCATATTCCTTGTAGGCCGAACCGTTGTGTATCCATATCAGTTCACCACTGTTCTGGTCGAAGGCGAGACCTTGGGAAATGTCTTCGTGAATTGCGCATCCCGTCTCGGCGACCACCGACATTGAGAGAGTGTTGAGGTCGAGGCGAATCAGTCGGGCATTCTCACAGTCGCTCATGCCATACATGACGGTGGGCGACTGGAGGGCAAAGCAGGAGAGGCTACCCTCTTCGTCATCGTCCAAATACATGAAGAGTTCCTCCTCGCCAGTTGCCAAGTCGATAGTATAGATGCCATCATACCTATGGAGAGTATACATGATATGGTTGATGCTATCGTATGCCATATCAACATAGTCGACATAGCGTTCCAGTTCAGCAATATTCTCGGGGTCGGCATCGGGGTTGCTCATGGGTATACGGTAGAGATAAGATTCTGACCGAGAGGTGGTGATGAAATAGACATAGCCATCGGCATACTCGGCAGCCATCACATCGTCGCTGTATGGGGTTGACTCCGTAAGACGAGAGGTTATGGACATCGTGTTGAGGTCGAATTTGGCGATACCATAGTCGTAATAACTTGAACCATCATCGTTCACAAACCTCATGAAAGTATACCACTCGGTAGTGCTGCTGTTCGCGTTACGCATCAGGCTCTCTATGCTGATGTCGTCGATGGAGACTGAATTGGTTCCCGTTACGACAATCCTTACCTGCATCTTCTCGCCGCTCGTCAGGTCGACGCTATAATCGCTCCATGAAGAGCCAATGCCGGTTATGGTCTTGGCGACACGCCAATCGGAATAGGGCGTACAGCGCAACTCGACAGAGATAGAGGATCCTGAACCCGCACCTTTTGCCCTGAAAGAGACACGTCCGTAGTTGTTGTCGTTGCCGAGCATGAGGAAAGGCGACTCAATGGAGTTGGCATGTTCTTCGCCTGTAGTGTTGACCACGGTGGCGCAAGAATTGGCGACATTCCAATAGCATCCCTGTTCGTTTATCAGACGCCAGTCGACCTCTACATCTCTATAGTTGGTTGAGAACGACTCGCTTATTGTCGTATTATGTTCCGAATAGGGTCTGGCTGGAGGTTCGACAACCATGAAGCGGACATTATGTCTAAAGTAACCGAGTGTAGCAGATGAATTGGTAATCGTCCATGGGAACATGTCTGTGACGCCACTTTCCTTATAAGCAAGCACATTGCTATGGTCGCTAACGACATGCGACTGGATATGAAGCACGTTCTGGAGCAGCTCCGGACTGTTGTCTTCGATAACAAGGACCAGATTGCCTTCGATGGGGCTGTAGAAGAAGGGTTGATCGAAGACTATGGTATCCCATTGCATGCCAGGGACAAATGTCACCTCGCCACCAAAGACCTTTGTAAGGTCACTCATGGGTGTCCAGTCGTTCTCGTTGCTGAAAGTGGAGGTAGAACGGTGGCCCAAATAGATACGCATATTGCGCACCACCGTGTTTGTGGGAGAAGTCGAACTGTTGATGCGGTTGAGGATGAGGGCATATAGTAGGTTGGTTTCGTTGCCCATCTCTTCAGCAGTGTAAATCTCCTGTGAGTAGGTTTTGCAATTAATACCGATACTCGCCAGATTGTTGGGTGCAATCTCGATATAGTCCAACTCTTGTGCTTTGGACATTGGTGTCAATGCGAACAATGCAATAACAAGAGCAATCGATTTGATTAATAATTGTTTTTTCATAGGCTTTATAATGTTTAAGTTATAGCTCTGGTTACGAATAAATCAAAGTGCTTAGTGCCGATGGGGCAAAGAAGTCGTTGGCAACAGACATCAGTTCTGAGGCCGTGACGGCCTCAATGTCGCGCTGCATCTCTTCGAGGGTGTCGACACGCTCGAAAGAAAGGTATGCTTTACCTATCGACTGCATCTCGTTGAGAGCAAGTTCATTGTTTATTGCCATCTGACCTATGTATTGGCGTTTGGTTCCATGTAGTTGCAGGGTGCTCAAAGGTGTCTCGGCGAGCTTACGCAGTTCATCATGCAGAATCTCCATGTATTTGTCGCGGGCATCCTTTTCGATGCCGGCATATATGTAGAATAGTCCTGTGTCGCTGAGAGGTGTATACTGGGATTCGATAGTATAGCAGAATCCATATTTCTCGCGGATGGCGACATTGAGGCGAGAGTTCATTGCAGGGCCTCCCAAGATGTTGTTGAGTAGGGAGAAGGCAACCTTACGCTCGTCGAACACAGAGGGTGCCAAGCCGCCCACCATGACGTGCATCTGATGGGTGCGGCGATGGATAGTACGCTCAAAGGGATGATAGTCCGGTATCGTGCGGCTTTGGAGATTAACTGTCGGCTGTTGCGGGACTGCTGTAGGCTGGCCGACGAGCGACGGTTGGACGAAATGCTTCTCGCACAACCTGATAGCCCTCTTTGGGTCGATGCCGCCCACGATAGCGATAACCATACGGTCTGGAGTGTAACGCTGACGCATAAATTCGCGTAGACGCTCGCTGGTGAAGTGACGCACATTGCGAGGCTGACCCAAGATGTTGTGTGCCAAGGGATGACCTTCGAAAGCAAACTCTTCGAAATCATCGAAGATGAGATCGGCAGGAGTGTCCCGATAGGAGTTAATCTCTTCAATCACAACATCTTTCTCTTTCTCAATCTCCTTTTCGGGAAATGTGGAATGGAATATAATGTCGGCAATGATTTCAAGACAACGGTCTAGATGGATGGAGAGTGATGAGGTGTAGATACAGGTTTCCTCCTTGGTGGTGAAAGCGTTAAGTTCGCCACCAACACCGTCAATACGGTTTAGGATGTGCCAAGCCTTGCGGTGCTCGGTGCCCTTGAATATCGAATGCTCAATGAAATGAGCCATCCCTTCGTCATTCCCCTGCTCGTCGCGTGAACCGACATTAACGTATAGTCCAGCATGTGTCACATTAGAGCCATTCTGCCGGATTATGATTTTAATTCCATTATTTAGTGTATGATAGATGTACAAAAGGAGTTCTTGTTATGGGTTAAATAATTAAGGTTTGTTATTATTATTCACTTCCAACGCCATAAGGCAGGGAATGACGGTGCAAAGGACACATCCGGCAAGAGTCTCGAGGGTGTCCTCGCTGATGCATGAAAGCAGCAGGATGATGACAATAGCAAAGAATGCTGGCATATCTTTCAATTGTATCTTTCGAAAAGCAATCGCAAACACTATTGCTATCAGCAGGAAGCCAACAAGTCCAAACGATACAAGGAAAGAAAGATATTGGTTGTGAGCATGTTTTTGAGTGTCAGCAATCTGTGAACCTTCAGCCCTAAGCTGTTCATGCAGCGCATCGACACCATCGCCTGTACCCACTCCGAAAAGGGGATTGTCGCAGAAGACACGCCATGCGCCACACCACAACTCAATACGCTCCAGCACACTGGAATTCTGGATACTGCCATAGACACGCCAATTCTCGTACTCGAAAAGCAACACATAGCACATCTTCTTCATCGGCATCTTTTCCTCATACACAGGATTTGCCACGCCCTTTTCTATCAGGCTAATATCTCTATCGGTAAGTTGCCAAATACCGCTACTGTCCTTGCCCATTCCGGAAGCATTCAGATAGCGTAACAGTGTAGGGTATACAGTGTAGCCGTTGGGGGTTGTATCGTAGATACCCATCTCGCTTCGCTTAGTCCATTGCTGTTCCAGCTCTGCACGGCTGATGTTGTCGTTCAACAAGTTGCCATTCTCGACCAAACCGGTATGCATTCTGTAGTAATCGCCATAGTAGCTCTTTACATATCCAACCGTAGTCATGGCTATGGCTATCGTCAAAGCAACCAGCGCGAGGAGTGCCCAATTGTGTCGTTTCCCCATCCGCCTCCAGTATAAAGCCAGCATCACCCATGCTGTCACAAAAAGGACAAAGAAAGCTGTATATGAACGCAATATGAATAGGAACACTACAAACCAAACAATCAGTACAATTGGCAAGAACCTTAGCCTTGCAGACTGTGAAGTCCGCTCCTTGAAGATGATTGAAGCGAGCAACACAATAGCCACACAGATGTTGAGAGAGAAGCGAATATGAGAGATATAGGGTACAATCTCACGATATGGCAGGTCGGGAATGGTCAACAACCTGACTACTCCAATCATGGTGACAATAAAGACCATGCCGACAAAAGAGAACAGCAGCCAACGAATCTGTTTGCTGTTGAGCGGAGGGGATGTAAGAACAACCAATGGAATGGCAAGTAGGGGCAGTTTTCGGAAAATATCGTCGAGTCCATACTTCATATTGCCGCTGCCAATAAGCCACAGCAAATGGACTCCCATCATTACCAAATAAGCATAGAGCAGCCACCGCGAGGACCTTGGAGATGAACTGATAAAGGACGTAGATGCTCCGCTCCCCTCCTGTCGGCGACGCGAGACAAGGATACATATCCCCTCCATAATCCAGTTGACCATCAGCAGTATCTGCATGCCACTCATCATAAACTTGCTGACAACCTGCGACCAGATGAGGATTGTCAGCAAAACGAAATAAACAGCATGAAACACCCTCAGGACACCGGAATCACGATTGCCGGCATTCTTAACTTTGGGAAAATATGTGTCGATAAGTGCCACTGCTCAATGGTTTGTTTGTAATCACTTCTTCCTCAGGGTCTTCGCATACAATTCCTTATCTTTCAATACTTCGATAGCCTTTTTAACCTCAGGGTCACTGACGAGAGACCCCTCAAGGCGACCTGCAGCATAATAGTAGCGTACCAATATCTCGGCTTTAAGCATCTCGCTAATCTCATCGCGGAACTTGGTGAGGTCGCCATCTTTGTCTTTCTTCAACTGCTCTTCGAGAGCATCAATTTGCGACGACAAAGCATCTATGTAGTTCTCGTCCTTGGCAATATCACGCAACTCCTTCAACACCTGTTCGGTACCTGTCTTGTAGCTGCAATCTTTGTCTTTCAAGTAGTTGACAAAATCCTGATATATCTCGTCGGTAATCTGGAACTCCGACGGCGAGGCAATAGACGGGTTATTCTTAACAAACTGGTTCACATAGTTGAAAATATGGAACTTGGCGATAAGGGTAGATGCCAGGGCCGACATATACTGCTGCTCTACCTCGAAGTCGGGTTCAATGCCAAATCCGTCATACACTATGCGGCCCGACGCTGTCTTGAATGCAGTCTTCAACGAGTCGGGCACCTTGGTGGCTCGCCCGTTCTCGTCGCGATGGCTGTAGTCGAGAGCCTGGATGCAGCGTCCGCTGGGGATATAGTATTTCGAGACAGTTATCTTCATCTGTGTGTTGTATACCAACGGCAACACGTTCTGCACCAAGCCTTTGCCGAACGACCTGGAGCCGACGATGACAGCACGGTCGAGGTCTTGAAGGCTGCCTGCCGTAATCTCGGAGGCCGAGGCGCTATAGCCATTAATCAAAACCGCCACAGGTATCTCTGTGTCCTCCGGGTTCATGCGAGTGAAACTCTTGGTGTTCTTTGCCGACACCTTGCCTTTGGTCTCGACAATCAACTGCCCCTTGCGGACAAAGATGTTGACCAGGTCGACAGCCTCATTCATCAAACCGCCCCCATTGTTTCGAAGGTCGAGTATAAAACCAGCCATATCAGGGTGTTCGCGTTTCAAACTGGTGAAAGCGTCACGTACATTCTTGGCTGCATCTTTCGTGTACTCGTCCAGCTTCACATAGCCTATGTTGCCCGGAAGCATACCACTGTAGGGTACATTGGGCAGCTTGATTTCGGCGCGCGTGATAGTTCGCTCGATGGTTTTGCCGTCACGTTCAAGCTTGAGCTTCACCTCGGTGCCAGCCTGTCCGCGCATCGCTGAACTGACATCGGCATTGTTCTTGCCCTCTGTAGACTCTCCGTTGACCTCCAAAATACGGTCGCCAGCCTTTAGTCCGGCCTTGTCGGCGGGCAGATCCTTGTAAGGCTCTGAAATATAAATCTTGTCGCCCTGCTGATGTATCAAGGCACCAATGCCACCGTACTGTCCCAGCAGCTGTAGCTTTACATCCTCAATGTCCGACTCAGGGTAATAGACAGTATAGGGGTCGAGGCTGGCGAGCATGGCATCAATGGCCTTTTTCATGGTGGCTCCCGGGTCTACATCATCCACATAGTTGACATACAGCGTTTGATATAGACGACTGAATATCTCGAGGTTTTTCGACAGTTCGAAACTGCGGTCTGTCTCTGTCTGAGCCTTGCAGACCGAGAACTGGAAATTGAAAACTGAAATTATTGCTGCCACAAGCAGCGTCCTTGATAACTTCATTTATCTTGATGTTTTAGTATAAGTTGATAAGTTGATAAATCGTTAAGTTGATAATTCACCATTCACCATTCACCAACAATTTATCTTGTTGTGAATTTGCTGATTTCCAATTCTTCGGGCGAGACAAACCATACTACGTCGTTCTCCTGGAATACCGTTGTCGAACGGGGATTGAGTATCTGGCGACTGTCTCGCTCGATGGCGATAATCATGGCGTGATAATGTTGAGAGAAGCGCGACTGCGATATGGTTTGGCCAAGGAACGGATTGGAGTCGTGAACCACCAAACGGTAGATATTAAGCACATTGTCGCTATGGTCGTGTATCAACATGTCAGGCTCTACCTCGAGAACGCTGCGAAGGTGAGATATCTGGTCCTCGCTGCCCATCACCGACAGACGGTCGCCAGGCAGAATCAGTGCCTCCTTGGCCGGCAAATCATATACCACACCGGCACGCTCTATCGACACTACATTGATGCCGTAATCTTCGCGGAAATTTGTCTCCATCAGCCTTTTGCCTGCAAATGGCGAGTACTGGGTCACCGGTATCCTCTCCAGATAGAAATTGTTCTCCAGCAGCGTCGGCATCTTGAACGACTGCTGCGACTGCCTTGAATTGAAATTCTCCACAAACTGGTTCTCGATACGTTGATAGAAATTGATTGTTCGTTTTGAGAACGTCAACATCATGACAACGAAGATGGTGAGAATGACAAGGAATCCAACGGCGAGGTGTATGTAGCTACCGATGACCAGGCCGATGAAAAAGAGAGCCAAGAAATAGCGCAACAACAGTACCGGAATGACAATAGCCTGACTATATTCGCGAGAATCGAGCAACTCCTTAATCTTCTTTCTGTTCACATTACGTACGGCCAACGCCCAAACGAAGGGTAACATTATGCCCATCGTCAGCATCATACCCAACAGGTTGCCCCAGAAAGAGGGTGTTCCGGCCGACGTGGTAAACACCGAATTAAGGAAAGGCTTCAACAAGGATAAGGAGAGCAACCATATAGCCGTATTGATGGCTCCATACAGCACTATCGACGAGAATTGTTTTTTAAGGAACTGCCTTACCGACCTCGTTTTGTTGGTCTGCTTGGCCGAGTCGCTGTACCGCTCCAGTGCATCCTTCACCTTTTGTGGTATAAGCGGCTCCACCTTGGCATAGAAAGGATTGGCCCCTTTAATCATATAAGGTGTCACGAATGTGGTGACTATCGAGACAGATACAATGATTGGATAGATGTCGGGATTGAAAATGCCAGGGTCGAGCGTCAATCCCAGTCCTGCTATGATAAAGGAGAACTCACCTATCTGACAGAAACAGAAGCCCGACTGCACTGCCGTCTTGAGGTCCTTACCCGACAGGATGACGCCCAGCGTTGCGGCCTGCGACTTGAAAAAAATCACCGTGGCAGCGATGACAAGGATGGGGACGATGTATTTGACCAGAATATGAGGGTCTACCAACATACCCACCGAGACGAAAAAGACCGCACAGAAGAGATTTTTGATAGGCGTAATGATGCGGTGAATAACATCAGCCTCAATGGTTTCAGCCAAAATGGCTCCCATCACGAAAGCACCCAATGCCGTAGAGAAACCCGCGTATGAGGCCAACACCACCATTCCGAAACAGAGCCCTACCGCCACGATGCAGAGTGTCTCCTCGGTCATGTACCTGCGCATCCAACGCAAAAAAGTGGGGATGAGGAAAATACCGAAAGTGAACCACACTATGAGGAAGAAAACCAGCTTGACAAGACTCATCGCCAACTCGCCACCGTTGAAACTCTTACTAACCGACACTGTAGAGAGGATAACTAACAGCAACACAGCTATCATATCCTCGACGACAAGCACAGCGGTGACCGAGGATGTGAACTTCTGTTGTTTCAGTTTCAAGTCATCGAACGACTTGATAATGATGGATGTGGATGAGATTGAGAGCATACACCCCAAAAAGACACATTCCATCGAGCCCCAGCCCAGCAAACGACCCACGCTGGAACCAATCAAAAACATGATTGCCAACTCGGTCAGCGCAGTTATAGCTCCCGTCGAGCCCACCTTCTTCAACTTCTTGATACTAAACTCCAAACCCAAAGCAAACATCAGGAACACAATTCCGATATCGCTCCACACATGCACATTGGCGACATCCTTCACGGCAGGGAACCACTGGAAATAAGGGCCTATGAAAAAGCCTGCAACGATGTAGCCAAGCACAAGAGGCTGCTTTAACCATTTGAACACCACGGTGATGACACCAGCAGTGATAAGTATTATGGCCAAGTCAAGAAAAAGGGGTGGCAAAGAGGACATGTTCTATTGGTGAATTGTGAAATGTGAGATGTGAGATGTGGGATATACACGCATCAACATAGCATAATAACTCAATTACTTTATTTTTATTATCTTTGCAATTATAAAAACAACACCTATTGTCTGACACAAAACTAACAACCAATATCTTATCGAAAAAATAATTGTTAATAAAAATGAAAAAACAGGACTTTATTCTCATTGTTTGCGTCATTATCGTGCTGGCACCATTTTTCATTCCTGCCACAGGTTTCTTCGAGTGGTTCAAGAGTGCCACCGCCGCACACCCCTACATCATGGCGTTCTTTAAGTTTGCCATCCTTGCAACCCTCGGCGAGATGCTGGCTCTCCGCATCCGCGAAGGTGTATACAATAAGCCTGGATTTGGAATCGTACCTCGCATGATGGTGTGGGGTTTTCTCGGCATGTGCATCGCCATGGCCATGGTCATTTTCAAGGTCGGTGTGCCAGCGTTCCTCGAGAGCGTGGGTGGCTGCGAGCGAGGCTCTCTTGCCGCCATCTTCAACGCCGTCGAGTTCTCGTGGGGCAAACTCGGTGTGGCCTTCGCCGTCAGCGTGCTGATGAACAGCATCTTCGCACCTGTCATGATGACCTTCCACAAATGCACCGACATCCATATCCTCGACAACGGCGGCACCGTCCGCGGACTGCTTCGCCCGATGAAGATGCGCGAAATCTTCGCCACCAAAGTCAATTGGGATGTGCAATGGAACTTCGTAATCAAGAAGACCATACCGCTCTTCTGGTTCCCCGCCCATACCATCACCTTCATCCTTCCCCCGACCTTCCAGGTCCTCTTCGCAGCCTTGCTCGGTGTGGCACTGGGTCTTATTCTCGCATTGGCAGGAGGCAGCAAGAAATGAGAAAACTATTTCAAACCATTGCCGTCCTTGCCTTGCTGTTTTTCGGTCAGGAACTCAAGGCTCAAAGCCCATTCTCGTTTGATTTCCACGGCTTTGTCAACCCCCACTACTATGCCGACAGTCGCTCGGTGGTGGGTGGTCGCGAGGACATGATGCTCTTCTACCCCAAGCCTATCGTACTCGACAGCAATGGCAACGACATCAACGACGGTTGGCAGGCCAACATGCTGGCAATCACGGCACGCCTCAACATGCGCATCAAAGGACCCGACATGTTAGGTGCAAGTACCAGTGCCTTCATCGAAGGCGACTTCACAGGTGCCACAGATCCCACCATCGACAACCTACGCCTACGCCACGCCTACCTCACCCTCGACTGGAAAAGACACAAACTGATTGTGGGTCAATACTGGTATGCTATGGTTGTGCACGAGATTATGCCGATGACCAATCCCTTGAACATGGGTGCGCCATTCCACTGCTATGCCCGCCAACCCCAGGTGCGCTACAGCTACCTTCCCACTGGAAACCTTGAAATCCTGGGTGTTGCCCAGTGGCAACTCGACAACATGAGTCAAGGACTCCTTGACGGAGCCCCAGCCCGAAGCACCTTCTTCGCACGCCACAGCATGGTGCCTGAACTCAATGCACAGCTGAGATATTTCACCGACAAATTCCTCTTTGGCGCAGCCTTGAACGCCAAAACCATACAGCCTGTGGTGAACACCAAAAACGTCGCTGCCGTCCATAATCTCCACACTTCGCTGACCTACTCACTGTTCGGCAAAGCCATACTGGGACCCATCACTCTCAAGGCACAGACCCTGCTGAACAACAGCCTCTACGAGGGATGCTCGCTTGGCGGGTACCTCCTCATCCCTGGCGAGAATGGAGACTACACCACCCGCGACTGGCATTTCAACACCGTCTGGCTGGATGTGGAACGCAACAGCGGGCACTGGCGTCCCGGCATCTTTATGGGATACGCAAAACGCGGCACCATCATCGATCCCACCGAAGACCTGATGACCTTCTTCATCTTCGGTCGCGGCGACAGCATCAAACAACTCTGGCGCGTCCAGCCCCGCCTTACCTACTCCACCCTCAAGGGGCTCTCATTCACCGCCGAAGCGGAATACACCAAGGCCTGCTACATCACCAACGCTGGCGACAGTCCCGTCGCCAACCTCCGCCTCTCCCTCAGCGTCGTTTATCAGTTCTAACCATAACAACAATCATCCATTGACCAACTATCACACTCACAGCTGCTTTTGCGACGGCAAAGGCGAGCCCCGCGAATATGTGGAATTTGCTCTCGCCCATGGCTTTACCGCCCTCGGTTTCAGTGGCCACAGTCCACTGCCATTCCCAAACACTTTTTCTGTCCACGACTATGAGGGCTACTGCAACACCATTCGGTCCCTGAAGGATGAATACGCCGGCCGGATAAACATCAGCCTCGGTCTGGAATTCGACTATGTGCCTGGTCTTCTCGAGGACTTCTCGCCTCTCGTCGAACAAGGGGGACTCGACTACACCATTGGCAGCGTGCATCTTATACCAAATCCCGACAATATCGAAACGCTTCGTCGGCTAAACAACACCGCCGTAGACGACGAACGCAAACAGATCCCATACAACATCTGGTTTATCGACGGTCCTCGCCAGGAGACCTACGACAACGGCCTGAAACACATCTTCAAGGGCGACATTAAGGCAGGTGTTCGCGCCTATTTCCATCAGCAGAACGAGATGATTCTCCGCAATCGCCCCACGATTGTAGGCCATCCCGACAAGATATTGATGCACAACCGTGAGCGTTATTTTAGCAGCAGCGACCGCTGGTATCGCGACCTGTTCTATGAGACTCTTGACCTCATACACGAAACAGGCTGCATCTGTGAACTGAACACCCGTGGCATCTACAAAGGCCGCCACCCCGACTACTACCCCTCACGCGAGCACCTTCGCCACATGGACTCCCTTGGCATACCCCTCATCGTCAGCACCGACGCCCACCAACCCACCGAACTCGACCACTTCGAAAACGCCTTCGAACTGCTCCAGTCAATCCACTACCACAATATCGTCACAACTCTCTAACGCAGAGCGAGACAATATGTTCATAAAACGCTGGATTGCCCTCTGGTTCGAGGCCTTGAGTGGGGCGAGATCCTTGTCAAGTGACCAATGCTTCGTCTTGCCTACTCTCTCTGCATCCGCAGTAAACATACAGGAGCAGGCACGTCACGATGTCTTCTGCCGAGTATTTATGGCGAGGAATATGTCAGCTATTTTCTGCCATTGGGGACTCAATTTGCTTTTTTTTCTGAATTTTCAGGGTCTTTTAAATACTCCAACAATTTGACATTCAACTCTAAATCTTCGATTTTTGCATTAGCCTTTTTGAGTTCGGCCTTTGCCTGTTTAGCCTCGCTACGGGCTTCTTAAAAGAGTCTGCGGATTATAGGTTACCCCCAAAAGGTAAATAATGTTAAAATCCACCTCCTTGTCACACAATTCAAAAATTTTTACGTCTAATATGGCAAAAGAACAAAACGAAAACAAACCCCAAATAATCGCACATAATATGAATGGAATAATACAATATAATTGCCATAAAAACGTTATAAATATATGAATATGAAATAGATTGAAGAAATGCCCCGATGCCCACGCTGCAACAAGAAATAGAATTCAGTGACCTGCTGAACCGCAACTGCCAGACCATAAACAGTATCTGCCTCAGGTACTGTGGTGGTAATGCATTCTATTTCGATGAGCTACGGCAAGAGTGCGCCGTGGCGATATGGGCGGAGTTCAGCCGTTACGGCCTCGACCGTTTCCGAGGCGACAGCGCTGAATCAACATGGATATACCAAATCTCTTACCACACCGTCATAGACTACCTCCGCAACCCTCATCACCAAAAGTTTCAAACCGTCTGCGACCCATACAGCTTGAAACCCCTCGCCGACAACCTATCCCGCGACGACTGGAACCTGTTCGATGAAATAACGGCACAACTCAACCTCAGCGAACGCAACCTGCTGGACCACTACATGAGTGACGACTCCTACAGCACCATTGCACGCACCGAGGGCATCACCGAAAGCAACGCACGTAAACGAATGTCACGGCTTTTAAACAAATTGAAAATGTTAATCCACAAATAATTATTAACCAGCCTCTTCTTACCTCATTACCATATTGTTTGCGGGGGGGTGGGATAAATATTAATTGTCAATGAAGAAAGAAAAAGATTCGCTGGGTTTTATCCAACAAGATAAAAGAGTACACGACCGTCCCGTCACGGACGGCGACATCAACCGGCTGCGTTCTGCTCAGAGGCTAATGGATGACGTCGCCTCGCGGATACCGCCGTTCTCCCCGGAACAAATCCGTTCGGTGGTTGAAAGCGACCGTCTTCCGCAATTCCAGCTCCGCCGTCAGGCCGACCGCTATCTGCTCGTCTTCTGCCTCTTCGTCCTCGCTTTGGCGGCAAGCCTCCTGTGGCATACCGTTCCAGCGGGATTCACGCCCCTCAATGTCGCAGTCCTCGTCCTTGCCGCCGCCGATGCTGTGGTAGCCTTCCGCGCCGCCCGTAGCCTTTGGCTTATGCGGCAGACGCTCCGCCTTCGCCACCGACCCTACCGTATGGCCAGCTATGCCGACCGCCTGGGCCGCCTCTCCCGCCGCCGTCGACTTTGGTTGGGGTTTGTCCTTGCAGGTAGCTACAATTCCGTTTCCACGCACGTCGACCCCTCTACGCGCTCCACAGGAGCTTGTACCAATTGGCAGGAGTTCTTCTCCCTCCGACTCCCGTCCTACTCCATCGCGGCCTGCCTCTTCCTGCTCGTCGCCCTTAACGCCGACAAGGCCTTTGCCGCCACACGCGACTATGTTAATGTAACCACCACCACCGAACAAACCGCCGCCGCGATTTGCGATACCGTGGGCAATATAATCCAGCGGCTATGAAAAGTCCTTTCAACAAAAAACGCTTCTGGCTGATTGTAGCCATCCTGGCCCTCGTCGAGGCTCTCGTCTGCTACATAGCCATACAATGGAGATACATCTTCCCTTCAAAAGAGGTCAGCGAACTTTACACCCGCTATGAAAACGTGGATGGAGTCGAAGCCTCTTTTATAAAAGACTATAAGGTCAACGACACCGTATTTGTCGATGTCTCCTTGCTGGAAGCCACCGATTCTATGGGTTGGGCCACTCTTAAAAAGGATTTTGAAATTCCTAATCCACCTCCCGTAGCCCATCAATTCATAGACAATGGAGAGGATTTGATTAGCGTAAAACTCATTCCCAAGTCCACTACCACAGATACCATCCTCAAACCATACCCTAATGATGTTCTGGCCATCTCCCATTTGAAACGCTCATTAATTGTTTTCCACACAAAGAATAATGACGAAGTTCACGCAGTAATATTCCACAACTTCGAGAAATCAATCAACCAAGACAATTAAAACACCATTCAATATGAAAGAATGCACAAGAATAATTCTGCTTGCGGTGTTCGTTGTGCTGTCCCTCGCTGCCCACGCCCAACACTTCGACTGGGTGAAGTCCTATAAGGGGCAGAACGACCGATGGGGAAACACGGACTGCAACAAGATTATTGGCAGTGCGGTTGACTCCGATGGCAACCTGTACATCTTGGGCGAGTTCACCCAAGGGTCTCAGATTGACAGCACCGACCTGCTGCCCTTCGCCCCTTTCGGCGCTGGCAACAACACCGTGGGTGTCGTCATTGCGAAACTGAACACGGAGGGTCAATTGCAGTGGCGCAAGGTAATCCACACCAACATTGAAACCAACTCGCACGGCTCTTGCATTCAGGTGGTAGGCGATACCTCGGTGTTCTGCTCTGTGGTAACCATGAGTCCTGCCGTGCGGGGCGACGGATGCTACACCTACTTTCTCGACTCCCTCTATTGCGAGACCAACGACTTTGCCTACCCGACTGACAGTCTTTTCGGTAGTTGGCACGGCGCCCTCCTTGAATTGGACTTGGACGGCAACTTGCGGAACCCATACTTCCTGGATGCTGTATGCATCAACGCCGACGGAACGGTGGTGATGAAAGATTCGGCACGTTACTACTCGCAAGGGATTGCCGCCAGTGCCTTCACGGTGGACGGCGACGGCAATATCATCATGGCAATGGGCACGGGGTTCGGCACCGAGCTTTTCAACGACAGCACCTATTGGGGCTACCGCCTCCTGATCAATGGGGGCGAGAGGCATTTTGACATCCCTGTGGCCACACCCACAATGAACACCAACTATCAGCTGCTCAAATTCGCCCCCGGCCTCACCAGTCTCTTGCTCCACCAGATGCTCTTCGAGCCGCCATATCCCTTCCCCATATACACCTGCATAAACTCCCTGATGTCTTCCAGCAAGGACAACGCCATATATATGCTAATCAGCTTGCAAAGTAACTGTATAGACAACCTGGATTCGGCCGACCTGCGAATAGCCGGACTGCCCGATGTGCGACTCCACACGCACAACAGTCTGGAGTACGCATTCCAAATCAAATACAACAACCAGCTCAACCCACAATGGATTTTCCAACTTGACTACGACCCCAACGGCAGCGACGCGCCGTGGGAGGACTATCTGTTTCACGCGCAGACCATTGACAAGGAAGGCAACGTCTACTGCCTCGGGAGGATATGGAACCTGGAGACTGGGTCCGTGTTCACAGCCGACACCTGCACGCTCGGCGTTCGCAACGGACTATTCTTCGCACGGCTTGACAGCGAGACGGGTCACGCCCTGTCCGTCGGCGAAGCGAACTGTTCCTACCGCACCGACGTGCAGCCCAACGAGCATATTGAAATCGTCGCCAACAACAACCGCGTCATTGCGCAGATACACTACCGCCAAAACCTCTATGTGGGCGACAGCGTGTATACGAGCAATATGCAAAGCGGCTCCACCGGACTTTTCATTTGGGACAAGGAAGGGCACGAAGTTCAGTTCATCGACTTCTATACCAACAGCAACATGGACGACCCCCGGGGAACACTGCTGCACGACAGCATTCTCTACCTGACAGGTATGATGGACGGCGGCGGCACCTACGGCGACTACTCGTTGCCCGAAGGCTACCGCGCCTATATGATAAAATATGTAGACACCGCCTTCATGATCCCCTACGTCCACACAGAGGAACTCGGCGAAGTGAGCATCACGCTGGTGGACGACGGCTCGGCGCTGGTGGCCTACCCCAACCCCTTCCGGCAGAGCGTGAGGATAAAGGTACAGGGCGGACAGCTGAAAGAACATAACGGCACCGTCACCGCCATCCTCACC
>CACZUZ010000035.1:0-25324 GCA_902784465.1 uncultured Bacteroidota bacterium
TTGGCGGCCGTGGAGTTCTCCATCAGGTCGTACACATGCATTGCAAGTTCTTTCATGGCGAAGTTAGTTATTGGTGAATTGTGAATCGTTAATCGTGAATTGTTTAATTTGAAAATTTGTCAAATTCACAGATTTCCAAATCTTTGGGTTTGTCATCGAGGGTGAGGCGGACCAGGGTTGACACTGTTTGGAACCCTTGTCGTCCAGCAGCTCCTGGATTGATATGCAGCAGGTTATAGGTTTTGTCGAACATCACGCGGAGGATGTGCGAGTGGCCGGCAACAAAGATGTCAGGCTTCTCGCTGAGCAATAAGGGACGTATACGCTTTTCGTAATGGTCGGGGTATCCGCCGATATGGGTCATTAGTATTTTGAACCCTTCGCGACGGAACAGCTGGGTCTCAGTCAGTTGGTAGCGCATATCCCACGAATCCATATTCCCGAACACAGCCACCACAGGCTTGAAATCGCGCAACTTGTCGAGTACACCCGAACCTATGTCGCCGGCGTGCCATATCTCGTCGCATTTGTCGAAGAAGGTGTATACCTGCTTGGGCAACGTGCCGTGAGTGTCGGAGAGAATACCTATTCTTAACATGAAACAAAAAAATCGTATTTTTGCATTAAATTTGCAAATATACAAATAATCTTTTAATGAACCATAAAAATGAATTAATAAATTGATATTTATTCGGATGCATCATCCAAATCAACGAATTGAAATCATTTGAATGGAACGAAATAATCAAAATTGAAGTGAAAAAAACATTTTTTAAAAGGTATCTGCCGCAAATATTGCTTGTAATATCCTCTGCTTTTTGGGGTGCATCGTTTATTTTCACCAAAGGGCTTTTCCTGAGCGAAAAGGCTATCACGCCATCCATCATCTTGACCGGCCGAATGCTGGTCGCCAGCCTCTTCACAATTCCCCTTCTGGCTCTGACCCACAAGCTTCAGCCCATCAAGAAAGGGCATCTCAGATATTTCCTTCTGCTCGCCTTCACCGAGCCGTTCCTCTACAGCATCTGCGAGACAGGCGGCGTGCAGTTTGTGTCGGGCAGCCTAGCCTCAATCATTGTCGCAACCATACCGCTTTTCATCCCTTTCGGCATGGCCATCGTCTACAAAGAACGACTGAAAATCAGTGCAGTAATCGGCGTTACGCTGTCACTGGTTGGCATCGCCATGATGTCGCTCGACGACAACCTTAGTTTTTCGGCCAACCCTAAGGGGCTTATACTCCTGGCTGCGGCAGTGGTGATTGCTGTCATCTACACGTTGACACTGGTGAAAATACTCGACCACTACAGCCCGATAACCATCACCTGCTACCAGAACCTGATTGGCTTCTTCTATTTCCTGCCCCTGATGCTTATCCTCGACGGACACAATCTTATGCAGCTGAGTTTCGCGCCACGTATGTGGTTGATGATAGGCTTCTTGGGAGTGTTTTGCTCAACCATTGCTTACATGTTCTTCAACTATGGCATGAAACATCTGGGAGCTACAGCAGGATCGGTCTATAACAACATTATCCCTGTCTTCTCGTTGCTGCTCGCATTGGCAATAGGGCAAGAGACAATTAGTTGGATGAAGGTTGCTGGTATGGCAGTGGTGCTTGTGGGATTGACCATAGCGCAGCGGAAACGTGCAACGACATGATTTTTCCCTTAATTGCACAATAAAAAGACAACAGTTGAGTTTATGCTGAAAAACAACATATTTTTGTGAAAAAAATAAACATCATATATCTGTTTGCGGCCTTGATGTCGCTCATGGTCGCCTGCGACCGCTACGAAGGTGATGTAACCGAACCTTCCTTTCTGAAAATTAATGCCATAACCATCGAAGACGACCCTAGCGACTCGTGGAGCTATGAGGATGGCTTCTTCACCAGCAAGGTTGATGCTGTCAATGTGGTGCTCTATGTTGAAGGCGACACCGCAGAGACCAACCTCGGCATGTTCCAGCTCCCCTGCGAGATTCCGGTGTTGCGCAATGGCAATATCGACCGTATCATTGTCAACCCCATTGTCAAACAGGACGGTATCGCCGGAAAACGCATCTATTACCCTTATTACAACCCTATTACCCTCACCGATGTGACGCTCACCACTGGGCAGACAACCGATTTGGGGACTCTCACCACTCGCTACGTACCCAAGTCGCAGATGAAGGTGGTTTGGAGCGAGTTCTTCGAGCCTGGTCCCAGCGAGTTCTCGCTCGACTCTGTCGTGACGGCATGCAATAACCCCGACACTGCCTGCACCGGCAACGGTTGCGGCGTCATCCATGTGCGTCCCGACCAGACAAGCGTCAGCTTCGGCACCGACAGGCTCTACCAGATTTCCGACCCGTCGGCAATAGTTTACGTAGAGATGGAGTACTGGAGCGACCTGAATTTCAGCATCGGGCTAAAGAATCCATACTACCAGGGAGGTGCCGACAAAATCAAGTCCCACATGACCATCTATGGCAAACCCGAGCAGGGATGGCAAAAGATATACATCAACCTTGGTGCCCTGTGGGCCAAGGAATACAATAGTTACGAGTACATACGCCCCTATTTCACCATCCTTAACGGTTCAGGCGTGGGCGGTGACGTTTTTATCGACAACATCAAGTTGATAATCATGTGACGTAGAATGAAATGTGTAACGAATAGATTGCTTGTTAAACGAAAAGAAAAGTAGAGTGAAGCGTCTGTTTTATATTGTATGGGATGCCCTGGCTGCCATGATGGCGTGGGGTGTCTTCTTCCTTTTCAGAAAGATTTCTATCGAGAATAATCAGTTCCAGGATGTCAATCTGGTGTTCCGCGACTCCAATTTCTGGCGTGGCATACTGCTACTACCCGTTGCGTGGTGTCTGCTCTATGCCCTTCAGGGAACCTACAAGAATGTGCTTCGCAAATCGCGTCTCAAAGAGCTGCAGCAGTCTTTTTGGGCTTCGCTCATCGGCGTGATTGTCATCTTCTTCGCATTGCTTTTGGATGACAATATCAGCTCCTATAAAAACTACTATGTCAGTTTCATCATGCTCTTTGTGCTTCATTTCGGACTGACATATATCGGACGCCTGTGCCTCACCACCCGCACAGCTCGGCTCGTTCACACCCGTCGCATCGGGTTCCCCACCCTTCTCGTTGGTGGCGGCGAGAAGGCTCTCTCTACCTATAAAGACCTTGACAACCAGGCAGTTTATTCCGGCAACTTTTTTGTCGGTTTTGTTTCTTATTGCGACGAGGCCAACGAGGAGTTGCTCAAGGTCATGCCCTGTCTCGGGAGGCTCGACGATATTGGACAGCTGATTGAGAAATACGCTGTCGAAGAGGTTATCATAGCCATCGACGACGACGACGACAGAAAAATCAACAATGTCATCCCTCTGCTCGACCGCCGGGACGATGTGATAATCAAGATTACTCCCGACCTGCGCGACATTGTCTACGGCTCTGTCAAGCTCAACTCCATCTTCCATTCGCCGCTCATCACCATCAATACACGCCCCATGGAGGAATGGCAGTATTCGGTCAAGAGGATAGCTGACATTGTGCTGTCCTTGCTTGCCCTGGTGCTGCTTTCACCTGTTTTTCTGGTGACAGCCATCATCGTCAAGTGCACCTCTCCTGGTCCCATCTTCTATGCACAGGAACGCATAGGCTACCGAGGCAAACCCTTCAAAATGCACAAATTCCGTTCGATGTACGTCGATGCTGAGGCCGCCGGGCCTGCATTGTCGAAGGATGACGACCCTCGCATCACACCTTTCGGACACATCATGCGCAAGTTCCGTCTCGACGAGATACCGCAGTTCTACAATGTGTTGAAAGGCACCATGTCGCTCGTAGGTCCGCGACCTGAACGTCAATATTTTATCGACAAGATAGTGGAACGCCGTCCCGAATATCTGCTGCTTCACAAAGTGAAACCAGGCATCACCTCGTGGGGTCAGGTGAAATATGGCTACGCCGAGAATGTAGACGAGATGGTGGAACGCCTCCGCTACGACCTGCTTTACCTGGAGAACATGTCGTTGACCACCGACATAAAAATCCTCCTTTACACGGTGATAATCATCTTCCAAGGAAGAGGAAAATGATTATTAGGGAATCAAGATTTTCAAGGACTTGGGTATATTGGTAAAGTGCAACTCTTTGCCTAATTCTTCACCCTCGCCGTCAATGTTGACCCACCCTTCCTCGTTGTTGTAGATGCTTACGCGGCGGGCTTTAAAGTATTCGACATGTTGCGACAACTCGAAATGGTTGAGGTAGAGCAGCGGAGCCGAAAGAGCAAGGTGGTGAAGTGGAATCTTGTCGACGATGCAGACATCTATTAGTCCGTCATCAAGTTTGGCGAGGGGGGCAATGGCGGTGTTGAAGCCGAACTGGTTTGAGTTGGCGATGCTGATAAACCATGCCTTGCGTTCCATCTCCTCTCCGTCGATGCTGATACGGTAGGTGTGTTCTTTGTATGAAAAGTATTCGTTGGCAATGATACGGGCGTATGCTTGCAGCCCGCGGACTTTGGCCTGTTTCATGAGGCGTGCCACTCGGGCATCGAAGCCTATGCCTGCAATGCTGGCGATAATGCGGGACTGCATGGCAGCAGACTCTGATCCTTGTCGGGTAGAGAGGTTGATGGTGTCGATTGTGGCCTCATTGTAGCGGTTGAGAATCCGGATGGCGTGTGCCGGATTTAAGGGAATCTTCAGATTGCGGGCAAGTCCGTTGCCGCTGCCGCAGGGGATGATGCCGAGAGTAGGACTGTTGACATTCGACAATTTGCAATCCTTGTCGGTGTCATCGCCGCTGTATTGTTGATTCAATAATCCTGAGACAACATCGTTGACACTGCCGTCGCCTCCGACAGCGACGATTGCATCGTAATCGCCCTGTCGGGCTTGCAACGCCAATTCTTTGCCATGATGGATGTACTCTGTATATACGACCTCATATTCAAAAAGCGAATGGTCAAGATTGGCATCGACAACATGCTCGATTTTTTTCTGCTTGCCGATGCCAGATATAGGGTTGACAATGAAGAGAATGTGTTTCAATGGCAGATAGTGGATTATTGTCGTATTGTCACCTATAACGTCAGGTGTTATTAAGGTTTGTAGCCGGATTGTTGCAGTATCTGCTGCGAGTTGGTGTTGGCGAAAAGGTCTTTGATTGAGCTTTTTGTATTGTTCATGTACTGACGCACAATCTGCCAACCCACATAATGTGTAGTGCGGGGTGCGGAGTCCTTGAAGGCGTTGGTTTTGGGCGCTTCGTCGACGAAGTTGTGGTAACGGCTAAAGTCCTTTTCATATAACAGGTTGTTCTGTATGAAGTAAGCCCATACGTTGCTTTCGTTTCTGCGCATCCATTCCAGCTGCTCTTCGGTGTAGCGAATTTTGATGTTATCGGCCTTGCGTGGCATCACCTGGTCGAGGAAATATAGCACCTTGCCTTCGGAAACCATAATGTCGAGCATGGTGACATCTTTCTCGTCAGGCATCGCCACGAATTGTCGTGCAATGGCGGCCATGATGTCGGAGGCGAGATGCGCGCTGTCGCAACGTTCGACGATATACATGGGCATGCCGAAGTAAGAGTACTTTCCCATAGCACCTATTGCATAGTGGTCGAGGCTGATGCGGACACTGCCACTCTCACGGTCGGCGGCAATTCGCTGGTCGTAGTCGGAGAGTCCGGATATATATGTGGCGAAAAGGTCGAAATCAATCTCATCATCGAGTTCCATAGCCTTGTCGAGAGCAGCAGTTATCTCTTTTTCAAGCCAATGAAGGTCGGGGTACTGCTGACAAGTGATGTCGTAGATGTCGCGCACTGTGGGGTCGGCGATGAACTGTGTGAGCTGTGCCATGTACTCCTTCTGGTCAGGGTAGATGGGCAAAAGAGGACTGGTGAAACCGGTAGCGAATATGTGCAGCTGGGATTGCAGTTGGTCGGCGGGAGTGTCGAAAAGTATCTTTTCAAAGCGTTGAATCTCAATGTCGCCAGCGTGATTGTCTCTGCTGCCGCACGATATGAAACCTGCGAGCATAATGAATATCACGCTGAGAACGAGAAATCTCTTCCGTCGTCTAGTGCTCCCAGTCGTTGATGTGTGCCGGGAATGGTCTGTTGGCAATATTTTCATTTGCATAGTTCGAGGGCTTCTCCCAAGACAGGGATGAAGGCGTGGATATCCTCCTCGTCGATGGCTCCCAACGAGCAGAGACGGAAGGTGTTGGTGGTACTGATTTTGCCAGGATAGATTGTAAATCCGCGTTCGTAGCAGTAGTCGTGAACCTTCTCGAAGCTCCAATTCGGCATGTCGGGATAGAGTACAGAGATGACGAGACCCGACTGCAACTCGGGGCGGATGGCCTCTTTCAGACCCAGCTTGGCAAGCCCCTCGTGGAGAGCCTTGTTTACGCGCTGGTGGCGAGCCCATTTGCCCTGTTCGCCCTCTGCGAAATACTCTTTCAGTGCCTGTATGGTAGCGTAGATTGTCTGAACGGGAGGCGTGAAGTGCATCTCGCCGGTTTTCTCAAAGTATTCATACTGAAGATAGAGGTTGCAATAGTAGGAACGCTTTGGATAATCCTTTGACTTCCTAATCTCTTCGGTCCTGCCAATGATGAACGACAGGCCGGACATTGCCATGATGCCCTTTTGTGCCGACGCCATGCAGAAGTCGATGTTGTCGTCGTAGACGTTGATAGGAATCATGGCAAGCGACGAGGTGGTGTCGAACACCGAGATGGCACCATACTTATGCGCGAGGGCACCGATTTCACGGATGGGGTTGAGTATGCCGGTGCCAGTCTCGTGGTGTGTCGTGTATACGATGGCAATGTCGGGGTTCTCCTTCAAGGTCTGCTCGACTGCGGCAAGGTCGGGACGCTCAAAAACAGACGATTTTAGGTCGATATGAGGCAAACCATAGTATTGACAAACCTCGACAGCTCGCGAGCTGTAGGCACCATTGTTGACGATGAGAGCCTTCTTTCCGTCGGGCAGCAACGAGTTGAGACAGATGTCGATATTGATTGTGCCGGAACCGGTGAAGAGCACCGAGGTATAGTCCTCTGCGTTGGCGTTGACGGTTTTCAGCAGGTCGGAGCGGAGTCCTCGCATCAGCGATGCAAACTCTTTTTCACGAGGGCAGATGTCGGGTACCACCTGAGCCATCTTGACGGTGTCGGTTGTGGTTGCGGGGCCGGGATTGAGCAGTATGTTGCGTTTCATGTTTTTTTTTCCTAGTATTTCTAGATTTTCTAGATTATCTAGATTGTCTAGTCTTGTTTTAAAAATTTCATCAGTGCTTCTTTGTTTTGGATGGGAGTAGTTGTGGGTCGGCCGAGGTCGGGGCGGTTGCCTTTGTGTACCTTCACCTCGAGGAGAATGGGACCCTCGGCTGTCGGCTTCATCGAATTGATGGTTGCCAGTTGACGGGTAAGGTCTTCCATGTTGTCGACACTATAGGCGGCTTTGTAGCCGACGGCACGGGCGACACCGGTGAGGTCGATGTTGAGTCCCACGGTGGGCTGCCCTCCAACGCTGTCATGCGCTCCGTTGTTGAAGACGACATGGACGTAGTTCTTAGGAGCCTTGTCGGCCACAATGGCCATCGAACCCATGTGCATGATGGTGGCTCCGTCGCCGTCGAAGCACCAAATGCGACGGTCGGGTTTCTCCAGGGCTATGCCGAGGGCAATCTGCGAGGCGTGTCCCATCGAGCCAACGGTGAGGAAGTCGCGCTCGTGGCCTTGACCTTTGGCGGCACGGTACTCGAAGAGCTCGCGACTAATCATACCAGTGGTAGATACCACAGCGTCGCGTTCGCCCATGGCAGCGGCGACAGTCTGGATGGCCTCCTCTCGCGAGAGAGGATGACCGACAGATGCCGATTGCGAGTTGCTGGAGAGGGTGTATTTGTCGAAGGTGTCTTTCTCGATGACGAGAGCGAAGACTTCGTGATGGTTCTTGACAGCATCTATTGCCTTGAGGATCTGCTTCTCAGCCTTGTCTTCCTCTTTGCTCAGCACTTCGTAGTTGATACCCATCACGTTGAGCAGTCCTGTGGTCACTTTGCCCTGTTTCACATGCTGAGGCTCGTCGTGGACACCCGGACGGCCGCGCCACCCGATGAGCAGCAGAACGGGGATGTTGTACACCTCTTTGTCGGTCAGCGATGCTATGGGGTTGATGATGTTGCCCTCGCCGCTGTTCTGCATGTATACCACGCCCACTTTGCCGGTAGCCAGGTGGTAGCCGGCAGCAAGACCTACGGCAGCGCCCTCGTTGGCGGCGATGATGTTGTGGCGACTGTCAATATTGTCGGTGATGTAGGCGCAGACATTCTTCAGCAAGCTGTCTGGCACACCGGCGAAGAAGTCGATGTCGTGAGCCTTCAGGGTCTCAATAAAGAATTCGGGTCTAATCATTTCTTTTTCGTTCCAGGTATGAGGTTGAGAATTTCTTTGATGGGCATGCAGTATTCGGCAGAGGCCTCCTGGCAGCGGTGATGCTCGAGGATGCTCTCGGCGCATTTCACCATAGCGGGGTAGGCACTACGCAGCATGTGGTTGGCGTAGATGACAATGTTGATGCCCCAGTCGGCAAGTTCTTCTTCTGTATATTGCGAGTAGGTGGTAGGCACAGCTACTATTGGAGTGTGCTGGTCTTTCTCGCGGAAACGCTGACAGAACTCCTTGATGTCCAGGCCGTCCTTGTTTTTGCTGTGTATCATGATACCGTCGGCGCCGGCCTCGACGTATGCGAAAGCGCGTTCCAGGGCATCATCTACAGGCTTGCCGGCGATGAGGCTCTCGATGCGGGCAATAATCATGAAGTCGTTGGTCACCTGAGCCTCTTTGCCCGAGCGTATTTTGTGGCAGAAGCCCTCGATGGTGTCCTGAGTCTGCACAGCATCGGTGCCGAAGAGGGAATTCTGTTTGAGTCCAACCTTGTCTTCGATGATGACGGCCGAAATGCCGAGGCGTTCGAGGGTGCGGACGGTAAAGACGAAATGCTCAACCTTACCGCCGGTGTCGCCGTCATAGATGACCGGTTTGGTGGTGACCTCGAGCGAGTCGTTGAGGTCGTGCAGACGGGTGGTGAGGTCTACGGCTTCGATGTCGGGTTTGCCCTTGCTGGTCGAGTCGGTCAGCGAGCTGGCCCACATGCCGTCGAACTCGCGGGTCTCGTCTTGCGGGGTCTGTATCTTGGTATGCTCAATAATCAGTCCGGTAAGGCCGCAGTGGCTCTCCATGATGCGGACAATGGGTTTGGCGCTGATGAGTCGACGCAGGCTCTTCATGCGGGCTTGTGGTGTGGTGCCGAGAGCCTCGAACTCGGAGGCCAGTCCCGACGAGGTGATGCCCTTGGTATACGGTATCTCAATCACCTCTCCGCCAATCTGTTCCATGACTTTAAAGACCTCGTCACGCAGATACTTCTCCGAGCCCTCCTTCCAGTCGTCGCCGTGGATGATGTAGTCGGGACGGTATTTCAGCAGGTTGGGGACATAGCTCCATTCGTCCTGGGGAACCACCTCCGCGACACCGTTGATATGCTCGACGACAGTCTTGCGCTGTTCGTATGTGAGGTATGGGAGACGTTTGTGTGTAGCGATGGCCTTGTCGGTGAAGAGGCCAATCATAAGGTCGCCGTATTTGGCGCCTTCATTTATGATATTGATGAGTCCCGGATGCATGATGTCTGCTATCATGCCGAGATAGACTTTCTTGTTTGGCATTTGTGTTGATTTATAGTTTAATAGAATATAGGTGTGTTATTCGATTCTTACATTTTCTTCGGCAAAGGCGAGGTCTTGGTCATCGTCGATTTCGTACCATTGAAGTCCATTGACTTTCACAACGTTCATCGGCATCACTCGCTTCGAGACATCGAGCAGAATGAACTCATATCCCAGCTTAGGCTTCTCGTCGATGACTTTCTCGTACTCCTTGCAAAGGGTGCGGTAGAACTTGTTGCTGATTTTGTGTATGCCTACCAACTCGCCCGAAGGCTCGAGCGTAGTGCAGTCGGTAGAGCAGTCCACCAGCACATTATGGTCGTCCATCTGGACATAGTACTGGTCCTGGAACTTGGTTACGGGCGTAATCAGCATTGCAGAGTCGTAGGGGCATCTCTTCAGAGCATCGATGGCTTTGCGTTCGTACACCAGGTCCGATTCCAGCAGCACGAAGTCGCTGTCGCCAATGGCTTCACGGCAGTTCCACAGGGTGTACATGCTGTTGGTCTCTGCGAAGCGGGGGCTGAACACACACTCCACATGGCGGTATCTTTTCGCCAGCTCCTCATAGTATTCTTTATGGTAGCCAGTGCCTATGATGATGCGTCGTATTCCGCAATCGAGGAGTGTGTTGATTGAGCGTTCCACCATGGGTATGCCATCGTAGGGTATGAACCCCTTGGGCATCACCTTGGTCTTGTCGCCGAAACGGGTGCCCATTCCGGCGGCAATGATAACAGCTGTCTTGATGTTCACGTTTTGTCCTATTTTCATTAATACGAGTCCTATGATTATCCATGTTATCTCCCTGACTCGGCAGATGATGCAGATGAAGATGCCCAATGCCGGCGAGAGTCCCAGCAGGGCAATGGCAAGCACAAAACCGCCCTCCTGACCGCCCAGCTGCATGGGGAGAAAGCCCAGCAGGTTGGACATGATGGTTGCCACGGTGAGGATGAACACCGACTGCAGGAACGCCATGCCGATGTCGGGCGAACCGGCCTCGAAGAGCAGCATCATGAAAAGAATTTCGAGGCTCTGCACAAAGCGGGCCACAAACTCCATCGCAAGGCTGCCGAAGAAGGTACGCTTGTCTTGGGAGTGGAGCATGACAATCTGTTTGTCAATGTTCTCCAGCGACTGGCGATGGCGTGCGATGAAGCGAAGCCCCCACCGTTTCATGCCGGGAATGATGACTATGCACTTGGCCAGGCGCATGGCCAGACCCCCTTTATAGCCAAGAAGGAAAAGGTAGATGAGCCCGCCAATAACCAAAGCCGTCACCGCTGTGAGGATGGCGACGGTGACACTGCATTCAGCGTTGCCGCTGAAGATGAGCATCACGAAGATGGCAATGCCTGCCAGCCAGAACATGAAATGTGCCAGTATGTGGGTCATCACATAGCTCAGCACCGACGATGTGGCGCGCTGGTTGCCAATGTCTTTCGACAATTCCATGATGCGGTAAGGTTCACCGCCAAGACCAGCAACGGGTGTAGAATAGTTGAGAGCGTAACCTGAAATGGTAAGTTTGAATGTTCGCCAGGCACCTATATGGTGGTGTTTGTCCTTCACATTGTTGGTAATCATACCCCACGCCACAGCATTCATGCCATAGATGACAATCCAGATGCCCAAGATGGGGACAAGCCACCAACCAGCATTACGGATATAGTTCCATAGCTCGACAAAGCTGACGTCGAAAGTGAAGAGCATCACCACCACGGCAACGACACCGATGATGAAGAAGAGGTTAGTAACTTTTTTCTTTGACCATTTCATTATTAGGTTTTACGTTTTACGTTTAGCTTTTCCCGTTCTCCGTTCTCCGTTTTCCGTTCTCCGTTCTCCGTTTTCCGTTTTCCGTTCTCCGTTCTCCGTTCTCCGTTCTCCGTTTTCCGTTCTCCGTTCTCCGTTTTCCGTTTTCCGTTCTCCGTTCTCCGTTCTCCGTTCTCCGTTTTCCGTTCTCCGTTTTCCGTTTTCCGCACTCCGTTCTCCGTTTTCCGTTCTCCGTTCCCCGTTCAAATCTCGCTGACGATCTTCTTACAGAAAGCCTCGTGTCGACGAATAGTGTAGCGTTCTATGAGTCCAATCACGATAATCTCGAACAGGAAATATTCGGCAGGAAGGTCGAAAAAGCAGAACAGACACAGGAATAGCGTGCGGAAATTGAAGACAAGCATAAAGACGAACTTCATCAGCTTCAGAGAGTTGGCGTGTATAGTGTTGCGCACATTTTGTGGTATGTTGTCGCTGTCGCCATACTTTTCCTTCAGCCGAGCCATTAGTTTCTGGAACTGAGGGGTGCGGCGTTCCTGCTGGAGCGTATAGGTGATATAGGTCTTCTGTATCAGTCGTTCCATCCAAGTTGCCGTTGCCGGCATCTGCTCGTATATCTCACGCTGTTTCACCGAGTTGTCGAGTTCACTACCCTTCTCGCCTTTCAGGAAGAAGAGGTGTACCTGGATATAGTAGTCGGCGGTGCGTTGCTGTCCGGCAAGGCAGAATACACCAGAGATAAAGCCAAGCACAAATATCACTCCTGTGGCAATGAGTGCGTTGGTGGGCGTTTCCTCGATGCCGAGCAGACCGAACTCCCAGCTGTGGTGAATGTAGAATCGGTAGACCAGTGCAGCGTAGATGGGTATGTACCAGGCATATCCTGCAGCACCGTCCAGTATGCGTCCCAGCTTGCTTTTCTTGCCCGTCATGCGAGCCAACTGGCCGTCGGTACAGTCGTAGACGTATGCCCAGAAAAGCAGCAGAAAACCTACAAGGTTGAGAATCAGGCCACAGGAACCTTCGTAGCGAAAACTGCCGTGGGCAAAGAAGAAGCAACTGGCAGCACCGATAATCATCGAGATGATTGTCACGGTGTTGGGGTGCATGCCCATGCGTGCAAACAACTTTGCCCACAGGTAACCCATGGGGCGTACAACATTATAGTCGAAGAAGTCTTCGGTCTCCGACGATTTCAAGGTTGCGGATATTTCTTCTTTCATTACTCTGCTTTCTCCGTCTGGTTTGCTCCTTTTTCTGTTGTTGCTTCTACGTTGGCGGTATCGTCGACTATGCGCAGCTTGGCTTCAAGCAGGGCAATCTCCTGGCGTGCTTTCTGGAGTTTTTTGTCGAACTCCTCTTTCAGCAGGTCGGCCTGTTTCGAGTTGGCGAGGAAGCCCAGATTGTTCTCCCAGAGGCTCACATCGGCACGTAGTTTCTGGATTTGCTCCAAGAGGTGGTCGCGTTTGCTGTGGATGCTGCCCTTGCCGTTCTTCAGACTCTCGCGGAAATTGTTCATCTCGGCTTCGCGAGCGCTGATTTTCAATTTCTCGAACATGCCGTTGATGGTGTCGCGGAAATCTTTCTGCAGACGCTGTTTCTCGGCGATAGGTACGAAGCCGACCTCCATCCAGCGGCGCTGGAAATCCTTGATGGCGGTGAGGTTCTCGTCCTTGTCTTCGCCGAAACTGTAGGCTTTTAGTTCTGCGAGGATGGCTTCCTTCTTCTCGAGGTTCTCCTGCTCTGAGCCACGCAGGCTGTTGAAATGTTCAGTCTTGCGAGTGAAGAACTCGTCGCAAGCGCCACGGAAGCGCAGCCATACCTTCTCGCTCAGTTTGCGGTTGACGGGGCCTATCTGCTTCCATTCGTCCTGCAGTTTGAGCAGTTCCTCCGTAGCCTTTTTCCAGTCGTCGCGCTTGGCAATGGCTTCGGCCTGGAGGCAGAGCTCTATCTTCTTGTTGTAGTTCTCGTTTTGCTCGTCCTTGACGGTCTCGAAGTGGCTCTTCTTCTCGGCATAGAATTTGTCGATGTAGCCCTTGAAATTCTTCCAGATTTCCTCGTTCTGCTCGCGGGGGACGGGACCTATGCTCTTCCATACTTTAAGCAGCTCGTCCAGTTCGGCAGACTTGTCGCCCCACTGCTTTGCCGATGTGGGTGTCTCGGCGGTTATCTCCTGGGCTTTCTCGAGGAGGGCCTGCTTGGCAAGGAGGTTCTTCTCCTGCTCCTCGTGGCGCTGGGCGTAGTACTCGCGGCGGCGTTCGTCAACCTGGTTGGCAGCGGTGCGGAAGCGAGTCCAGATCTCGTCGTTCTGCTCCATAGGCACAGGGCCAATCTCGCGCCACTGGTCGCGGAGGCTCTGCAACTCTTTGGCAGCCTTGGTGATGGAAGGCTCCACGATGAGTTCCTCAACCTTCTCGCAGAGGAGAGTCTTCTTCTCGAGGTTTTTCTTTTGGTCGAGGAGCATGAGCTCTTTGTTCATTTTTACTTTGGCGAAGAACTGCTCGATGAGGAAATGGTAGTTCTGCCAGAGCTCGTTGATGTCGGCGCGAGGCACGTCGCCGATGGTTTTCCAGCGTTCCTGGATGGCGTTGAAGTTGTCGTATGACTGCTTCATGGTGCTGGTCTCGTCGGCAATGACCTGGCGCAACTCTTCGAGGATTTGTTTTTTGGCTTCGAGATTTTTCTGTTTGGCAGCCTCGATTTCGTCTATATGTTTTTGTCTGCGTTCGCGGTAGACATTATATGCTTTTCTGAATGCTTCGGCTGTGGCATCGTCGCCACCTTCGTACTCGTCCTTGTTGCCACCCTCTTCGATAAATTTGTCGAAAGCGGCTTTTTTGACCTCTTTGTCGAGGTCGTTGAAACGCTCGCGGATAGCAGCAACGCGGTTCTTGATACTCGTGATGTCCTGTGCCTGAAGCAGTTCGTTGAGGGCAGAGATAAGTCCGTCGCGGTCAAATTCGCTATAATCGACTTGCGGTTCTTCTTCTGCGACAGGCTCTTCTGCGACTGGTTGTTCGGCAGCGGGTTGTTCTGTAGCCGGCTCTTCGACGGCTGGCTTCTCTGCAACAGGCTCTTCGGTAGCAGGCTTTTCAGCAATGTTTTCGTTTCCGCCAACGTTCTCGTTAGCAGTTTCGTTTGTTGGTGTGACTTCAGCAGATTGTTCTGCCAGGGTTTCTGGGGCATTGACAGGAGCTGTCATTTCGTTCAGCACCTCATTTGTCTCTTCCATTTTAGTAATAAATTTGTGTTACAATTACTTGTTTATTAGTGGGATACCATGAATTGCCAACAAATTGTCGGCTGAATTCAAATTGCAAATTTACACTTATTTTTTTTATTTGCAGTTTTTTTCTTGCTTCTCCTATCTTAAATAATGCTTTTTCCAATTGGCATAAGGTATGTTGATAGAGAGCAAAAGCAGCTGTAAAGGTGAAGGTTTGATTGGCTATTACCGCAGTGAGTCGAAGTTGTCGAAGTTCGGCAGCGAGTCGCTGGTGTCGAAGTTCGGCAGCAGGTCGTCGAGAGCCATCATCAGGTCTGTGACATAATTACGCTGTTCGTTGATAAACATCTGGCGTTTGATTTCCAGATTGGCGTCGTTGAGCGAGTTGTGGAAATAGGTTGTCTCCAGGTCGTCGGGATTGGAAAAGTCGAAGAGTACGCTCTCGAGTATGCCGGATTCAATAAACTCCCTCAGGGTTTGGTCGCGTTCTTGCACGAAGGGGTCGCTGCTGTAGTTGGGCAGCCCATTCATCTCCTCGTAGATTGTTTTTGCCAGTTCTTGCGAGTCGGCCCCAATCAGCAGGAGAGTCTTGTCGAAGAGTGTTCCTTTCTTCTTGCTTTTCTTATCCCTGACGCTGTTACTGCTGTCAATCAGCAAATAAGCCGCATGTTCTACATTCGACTGATAGTGGTACACCGAGCAGTCCATGGTCTCGTTCCGCGAATGTGGCATTTTGAGCGAAATGTCATCCTTCCTTACTAACTTAATGTCGTACAGCTTGTTGAGATAGAAAGCAAAGGTGAAAGGTGCATAGTTGGTGCTCCACATCAAAACTGTTGTGGTCTCGAACATCTCGTTGAAATACCCTTGATAATCAAAGTCTAATATCTTTTTCGGCATGACTACTCTATGATATGGTTTTCGGTTTGCGGTCTGGGTGTCGTGTGGATGCCACACGCTATGCCCTTTATTTTTGATTTATTATCCGAAGAATGTTTCACCCTCGAAATGAGGCTTGTAGTTGTCGGCGGCATCCAGTTCTTGTACCCATCCGCGATGAAAGCCCAAGTCGTAGAAACATTCCTTCACTATACTGTATTCCTCGGAGGTGAGCCGTCGCCCTAACTCGTCGGGCAGGACAATGCCCTCCGGCGGATAGTATTGGGCCATCAGCGATACGTGTACGTTAATCGAGAGGTTGTCGGCAAGCCATTCAAGACACTTTGTCGAGTTTTCGACCTGTCCAGGCAGCACCAGATGCCTCACTATCAAGCCTCTAAAAGCCAATCCGTCATCATCGGTCGGTAGCGACGACCCTTTTTGGTCATACATCTCTTTCAATGCTTTGCCTGCCACCTCTGGATAGTTGGCTGCGTTGGAGTATCGGGCTGCCAAAATGCTGTCAGAGTATTTAAAATCAGGAAGGTAAATATCGACATAAGGAGCGATTGCGCGGAGCGTTTCAACACTCTCATATCCGTTGCTGTTGTAGACTACGGTAGGGTAAAGTCCTTGTCCGTGCAGCCTTTCCACTATCTCGGGTATCAAGTTGGCATACTGTGTGGCGCTGACCAACCCCACGATATTTTCTGTCTTCTCGAGGCTTTGCACGGTTGCCTCGACAATCTCGTCAACACCTCTGAGTCCAATGCATTTCTTGTCGACGACGGCACGCGAGATTTCGTTGTTTTGGCAGTAGCAGCATTGCAGGTTGCAGTGTGCGAAGAAGATGTTGCTGATGCCCTTTCGTCCCGATAGGGGTGGCTCTTCGCCGGTGTGTGCATACACTGCTGCCACTTCGGGCAGACGCTTGTCGGCGCCGCAGAATCCCGGCGCGGTGGTGCATTTTCGTGGACAGTTGTTGCAGCTCATGACTATTCCGAGTGTTTCCTTTTTTTATTGTCAGAACGGCAACAGGCCTATTCTCATACGAATAGAGAACATGTTGTATATCCAGAGGTTGGCGTTCAGCGACCTGATATGGTTCTGGGGGTTGGTGTCGTAGGGATACCCAAGTCCGGACTCGCTGAGTTTTTCGAAGGGGATGGCTAAAGTCAGGTCGTAGCAGGCGCTGAAATTCAATGTCACGAAATCTTTCAGGATGCATTGGTGGCCGAATTCGAGTCGCAAAGCCCATCTCTTGTAGTTCTCCTCCATGAGTTCGAATTTCCCATGCGTGGGACGGAGCTTGATGTTGTTGAGTGTCGCTCCTATCGAGAAATAGGGGCCCAGCGGGGCGATGTTCTCGCCGAAATAGTGGCGGCCGCCCACCGATATTGTCGTAATGCTGGCTTCTGCTGTCGACGGTTCGTATGTAAGGTCGAAAATGGTCTTCCCGACGTCGATGTCGCCATAGATTGACCAGTTGAGACCGACAACGGCTTCCAGCTCTCCTCCCCAGCGAAGGGCCAAGGCGTCAGTTCTTTCGCGGAACAGATGGTTGAAGATTGGGAAGCTGAGGCCAACCATCCCGCTGACGGCGAAATGCTTCCCCATATAGCCGGGGGCTTTTGCGCCGTGAAGGCTTTCCTGGAAGCTTGCATATTGCTGGCTGCGTATCAGGGCGCGGCTGTCGCCATGGTTGACTCCGGAGCTGCTGTTGTTGAGTACCTTGCCACTGCGAGTGTCTACAAGGACGGTGCGGATAAGGGTCGACTGTCTGCTTGCCAGTTGAGAGTATATGGCTATAGGGGCGGTGACTACCGGGAGCGAGAAGAAAACGGTGTATAAAGGTCCGAGGATGCCACTCTGGTTTTCGCTGTTGGCAACCAATGTCAGGGCGAGCTTGTCGGCGTTATACCTCTTGATGAGGCTGTCCATCACAGGCTGTGTCTCCATGAGCATGGGTGCTTTCCCCATGTTATGGGAGAATTCGCGAGTCCAGTCGTTCAGCATTACAAAGTCGTTGTAGAAGCGGGTGTCTCCCTTCTCGCGCATTTTAGCATCGCTGAAATCGATGACATCGAGGCCGTTCCGTTGGATGCTGGCTGTGAGGTCTTCGGCAAGGAGGGTGACGTGCCTGTCGCTTTTCTTGATTTTGGTCTCACCGGTATTATTGTTGAAGATGTAATAGGAGGGGTCGAAGATGAAGCATCTGGCGGAGGATTCTGTTTGTTGCTCTGTTTTTTTTGTTCTGAGCGACTTGTTCAGCAGCGGCTGGAAGCTGCTGTCCTGCTCCATGATGTCGGTGAAGACATAACGTTTGGCCTCGCGGCTTTGCTGCTGACGGCGGCGGCGTTTGACATTCGAGTACTTGCTGTTGGATTCCACGGCTACGGTGTCGTTGTGAGCCGTGTCGAATGTCGCCGAGAAACTGTCGGGTTTGTAGTTGTGGCAGTTGCCCAGGTCGGACATGAGGTCGGTCATCATATCCTTGAGTTTGCTGTCGCTGCCCAGTTGGCGTTGAGCTTTCCACAGTTCTTTGATGGCTATCATGCATAATTCTTCCGGCTTGCAGCGGCGCAGGAAATGGTACACCTGTTGAATCTCGCCCTCTTTGTTGCGGTAGTCTTTGGTGTTCGACGAGGCTGAGTATGTGCGGTACTTCGAGGCGCCGTAGATGGCCTGCGCCATAGCATATCTCAGGTATTCGTTCTTGGGATTATGCTTCAGCAGGACGTCGCTGTTGTAGTATGCCGATGCATATTCGGCGTCTATCAAGTCCTCGCGGATGCACTCCATGCGTGCCAGCATTCGGAGGTCGTCGAATTCCTTCTCGCTGGTGACCACATATTTCTTTCCGCCTTCCATGGAGGCCATCTGGCGCGTTGTGGCAAGCCTGCGTTTCAGCAGGTTGGGGTGGGTCGAGAGGTTGTCGTCATAGTCCTCGCGTGCCGTTATCGGAGCAACGGTCTTGAGGAAAGAGCCAGCCGTCACAGTGTAGTAGGGTGTGTTGTAGCGAGTTGTGTCGAACACCACCTCGTCGAAGGGCAGGTATCCATATTGCAGCACGTCGAAAAATCCGTCGGTGACGCTTTTGTCGTAGGGACTATTGGCATAGAACATCGCTATTCCGAGGCTGTCGGCCTCGCTCTCCATCTCGCGCGAGCGGCAGTGAAAGCGCAGAAAGTCGGCGAGTCCCTTTCCTGTTGTGTCGCGGCTGTAGCTGTTGCGTATCAGGTTCTCCAAATTATGCTTTCTGACGTAGTGAACAATCTCGTGACTCAGGACGAAAGCCAGCTGGGCTTCGTTTTCGGCCTGAGCCACCAGCCCCATGTTGACGAATACCATGCCCTGTCCTGTGGCAAAGGCGTTCACATCCGTTGAACGTACCATGTAGAAACGCAGTTCGCGGCGCAGCTCCGGGTAGTCGCGCAGCAGGGTGTCGGCTATCCTGTTGACCATCCGCGTGATGGGGTCGCCGTACATGATGCGGGCGCTGGCCATCAACTGGCTGATGTAGTACGAGCTGTTGAGTATTCTGTCCCTATTGGTCAGTTTGCCGTTGTTGTAGTCTCTTACACGCTGGCGGTCTTCGCTGTAAAGTTGCTCAAGGTTTTTGCGGAGGTCGTCAGGCATGGTGCCGGAGCACTCTATGCCGCTGAAATGTCTGTCAGGTATTGCGACCTGCGCCCTTGTTGCTTGACAACCTATCGCCAGCAGCAGCACTATTGCCGATAACGCTTTCTTCATCTTTCCGCTTGTCAATTTTCGATTTTCAATTCGATGGGAGTCACTCCCTTTCCCTTGGAGAGGAAGCCGATATAGCTGTTGTTGAAGCTCTTGGCTTTCCCTACGAGGACGGTTTTCTTGGTCAGCTGTTCTTTGGTCTTGGTCATGGTGCCGTCGGGAGCGACGTGATAGATGCCTATCATCTTGCTGCCCTTATGAATCTTGAGCGTCTTCATGCTCTTCGTGAGGTCGTAGGTTGCAGGCCATTTGGCATGTTCGGTCTGTAAGAAATAGATGTCGTCGCCTTTGGCAATCAGTGAGTTGCCTATCAGCATGGAAAGACCGTTTTCGACATAGTCCGAGCGGATGGGATAATGCCATAAGAACTCACCTTCATCATTGATGGCGAAGAGGAGCACGCCCTGTTGGTAATACTTGACGCTGCATGCGCCTTGCGTGTTGCAAGTCTGTACCGCCCAGCGAACCTGCAGGGTGCCGACGGCGCCAAACTGGGTGGCTTTGCAGTGTTGCATCACAAATGCATCGTATGCTATCGGGTCGGATTTGCGTCCCTTGTTGTCGCCGTTGAAGACATTCAGGTCCAGTTGAGACAGCGACCTGTAGGATGCATTCATTTCGCCGCTGGCGATATCTATTGTTGCGCCGAAGTAGCGAGTGTCCTTGCTGTTGCTGACGTTCAGGCCCATGCCCATCATCAGTATCTTGCCCTTGCTGTAGCTGATGAGTCGGGTGTCGGTAACCACCAGATTGGCTGTTGCGCTCACGTCCTGGGCGTTGTCATCGTTGATGACGGTTGCATATATCTTGCTGGGAGTCTTCTCTATTTCCCCTGAGCGGCCGAGGGTGACTATTTCGCCATCCTCGGTGACCAGTATCTGCGACACAGAGTAGAGCGGGTATTCGCGCTGCCATTCGAGGTTCATCTCCTCGTCGAAAAGGAACTGCTTCGACTCGAACTTGTCGCTCTTCTTGTTGGTGGTGATGAAGACGAGGCCGGTGACGGAGTTGTCTTCTGTCTGCGCTACCCATTGGTAGGTGTTGTCTTTGCGCTCCTTGCTATAGTTGAAAATTTCCGTAGCCGTCCCTTCCACAGCCATGCTTTCCAGGTCGACAACCCATCTGTTGAATGACTCTTTCTTTTTTTCCGTATGGTAGGTGAGCAGGTATGCCTTGCCGTTGTTGATGGATGCGGCTATGATCTCGTCATCCTTGCTCTCGGGAATCACCAGGCTCTTGGCTATGTTCATATCTTTGTCCAAGGCCAGCAGCATGCATTCCTTTTTCGTATAGTAGTTCATGAGGACCGAATAGCGGCTTGTGGTGGCGATGGTGTAGTTGTTGTATTCGCCTACAAATGTCATGTCGTTGACTTCTCTGACATTGTTTTTCTTCCATTCGTTGCCGTAGTTGATTGTCAGCGGCTGTCCTATTGCTAATGTTGACAAGACAGCAAAAACCAGTGTTAGTAATACTTTTTTCATAGTTGTTTTTTTGTTTTTTGTTGTTTATTTTATTGACAGATAATGTGGTGTATTTTTTTTAATACAAAAGTTAATAGCACAAAGATAAGGTTTTTTATCGATATTTCAGATGTGTGGCTCTGGGTGGATCAAAAAAAAACTGCTGTTTTAAAAAAAAGTTGTATTTTTGCACTCGCTTTCGAAAGGTAGAAAGCAGATGCAAGAAAAGCATTGCGAATTTGTCCTTTGTTAGAAATTTCGCCAAAATTTAAATCAGGAGGACGGAGCAATTATGCTTTCGCTTGATGTTGTATGCTATGTATTTAGCATATTCTCAGGCGTGAGATATGTTCCTTCGAACCCGTTCCTGATAAGGTGTTTGGCGATACCTCTAACAAAACGGACATGAGTACATAAGTCTCATGCCTTTCTTCATTCAATTCGCTAATTCCCGTTGGAGACTTGGGGAGAAAAACAGAAAGGAATCCAATAATATGGATGACGTAGGACAAACTTACGAAAGAGTGAAACACAGGATAATTAATCCCGAATGTTTCCCTGATGGCATATCAATGCCCGAAGACTCGTTCAAGTGTGCCGTTAAAAAAGCATTCGCCCAAATTGAGGCACTAATCCCAAATCTCACAGATCGGGGTAGGCAAGATGAAGATTGGTATTTGGCCGAATGGCTGAAAGCCAACTGCAAGAACATCAATGCTGTCACCGCTCGCACACAAACGGAACTGGCCTATTACATCTATCAAATTAGAAAGGAGGATGTATGACATTTTTATGTATCGTTTCATGTTCAGATGTGATTTCTATGGTGTCTTTGCTTGTGGCTATTACTACTTTAATTTTCACTATATTGATGTATGTGATTATGAAAAGAGAGATTGTCCAAGGCATTAAGGATATTAGTTACAAACAACAACTTGATCGCAGTTTGGAATATGCGAAGAAACGGCTTGTTTATCAACGTTATTTCGAGAAAGATGAATGCCGTGATTTTGAAAATGATAAGGTGTCTGATGAATTCAAGAATGCTGTCTATAACACTTTTGATGATATTCTCAAAATTCTTCCTGACTTATCGGAAAAAGGTTTCCAGGGTGAGGACTGGTATCTGGCAGAATGGCTTCTTGAAGTGAAGTACAAATGTTTAAAGACTCCCCAAAAATCAGAAATTGAAAAATTATCTAAGAAAATAAGTCAAATCAGAAATAATAGAAAGGAGAATTCGAAAAAAAACAACCCTCAAGGAAGCAACTGATGCCTGAAGAGGATGAATATGGTGAAGTTTTGTCGAGAAGTTGCATTGAGCAAAACAGATATGCGGCACAATGGAAGAATAAACTGTATAATTCAGATTTGTAATCTATTGTAGTTACGACATGGACATGTTTCAAAAGATGATTGTGGCGACTATATGCTGTGAGGTTCTTCAAAAATAATACGCGCTAATGCTACATTCATGAGCTCTTTGATGAAATAGAGAGTCTTGTTGATAGAGAAAGGTAATGGCGATTTTTTCAAACAACAAGACTATTCCATATATTGGATAAGTAATCTCATTGAGTCAAAAATGTAATTTTTGATATGTAATATATTGAATTAAAATAAGTAATACTAAATCGTTTACACATGAAAAGAATTGTTTTGTTTTTTATTATGTTATATGTGTCAGTATGCTTTACTAATGCCCAGATTCCTGATGGGTATGAAATAGTGCGTACTCATAATGATGATATTACATGGTATGAATTGAAAAGAAGGGATTATTATTATGCATCTTATAATGGAAAAATAATACCATCTCGCGATGGTGGAAGGGATATTTATAAATCGGTAGAATATTTCAATGGGTTCTTCATTTTTAAAAAAGGCTATAGAGCATTAGATTGTGAGGCTTATGATACATTAGGTAAAATAATAATGTTAAAAGATGATGGTTATTCTTATCCTTTTTTTGATTCTGTTGTTTTAAAAAATGAAAAGGTCTATTTTTTTAAAAACATCGATAAGAATAGTGGGTATGGTTGTATTTTCGTGTATGATGCATCAGGAAAGAGAATTGGACAATTGGAAGAATCTGATGGATATCGTTTCTTACATACAGAGTTTGGTAAAAGAAGGGGGTTAGTGGATTTTGAAACTTTTGAAGTGATATTTGAACCTGAATTTGGGACTTGCGGATATCTCGGCGATGATTTATTTTATTTCTATATAAATGATTATGTTGGTGTTATGAATCGTTCTCGTAAGGTTGTAATACCAATAGATAGGCATTATACAAGAATTGGTTACAATCGTACTTTTAAGATTATAACGTTTGAAAAAGAAGGTGGATATAAGGGTGAGTGCAACGTCAAGGGTGTGCAGACCTCGATAAGTAAGATTCAACAGACAGAATCAACAGAATCAAAGCCGTCTTCTGCTGCTTCAGGAGAGAACTCGACAAAAAAGAATACACCGTCTTCCTCCGGTTCAAAATCAACAGCCCAGTCAAAACCTTCTGGTCTCCTCTACAAAGGCGAATACACATGGGGGGCGCAGGCAAGGGTGAATGGTAATCTTATCAGCGGCGGAATGAGTAATACTTCTACCATCGTGATTTACGAGGATTATCTGGAAAGCGAGACGTTTGATATTTCACGTCATAAATACTCCAAAACGCTATCAAACGGAACTCGAATTTATGTGGGTACGTATGGCTTTGGTGAAGAATCAACCATTTACGTCACATCTTCTTTCAATCTTCGTATGGTTGTTCAGAATGCACCTAACCAATGGGGAGCGCAAACGACAGAGTATAATTTTTCTAAAGGCAAAAGCTTCATGTATGAATACGAGGATAAAGGCGGTGGTTACTCGCCTTCTACCTCTGGCGGTAACAACAATAACAATTCGTCAAATACTACCAAGCAAAAGAAATGGTGTACGCATTGCGGACATTCGGGTAGATGTGCCACTTGCAATGGAAAACACTGGTATTATGGCATAGGTGGGTCAAAAATAACTTGTCCCAACTGTAAGCCTGACGGTGCCTGCACATGGTGCAACGGCACTGGTGAAAGATAGGAATTTATTTTTTATGAACACGAATCGCCCGAATTGAACGTCATTGTTCGTTAACATTCGGGCGATTTGTGATCGTTTTAAGCAAGGGGTTCTGCGCTTCCAACGTCGAAAGTGGGTGGCTGCATGAAATTATTGTTTGCTGTTGGAGGACATTCTCAGTCTTTAAATAGGTCGTTCAATCTGACTGTCCTCTGAATCATCTCCGAGGCGTACTGGTTTTGTACCACGCTTTCGGTTGTGACCATTATCACGCTGAATGCCATACGCTTCCTGTAGAGTATGCTTACAATTTCCTTGCGTGCCTTCATTTTTTCCGTCTCCTTTGCCGTCAGGGTGTAAGGCCCGTCGCAATACTTCATCTCCAGGATGTTCACGTTGCGGTCGCCGCGCTCCAAAATCATGTCAATCTGCGTTTTGTCGCTATAATATGCAAATGCTTTTGTCTGTACGCCGTCAACACCGAGCGCGTGCTTCAGCTGCTGCAGATGCGCGAAGCAAAGCCTCTCGAACGAGAGTCCTTTCCATGTGTTGTATGCCGCCGTGCCCTGCGTATGCATCCAATAGTCCTCATCGCCATACGAGCCTTTCTTTACGAACTGGTAGTAGAACATCGTGTAGAAGTCGCTCAGCTGGAAAATCATCCCAACCTTGCCTCTTGAATCATATTTCCTTATGAATCCGCATTCTACCGGTTGTCCGTTAGTCTCGGATGTTACAACATACAAATATTGTAAAAGTGTCCATCAACCAAAATCAGGAAAGGACAAACCATTCCAATGCCGAAACAATGTGAATGGTCTTTCCGTCAATTGCAACATCGCGTGTGGGTGAGAATGCAATCAGGGTCAGTCGGTTGCAGGAGAGGGCGTCCGACGCCTTTACGAGCGACGAGGTCTCGCGGTCGTAGGCTTTAGGACTGTCAATCTCGTAAGCCACCTGTATCAGTTCCACCGTCTTGTTCTGGTCACAAACAACGAAATCAATCTCCTTTGCCCTGGGAGTGGGCTTGTGGTAATAGACGTCCAGAAAATCGTAAGCGTATCGTCGCAAGAGTTCTATATAGACGACGTTTTCCAGCCGCCATCCGAGGTTTTCGGGAGCCAGCGCATTGTCGCGGTTTCCCTGCAATCCGGTATCTACTATATAGGCCTTCTGGTTGCGTATGCGCTCCTTGCTCTTAAAGGAATGGCGTGTGAGCAGCTGTATCAGGAAAGCCTGGCTGAGGTGATCCACATATTTCTTCACAGTCTTGTCGGCAATGCCCAACATGCCTGACAGCTCGTCGTAGTTAACCTCTTGGCAGGCATTATTGATAAGGTGGTGCGCCAGCTTTCGCAACGCCTCGATGTTGCGTATCTTGAAACGTTTCTGGATATCTTTTCGCAGGA
>CACZUZ010000035.1:25352-26179 GCA_902784465.1 uncultured Bacteroidota bacterium
AGCCGCCATCGTGGATGTAATCCATGAAGGCCCGCTTGCGGTCGGCATCGGCCTTGGTAGTAATACCCCGCGTGTCTACCTGATGGTATTGGCAATACTCCGAGAAGGAGAACGGGTAGAGATGTATCTCGTTGTAGCGACCAGTGAGGTGTGTTGCCAATTCGCCGCTGAGCAGTTTTGCGTTGCTGCCCGTGACGAAGATATGCAGGTTGGTGCGTAGCAGCCTGTTCACAAAGAGGTACCATCCGTCCACATCCTGAATCTCGTCGAGTACCAGATAAGGAATGTCGGTGCCATAAAGTTGATAGACACACGAGAGCACCGTGTTGAGGTCTTCGGTCTTAATGTCCGCCAGACGGTCGTCGTCGAGGTTGACGTAGCCGTAGCGGATACCTCGCTCCAGCAACACCTTATGGCAGATGGTGGATTTGCCACTTCGACGCACACCGATAACAACTTGCGCCATTATAGTGTCGAATTCGAAGAGCGACTCTTCTTTGCGGGCCACCCACTTATGTGGCCTATAACTCTTGATTTCCTCCTGTTGTTCAGCCAGTACCTGGAGTATTACTTTCTCGTCTATCATAGTCTTTCAATTTGGGTGCAAAGATACAAAGAAAATCTGAATTACGATAAAATGCAGATTTTTTTTTCATATAATACGATAAAATGCAAGGTTTGTCGCCATAGAATACGCTATATTGCACGTCAAGGAAACCAACACTTCAGTTGGCGACATCATCCCTGGTCTCGGACTTTCCAATGTGGAAATCGGCATACAGTTCTTCCTTTATCCACCCGTTAAGAGACTCGTTGACGGGGTTCGC
>CACZUZ010000036.1 GCA_902784465.1 uncultured Bacteroidota bacterium
TTTTTATTTGTTTTTTTATCTATTCATAATAAAGTGTAAACGAACTTCTGATACAAAAGTGTAAACGAACTTCTGATACACGGCAATTAACTTTTAACTATTAACTCCCATCATTTTACCACCACCACTTTTTGTGCTGGGCGTTCGCCGACCTTTACCAAGTAAACGCCGGAAGGGATTGCTTGATTGCTTGATTGCTTGAATGTTTGAGTGATGTGGCCGAGCATGTCGTAAACGCTTACCGTTTCGTTGTCGGCACCTTCGACGATGATGCGGCCGTTGTAGGAATAAACTCTTACATCTTCCATATTCCCTCTTACATCCTCAATGTCATTGCAGGACTCGACGATGGTGGGGAACTGGCCCCAGAGGGAGTCGGCGCGGTAGGTGTCGGCGGAGCCGCAGGGGACGATGAGGGTGGCGGTGTACTCCTGGAAGGTGCCGTGGCTACGATCCGAGTGGAGCGTGGGGGGTACGGCGCACTCGAGGATGAGGGTATCGATTGGCGAGTTGTCGAAGAGGCTCCAATAGAGGTCGGTGACGCTGGCGGGCAGGGCGACTTTGTGCAGGCGAGGACATTCGGCGAAGGTCTGATACCCTATGGCCCGTACGTGCTGCGGCACGGTGAAGGTCTCGAGGCCGGTGCCTTTGAGCAGTAGTGACTCCATCACCTCCAGGTTCTGGGGCAGATGCACGTATGTGAGGCTGGAGCAATTCATCAAGACGCCGTTATAGAGGTAGGTCATACCGTCGGGGAAGATGACGCTGTCGAGGTGCAGATTGTCGCGGAAGGCATCGCCCCCAACCATCTCGAGCGACGAGGGCAGGTTGATGTGGCGCAGGTTGGTGTCCTGCTCGAAGGCCTGGTGGTCTATACAACGCAAGCCTTCCGGTAGGGTGATATGCTCGAGAGCGAGGCAACGGCAGAAGGCACGTCGGCCGATGGTGTCGAGTCCTTGGTGGAGGGTCAGTGTCTGCATATCCGAGCAGAGGAGGAATCCGAATTCATCGATGACGCTCACGCTGGCGGGGACGTCGGCCGACTGCAGGGCGTAGCAGCCCGCGAAGCAGGCGTAGGGAATGCGGCTCACGCCATCGGGAATGTTAACCGACTGCATGGCGCTGCACGAATAGAAGGCGTAAGACCCGAGGAAGGCGACCGACGACGGCAGCGCCACGGAGGTAATCTCACCGCAACGCCTGAAGGTTTGGTCGGCCACGGCGGTGACGGCATGCATCGTGCCGAGGTAAGGCACCGAGTCGGGCACGGTGACGGCACCCACGGGCTTGGTGTAGCCCTCCCAGGCTTCGGCGGTGGATCCGCTGACGGAACTGGGGACGTTGAAGGGGAACAGCGGCGGCACCAGAGAGGCATTGCCCTCGTCGCCGACGAGATAATACAGCGTGGTGCCCTGGTGGGTGTAGGGGAAGACCTCTACGATGTTCATGAAGCGGCCCCAGTAGGGGTGGGCGCTGTAGGTTGCCATCGAGCCCTGCGGGACGACGAGGAGGGTGTGGAAGTCAGTGAAGATGCTGTCGCTGTTGGGCACTGAGGGCGGCACGCTGCTGCGGAACACCAGTGTGTCAATCCTCGTGTTGCCGAGGAAGACGCTGTCGCCGATACTGTTGAGGCTGGCGGGGAGCGTCAGGATGTGCAGGCTCGGGCAGTTGACAAAGACCTTATCGCCAATCGTCTCGATGCCCTCGCCGAGGGTTACTTTCGAGAGCGAGGTGCAGCCCCAGAACACCTCCTCGGTCACTGTCGCCATCGTTCCAGGCAGCGAAGCGGTGATGAGGCTCTGGTTGTCGCCGTAGGCCGTAACGCCCATCGAGGTGAAGCCTTCGGGCAGGATGAGGTTGGAACCCAGCGCGCCGTCGTACTGGAAAGCAAAGTCGCCGATGACCTTCAGCGTGGAGGGGTAGGAAATGTAGAGCAGGTTGACGCAGCTCCAGAAGGCAGCGAATCCAATGGTGTCCACCCCCTCACCGAGCTGCACGAAAGACAGGTTGCCGCATTGGCCGAAAGCCCATGTGCTGATGGTGTGCACGCTGCCGGGGATGGCCACCGACCTGATGGAATCGCAATGGTAGAAAGCCTGTTCGCCGATGGTGGTCAAGCCGTCGGGGAGGCTCACCATCTGCGGGCCGGCGCACTGCTTAAAGGCAGCGTGGCCGATGGTGCGCAGGCTGGAGGGGAAGTTGATGGTCTGGAGGACGGAGCAGCCGTTGAAAGCATCGTCATCGATGAGGGTAAGCCCTTCGGGGAGGCTGACCTCGGCCAACAGGGTGTCGTTGTAGAAGCAATTGTAGAGGATTTCAGTGATACCCTCGGGGATGGTGATGGAGGTGAGGCTGAAGCACTTGGCGAAAGCCCATGCGTCGATGTAGGTCAGGCTTGCGGGGAGGCTGACCGACGCCAGCTGATGGTCGTTCCAGAAGCAGGCGAAGGGGATTTCGGTGACGCCCTCGGGGATGTTGACAGAGGTCAGGGCGTGGCACATACCGAAAGAGTATTCGCCGAAGGTGCTGACCGTGGCGGGCAACGTGATGGAGGTCACCTCATTGCAGCGGTAGAATGCGTCGTGGCCCACCTCGGTGACGGCGTGCATCGTGCCGTCGAAGGGCACCGAGTCGGGCACCGCGACGTCTCCCGTCGGCATGGTGTAGCCGGTCCACGAGGCGTCGTTCTCCTCGTCATAGTAAGGCCACAGCGGCGGCACCAACATGGCTCCGCCCTGCGAGTTGATGACATAGTACAGCGTCGTGCCCTGATGGGTGTAGCTGAAAACGGAATCCTGCGCGAGGGCCGAATTGATAATTGAGAATTGAAAATTGAAAATTAGGCTGACGCAAATGAGTGCCTTGAGTAATACTTTTTTCATTTGTGAGTGGTTATTTGTTGTTCATTACGAATACTTTCTTTGCCGGACGGTTGCCGACTTTAACCAGATAAACGCCGGAAGGAATTGCTTGAGTGCTTGATTGCTTGAATGTTTGAGTGAGGTGGCCGAGCATGTCGTAAACGCTTACCGTCTCGCTGTCGGCACCTTCGACGATGATGCGGCCGTTGCGGACATAGACCGCAGGCGAGGACGCCTGCGTACCATCTATGCCGTTGCAGGACTCGAGGATGTTGGCGAAGCGGCCCCAGACCTCATGTTGGCGGTATGACTCGGCGGCGCCGCAGGGGACGATGAGGACGGTATTGTAGTGCTCGAAGACGTCTGTTCCTAACGTGGGCGGCACCTCGCAGCCCATCACCAGCGTGTCGAGCGGCGTCCTGTCGACAAAGAGGCTGTCGCCCATGTAGGTCACGCTGGCGGGCAGCTGCACCTTATGCAGATGATAGCAGTCGGCAAAGGCCGCATACTCGATGCGCGTAACATGCGACGGCACCACGATGGTCTCGATGCCCGAGGAGAAAGCAAGCAGCATCGAATCCACCTTCTCCAAGCCCTCGGGCAGCTGCAATACCTTCAGGTTCGGGCATACGGCGAGGGCGGCATAGTCCATCTGGTGCGTGCTCGGAGGAAAGAAGAGACTGTCTATCACGTCACAATACGCAAAGGCCATCGCCCCCACCTCCTCGAGCGAGGATGGCAGATCAACATGGCGCAGTTGGTTGCATTGGGAGAACGCCTCGCGCCCCATCACCCGCAAAGAGGAGGGAAGGTCGATGCTCGTCAGCCTCCCGCATTGGCGGAAAGCACAATCGCCTATCCTCTCCACGCCCTCGCCGAGGGTGATGCTCTGCAGGCTGTGGCAATTGTTGAAGGCCCACTGGCCGATGTTGCTCACGCCGCCAGGGATGGCTATCTCTTCAAGGGATTCGCAATAACCGAAAGCAGCTATGCCAATGGAGTCCAGACTGCTGGGAAGGGTTATCGAATTAAGACTGGCGCAGTAGTCGAAAGCATTATTGTCGATGACGGTAAGACCTTCGGGGAAGTTTATTGTCGGGAGAGTGATGCAGTCGGTGAAAGCATAGTTCCCGATGCGGGTAAGCCCATCGGGGAGGTTGACCTCGGCCAGCAGGCTGTCCTTGTAGAAGCAGCGGTAGGGAATTTCGGTGACGCCTTCGGAGATGGTGACAGAGGTAAGGCCGTAGCACCTGGCGAAAGCATACTGGTCGATGGCGGTGACTGAGGCGGGCAGCGTAAAGGAGGTCAGACCGTGGCACTTGCCGAAAGCCCATTCGCCGATGGCGGTGACAGCCTCGGGCAGCGACACGGAGGTCATCTGCTCGCAGTGGTAGAAGGCGTCGTGACCCACCTCGGTGACGGCGTGCATCGTGCCGTCGAAGGGCACCGAGTCGGGCACCACCACGGCTCCCGACGGCTCTGTGTAGCCGGTCCACGAGGCGTCGTTCTCCTCGTCGTAGTTGGGCCACAGCGGCGGCACCACCATGGCGTCGTCTGCCGAGTTGATGATGTAGTACAGCGTGTTGCCCTGATGGGTGTAGCTGAAAACGGAATCCTGCGCTTGGGCGCAAGTAAAGATTGAAAAGTGAAAAGTTAAAAGTGCGCTGGCGCAAACGAGTGCCTTGAGTATTGCTTTTTTCATTTCTGTATGCTGGTTTGTTGGTTACATTCAAACAATCAAACATTCAATCAATCTTTCCCACTGGACGGTAGATGGCTTGGCTGTAGCCATTGGCATCAGTGTTGTACAGCGCCTCGGTCTTCCCGTCGGCAGAAAGGTAGCGCTCAAGGGTCTCGCCGCCGAACTCAACCATCACTCCGGTGGCATGGAATCCCTGATGAACCAGCGTGTTCTTGAATTTCTCGGCGGGCACGGTGTCGTTCCAGCAGATGCTGAGGGCGTAGCGCAGGTTCTGGCCCTCCTCGGTCTCGAAGAGGTACTGCTCGGTGAGCATGTTGATGGAGTCCACATAGTACCATTTGTGCCAGCTCTGGTAGGTTTCTTCCCAGTACTCGAGCCGGTCGTTGCCGTCCTTCCACCACTCCTTGCTCTGGATGTGACGCTCCACGTCGTCGATGCTGCAGCCCCAATCCAGCAGGGGGTCAAAGGCCAGGATTTCGGACTCGGGATTCGAGTTGTTATTGTTGATGATTTCCTCTTTGTCGCACGAGGCAAAGAGAATCGGCAGGCACATCAAGGCGGCCGCCATCGCCATCCGGAATTTAATGAGATTCTTCATTTTGATATTGTTTTTTTGTATTATTTCTTGACGGTTTCTTTCTCATTTTTCTCCACCTGTTTCGCGTATCTACACGGATTCTTCTGATACTTGTGATTCGTGTGATACGTGGAGCCTATTTTCATTTTTCATTTCGTGCAGCAGGATTTCCTCCTTGATGAAGCGGGCGAGGGTGCGGTGGCTGTCCTTGAGACGACACCTATAATATATAATGACCGCCACCAGACCCACGACCAGTAGGACGAACGCGGCGGCAAGTGCCACGGTGAGGATAAAGGTCAGATTTGACATGATGTTTTGTTCTTTGAAATCTGTTGCAAAAGTACAACAACCCCCGAAAAAGCGTTTTCCACTGCTTGAAAAATATTTACCATATTTTGAAAATTCATTATATCAATACGTTACAAAGGCGATTTTTGGCATAAAAAAACTCCAGTGGACAGCGCAAAAGCTGCCCACTGGAGGGAGGATCCAGGGAGAAATATTACTTTAATCACTATTCACTCATCACTTATCTCACTACAATTTTTCGTGCTGGGCGGTCGCCGATTTTAACCAAATAAACGCCGGGAATTGGAACTTGGAACCTGAAACCTGAAACTTTTGAGGAGGCCAGCTGGCGACCAAGAACATCGTAGAGGCCGATGACCTCGCAGTTCCGGTTGTCGATACGGATATTGCGACCGTCGATTTCGATTTTCAATTCTGAATTTTCAATTTCCCCTATGCCGTTGGTAGGCGTGGCGTTGATGGTAACATCGTCGATGTAGAGGTGACAGATGTCGGTGCAGCCGAAGTGGCGGAAAGCGAAGTGAATATCCTGGCCGGCGTAGCTGTTGAGGTTCAGCTGCTGCGCTCCCCATCCGCAGCTGTCGAGGGTGTGTTCCATTAGCGGCACGAAGTCGGAGGGGTTGGTTCCTGTGGTCGAGATGTAAACGGCATAATGTTCGGCATAATAATCTGGGTGGTACGAGCCTTCCATCCAGGAGAGAGTCACATTGCTGTTCTCAGGCAGCACGATGGTGGGCGACACCAGCCAGTTGTCGGGTTGGAGTGCAATGCCGTTGGCGTAAGAGGCTGAGTAGGCACTCATTTGGCTGTTGTAGCCATGATCCCATCTTCCCCAGCAATTGCCGTCTCCGTCAGCATCGATGGTTGTCCAGCAGGCCAGACTTAGTTCATCCTCGAAATCGAAAGTATAGGGGAACTCCTCGATGTTGCTGCAATCCACAACATTGACATAGAGGGTGTCGGAAGCCGAACCGAATGAGTTGGTGGCAGTGGCAATGACCGGATAAATGCCCGTCGATGGCCAGATGGCTGAGACCTGCGATGTGAAGCTTGAAATCTGTTCGGACGATGTGGCGGTGGCGCCGGGCAGCGACCAGGTGACGGAGGCCTCCTGTTCGGTGGTTGCATTGTAGGTGTTTTCCTGTCCTATGGCTACGGCATTGGGGCCTTTTACCTCTATGGCGGTAGGCGTGGGGGTTGGAGCACTAGTGATTACCTTTATCATCCACGATTCATTATCCATCTGACCCCAGCTGTCGCCGTCGCCGGAGAACCAGCTACTGTTGTTGTCGTTGGCATAGCTTGTATAACAGGCGGGATAGTCGGCATCGCTGCAGTGGAAGGTAATCCAGAGGTCTTTTGTCGGGTCGGGGACGAATGCCTCCGGCAGGGGGCAGACATTGTAGGTGTTGTTGTGGAAGAAATAATAGGTCTGGGTGTAGAGTGGAGTTCCGGGCATGCTGCCTTGCGAGATGCTGAGGGTGTAGTGAGCTGGATATTGGGTATATAGAAGAACGCTGCCGATGCTGTCAACCAGCGACAGATGTTTGGCCGGGATTTTGATGCCCCAATGCATACCGATGCCCGGGTAGCCTAATGCTGATATAACGGCGTTGCCCGCGACGTAGGATACCGTGTCGCCCTCGACGATGAGATGGCAGTCGGTAACCTCCACGATATAGTATTTTGTTGTGGAGCCATTGTTGCCTGTGGCGGTGGCCGAGATGGTGTAAGAGCCTGGTTCAGTCCATGTTACGCTGACGCTGTCGCCCGTGGCAGTGCCTGGTGTGGCGTATGGCAGCGACCATGTCACCGTAGTCCCCGCCGGAGCCACAGCCCTAAAGGTGGCCGGAACATCTGTTCGGACGATGTCAGGGCATATCAGGCTGAGGGAGTCGCTGCTGCTGCCCTGGAAAATACCTTTTATCATCAACGTGTATCCACCATCGCCTGTTATATCTGTAAAATCAGACCCCATCAGGATGCCGTCGCTGTTGCCGCTGCCGTAGGTGAAGGCCGCAGGGTAGGCGATGGTGTTGTTGTAGAAGATGATGTAGATGTCCTCGCTACCAGTGACGGCAACGGGGGTGGTGAGTACGATGGTGTTCCATCTGTCACCATTGACCTCGCTGACATGGTAGGTGCTGCTGTAGGCAGCGTTGCTGTCCGCTGTGCCTCCCACATAGACGGTCAGCTCGTAGGGGCCGGCCCCGCCCGGATAAAACTGCACCATCGTCAAGTCGTGGCCCGCGGTAAGGGAAGAGGCCGGCAGACGGATGCCCCAGTTGTTGTCTGTCGACGCAGTGTTGGCGCGGAGATAAGACAGGACATCGCCCGTGCAGTAGTAGAGGGTGTCGCCTGACAGGGGCTCGAATTCCGCGTTGATGGTGTAGTTGCCGCCAGTGGCAATTGTGTAGCAGCTGTTGTATTTCTCGAAAATGTCCCAATGCACAAAGCGGTGGCCGCTATTGGCTATGGCTTGCATGATGATGGTGTCGCCAAAAGCGTAGGTGCCGCCACCGGTGATGCTGCCCATGGTGCTGTCGTTGATGGTCAGCGTCACCGTGGTGTTGCCACCGAAACTGTAGTTGGGCTGAATGCCGACAATGGCACGGTTGTTGAGGTTATAACTGTTTGTGCTGTTGCCGCCGATGCCGCTGCCTGCAGGGTGGAGGTCGGTGATAAGGAACCAGCCGTCGTAGGCTCCGCCCCAGCCCCAGTTGAAGTGGAACATGTCGAAGAAGGAGTTATAGCCGTCGCAGATGAAGGCGTGGCCTCCATCGCTGCTGCTGCCGCAATATAACATAGGTCTTGAATTGGACAACTCATTTACCAATATCTCTTTCCATTGTTCCGTGCTGTAGTCCACGCGGTACTCGGTATGGAGGGTGGGGACATACTTGAATATCTGCGCCAGGGCATTCTCCAATGTGGGTTGGGTGACACTGAAGCCGTTGTTGGCATAAGCTCCGCTGTAGTTTGTGCCATAGTCCATATTGACGGCCACACCCACGTGGTAGATGAGAGTGGCAACGGCATTTTTCTCGGCGGCCGTACTCTGGGCGTTAAGCGAGTCGGGCATGTTGTTCCAGTCGTAGGTGGTGGCTCCGAAGTTGGCGCTGAGGGTTCCCCAGACGTTGTGATGGTAGCTGTGCGAGCCGTAACCAGTGGTGGGGTGGTTCCAGTACTTCATTATCTGGGCTCCAGCCACGGCCACACAACCCGCCATGGTCTTGTAGCCATAATTGTCGGCGGGGCAAAGGGCGTTGTAATAGGGGGCTTGGTTCCAAGTGGTCTGAATCAGCGGCCCGTAAACCGTCTTGGGCGTGTCGTTATGCAGGTTTCCGTTCTTCAACGTGTTCCAAGAGCTGTTTTCGTTTTGGTTAAGGTTCTCGTTTTTGATCCGCGCGATCTCGTTATTGTAGCCTTCCAACCAGCCATAAAGGTTTTCGGGCATCTTGTCGAGGCTGATGCCGTTGGTCAGCGAATAGCCAAGGATGGGGGTCACGCAGTCGTCGGCAGCGACCAGGATGAAGCCGTTGCCGTTGTTGAAGGTGAAGGTGTAGAACTCGGTGAAGGGCAGCGACCCGCTGACATCTGTCAGTCTGCCATACTCCTGTCGGCTATTTCCCCGTTCCGAAAGGGAGTGGTCGGGGGTGTTGTTTAGCGACTGCAGGTAGTGGATGGCCACGGTGCGTGCTGTTGCTGTATCTACGGGATTGGCCGAAACCTGCAACCTGCAACCCGCAATCAAAAAGAGGGAGAGTATCAATAATGTCTTATTCATTTTATGAAAGTTTTTTTATACAGCATCAAAACATGTAACCCATCTTGATGTAGAGGTTGCTGAATTTGCCGTTGTCCTGTTTGTCGAGGGCTGTGGCCCAGTCGACGCTGAGGACGAAGTTGTCGTTCATGGCGAGCTTGAGACCGCAACCAGCACCGAAATGGAGGTCGTGGAGTCGTGATTCGTCATAGAGCGTAGAACTCTCGGCTAAAATATCAGTATTGTTAATCAGTTGGTTGGCCTCTTGTGGATCCTTGTAAACATTGTCGTAAGGCTGCACCACCATGCCGGCGTCGAGGAAGGGATTGAGTCCTACATAGAACTGGTTCTTGCCCACCTTGAATTTAAATAGCTGTGTGCGCAACTCTATGTTGGCGAAGGCAACGCCAGGAGCCAGAATGCGGTTTCGCATGATACCGCGAACCGAGTTGGCGCCACCAAGACCCTCATATACAACGCGCTGCATATAGAGCTGATTGAGGTAGGTGTTGAGGTAGAAGGGACTCTCCCCGGCCACGTTGAGCTGTGTTCCTACGCGGTAAGCCAGCGTCAGACGATTTTCGACGAGGGGCAGATAATGGCGAAAAGCAGCGTTGAATTTCACGTTGTTGAAGTCGCTCATCGAGCCCAAGCCTGCATAGTAGGTGAAGAAGGCATCGGCGTGGATTCCACGGCGCGGGTTCTGCTGGCGGTCGCGGGTGTCGAAGGTGACTCCTGCATGCAGATATGGATGAGGTCCGCCCTTCGCCTCAGTTGCCTTGATATAGCCGTTGGCAACATAGTGGTCGAAGAGGGTCACGGTGGCGGGCAGGTAGTTGGCCTCGTCGCTGGTAAACTTGTTGAGGCGGTCGATGTCGACAGAGCCTACTCCAAAATTCAGAAGTCCCAAGCCGGCATTCCAGTACCACGGCTTGCTGATTTCGCCCTGCAGGTCGGCAGAGAAGCGGAAGAGGTCGCGGCGGTACTTGTAGTATGCACGCGAAATGTAGGCTGCATCGTCCTGGTCGGAGTAGGCGGCATTGTAGTTAGTCTGGTAGCCGTTGAAACCATAGAAGTCACACATCTGGTCGGGCAAATAGGTGACGTCGACGCTGAGGCGATGGTTAGGGATGAGGTACTTCGAATCGTAGGAGAAACGGAATATGCCGAAATGCTTGGTGGTGTAGGCCGCCTCGGCGTAGAAGGAATGCAAATAGTCGGGATAGGTGGAGCCGTCGCCAAAATAATAGATGTTGGTGAGGGCGCCATACTGGAATCCCAGGTCGGCGTCGAACGCCACACTGGGCAGCACTCCGAAGTTCCACCCTGTACGCACATGCTTCTCCTGAGCCTGTAGCGAATTGACCGTTAATAATTGACAATTGATAATAATGATTGCGCAGAGAGCGAGTAAGACTTTTTGTTTCATAAAGGTGTGGTTTTAAGCTAATTCGTGTTTTTCTGTTCTTTCCTCTTGCGGAAGATGAAGAGGGCGAAGAGGAGGAGGGCCACTACCATAATGCCCACGGATATCAGGGTGTTGGTGAGACTCTGAGGGGCGAAACCCATGAGGAGTAGCACGGGGAAACCGAAGGCGAGGGCTGGAATGGTTTGGAGCACCAGGTTGTTGGCGGCGGGAGTCTCGAAACGCGGGTCAATCTCGCGGAGCAGTATCATGCCGTTAGAGGCTGTGCCAGTAAGCATGCCGAACATGGAGAAGAATGCCTCGTAGGTGTAGTCGGGGTAGAGCCGCTTGCAGCAACGCATCACGTAGAAGAAGGTGACAACGGCGCCGACAGTACAAACCAGGATGAGCGGCAGCCAGAGAGAACGCAAGTTGTTGAAATCGATGGCAGCAGTGCCGGCGACAATCATGAAATCGAAACAGGTGCCGGCGATACGGTCGAGGGTGTAGTTGTTGATATACTCGCGCTGCATGAGGTTGCTCTTGCGGAGACGGCCGATAATCCACTTGACGAGGACACCCAGAAGGGTACCCCAGAGGAAGTTGAAGCCCCATACCAGCGGCTTGAGGGTCTTGACCCCGAAGTTGCCCAGGTCGAGTTGCTGGATGCCGAACATCAGGAGGAACACCAATGCGTACACCAGCAGCACCAGGCATATCTGGACTGTCAGCTTGTCGATGGATTCCGAGTGCGGTATCTCACCTTCCGACTCGTAGTCGGCCAGTGTGTAGTGCTCCACATGAGTATCGCCGCTGATGTTGAGCTTGCCGCGACGGCGCAGGATGTTCATGAATATCACACCCACAAGGCTTCCGACGATGAAACCCGTTGCTGCGATGCTGAGGCCAAAGTCGGCGCCGTGGAAGGTGATGCCTTGGTCGGCAGCCCATTGCGAGAATGTGGTGCCGAAATTGAGAGCCTGTCCCGGCCCTTGGCCGTAGCCCATGGGTAGAAGCATGCCGGCCGAGTAGAAGAAGTCGCTCTTGTTTATCCAAAGGAAGAACGGCACCGTGATGAGCAGTCCGGCGAGACCCTGCAGGATGTAGGTGCTGGCGGTGACGGCACCGGTCTCAACAACTTTGATGGTTGTTGTTGCACTTTTGATTTTCTTGTTTTTCAGTGCCATTGCCACAAAGCCAAGACCAAGGGCATGGTAGGTGATTATCTCCATGACATGGCGGTCGACGAGTTGTGAGAAAGCAGCTATCGGTTTAAGGCACAGGATGAAAAGACCGGCCAGCAGTGCTGACGGCAGCAGGCTGCGACGGAACAAGGAGACGTTGCATCGTATGAGGTTGGCAATAAGGAGTGCCGCTACGATGATGAATAACTGGATGAGCCAGTACCATGATGAAATATCGGCAAAAGAGGACATTAGAATTGAAAATTGGCGGTTGATAATTGTTTGTTGACGGTTGACGATACACTATCACTCGGCTGGAGCCTCGGCAGCAGGGGCTTCGGCGGCTTCGACAGCTTCCGCTTCGGCGGCATCCGCGCGCTCGTTGGCGACGGCAGGCTCCACGGCCTCAGGCACCTCCTTCTTGAACGGCAAGCCCACATACTTCAATGTGTTGGTGAAGAACAGTGCGCAGAAGATACCGACTGCGATGGCAAGCCAAATGAGGCTTTTCTTCCACCATGCCATCTTCTTGTCGGCGTAGGGGTCGGGCAGCTTGACGAGCGGATACTTGGCAAGGCTGGTGAGGGTGGCTCCGAAGGTGGTGTTGACCCTCACCTGGGCGTTGATGGCCCAGCCGTTGGCGTTGAGTACCGGGCCGAGGTTGCGTTTGCGAAGCTTGAGCCAGGCCAGGAACATCGATGGTCCGGAAACGAAGATTACCACACCGGCCACTAACAGTATGATGTTGTACCACTTGGCAGTGATGAAGCCACCCAGGGTAGCCAGTGCGGCACCGATGGCACCCAAGGCAAGGCCTATGGCTGCGAAGATACCGGCAAACTTGGCGATGTCGAACATCTGCGGTTTCTTGTCGTCGGGTTTGGCGGCAGGGTCTGCGGCTTTATCGGGAGCGGCGGCAATCTTGTCGGTGGCGGTGTCGGCTTTGGCGGTGAGCTCCTCCATCTTCTTCGACTCCTTGTCGGCTGCATTCTTGGTGATTTTGTCGGAGATGAACTTGCCGAGCTTCTTGTAGGGGCTGAAGAAAGCCTGGCGCACGGAGATAGGATTGTCGACAATCTTGGTGACGGTGGCATCCCAGTCTTGGCCACTGCGGTCGTAGAAGATGGCGTTCTTGCCGACGCGGAGGTCGTCGATGTCGCCATCGGTGAGGGCCGCCACAATGTCCATCTCGGCTTTCTTTACTTTCGAGGTGCAGTGGCAGTAGATGAGGAACAAGCCGCTGAGGCCTGCCATGTCGGCATGCTTCGACATGTCGGTAACCTTGACACACAGCTCGCAGCAGCGCTGGTCGATGTAGAGCTGACCAGCCTGGAAGACGGCAAGCTTGTTTTTGTCGCGAGTGTAGAAGTCAGCGAAAACGACATAGTTCTTCAGCAGTTTGTAGAAATCGCGGTAGAGGAGCAAGAACTTGTTGACCAGCTTGATGTCGGCAGCTTCTTCCTCGGTCTCTTTGTCGAAGGACTCTATCTTGGCGGTCTTGTCTTCGGTGAGTCCGGCCACATATTTGTCCAGTTTGGAGACGATGGCGTTCCACTGAGCCTCGTCAATGGCGTTAGCCTCCGGATAGTCGACGGCGATGGTCAGGGTGCAAACCTTGTCGAATGAAGCCTGCCATGCGGGGTTGATCCCTCTGTCCAGGAATAGCTTTTTCTCCTTGTTGGGGCGTGCCAGCGGATAGTCGGCGATGAGGTCGGAGCAGGTGGCCAGGTTTTTCTCGCTGATGGCCTGTATCTTCTCGACAGAGACGTCGACGGCCTCGTGGCAGTCCTCGTCGAAGGCTATGAGCTTGCAGCGCATGAAGTAGTCGGACACTTTGTCCTTGATGGCGTTGACGGCAGCGATGGCATCCTCTGTGTTGTCTCCGTACGGTCGCTCGTCGACGGTGGCGGCGATGGCGTCGTCCTTGGCTTTGACCTTGTCGGCAAGTGCTTTCTTGGCATCAGCAACGTCGGCAAGCGTGACCTCTTCTTTTTCGACACCGAGTCTGGCGAGCAGGCGTTTTGCCGAGGCGATGATGGCAGCACCGTTCTCGTCGGCTTCGTTCAGCTCCGAGAGTCCGATTTTGTCTTCACTGTCGAGGATCTTGTCGGCATTCTTCACGGCACCGGTAAGCCATTTCGCGGTGGCTACAATCTCATTGACTCGAATTTTGTCGTCACCATCAAAGTCCATCAGGCGGAGGGTCTCCTCTTCAAATTCCAAACCCTTGACAGGGCAGCTCAGCACTGTCCACAATTTCTGATCCAACTCATTAAGGTGGGCTATGTCGGCTCCGCTGTTGATAGTCACTCGGGTCACACCTCCTATGGAGGCAAACTTCCATTCATGGCCTTTGTCTTTGCTGGGAATAATATCTTTTAACGCCATAATATTTTGTTTTTTAATTTATTACTAATAAAATGTGAAGATTCGTTAGAATGCAAATTTACTAAAAAAATAAAAAACAAACATGAATGTGCAAAAAAGAGCCTATCATTTGCAACGGCAGGCGGTTGCTTTACCTCCAAGTACTCCTACAAGAAAGCGTTCGGGTATTTCCCTGGTGTCGCACAGGTAAACAGGATACCATTATTTGTTGAACTTAAGGTTCAGCAACATTGATAATCTCCTCGTTGAGATCCGCACGTAGCCTCTCCCTTTTCAGCTCTCTCTCCAGTCGCTTGATCTCGTTGAGCAATGCCTTTTCATCGCTTCCTGTACCACCCTCATTGCTGGCTTTAACAGGCTTGCAGTCAGTCTTTTTACAATATTTCTTGGATGCCATCTCTATGTGGTTTTCGTCTGCAAAATTACGAAGCCATCTCCGAATAGTGGCCCTAGGCGTGGAAATTTTCTTTGAAATAGTTGTAATGGATACACCTTCTTTGAAATACATGTCGGTGACCAATCCATAATATTTGTCCCTTTTTTCACTTCGATATTTAAACATGTTGACTTCCTTTCCGAGTCAACTTTTTTCAGTCCAATACAGAGAAAAAGATTCGGATTTTTGTCTCCCATTCAAAAAATGTATTCTACTTTTGCAAACGATTCTAAATTCATAAGCATCCTCAACAAAGTTGCGTTTATAACTTGAATTCTGCATATTATAGCCAATTCCAATTTAAACCATTTATCCAATTTCTAATTAGAATCACTTATAGAAAGATAGAAGCCAAGAATCAATTTCTTTCTTATTGTCTGTTGAAATCAAATAGTCAATCTGGTCTTTTGTCATATTAGGGACACCGAACTTCTTGATATTAATTCCATTCAAGGAATAATAACCTGACGAATATGGTTTGCTATTTGATACCACATATTCCCAAAAAATAGATGATTCCATAATTCGTTTTAAAACTTCTAATTTGGTTATCTCGTTGCTAACAAAAGAAATGCCATTATACAGCAACAATTCTTTATCATCACATAGTACACAACGAAGAGGTTTGTTTGCTATCTTTGGAAAGAATAGCTTATATTGGGGCATCGACAATGATTGTGTTCTACCATACGCATACCATGTTGGATACTTCTCAGTATTGTTTTTGTCTCTATGTGACAATATTTCTCGTTTTTGCGTTAAATAGGCATAAGCATATGGAAAAACTTCACGCATCACATCCTCGTCAATCACTTCAATTTTACCATGTTTATTAACTCGGTATGGATATATTACATATTCAAGTATATCAGCTAGACAAACATCGGAATTAAATTTATTTGAGTTTACTATTTTTCGACAGATACCTTTTTCAATCCTATGCTCAACACCATCCTTTTCAAAAACATAAGTATTCTTATCGCTGTATATTGGTTGAAAAACATACACTTTGTTTGCCAAGGTTGCAATACCATGACGAGTTTGACAGTATTTTTCAATAGGGGTTCCAATCTTTTCCACCTGCCGAGTAAGAATTCGTTCATTCATCTTCCAGCCAGAAAAAGAATCAAGTTCCTTATAATAATACTTTTTGAAATTGAATTGATTGGGTAAATTGGCTTGCTCATCAACACAATAAGCAATTGAAACAGAATCCTCTTTTGTCAAAAAGAAAAAACAAGTGTAGGTATTCCTGCCTGGGAACATTTGATGTCCACGAAAATCAACTATTTTGATGTTATAACTAACATCGTGAAAATATTTACGCAATGCTCGACCATTCAAACTGGTCAAGAAACTGTTCATAGTGATAAATCCCACTTTCCCTCCTTGACATAGATTTTCTGTGGCAATTTGGAAGAACGGAATATAAAGGTCACTATTTCCAGAAGCACATACACTCCAATTACCCAACAACCTTCGGCTATCTTCTGGCATATTACGAGCACATACATAAGGTGGATTGCCAACAACAAAATCAAATGGCGCAATTTTAGAGAAATCAAAAGAGAGAGAGTTCGCTTCATACAAATTGAATTCAATACCAATATCTTCCCCGTTTATTAGTGCCAGCAGAGATAGTGAAAGTTTTGTACGCAGAATAGAGTATTTCTGTAAATCCACTCCGAAAATATTCTCATGAAATATTTGTGAATATTTTTTTCCTGAAGAAGTATGGATTAATTGCGCAATTGTCAAAAAAAAACCGCCACAACCGCAGGAAATATCAGCGAACTTTTTGTTAGAAAGGATGGTTGGAGCAAGACCTCGTGTTATTTCATCCACAATCCTCTCACGAATATGTTTCGGGGTATATACGGCTCCTGTAACTTTTCGGTCTGACGGTGAAATTACGAACTCGAATAATTGAGTCAAATCCTCTAAAGAATACTCGCATTCACATTTATCAAGATGCCTTACAAAATCAAAAAGCGTTGCAGCATCTTCATCCTCATCTCTTATGTAATTCAACATAAGCAATGAGTTGTTATGAGACATTATTTTATAGTGTCTCATAAATGCAGAGACAAACAACCTATTGACAGATTGAATGTCTGTCAACTTTTTGCGTTTGAGGTATGTGAATATCTCCCGTTTCATTGATGAAGACGTAAAGACTTCACATAGTCGTAATGCATAGAAAGAAGTTCTGAAAGGATAGGGTTAAGTTCGGGTTTCTGTTTCAAAACCTGTCGAATTCTATCAATGCGTATCTCCAATTGCTCCAAATTCCACATTATTGCATATCTTCTCAAGGATAGACACATTTGCTTGGCCATGAACATTCCTTGTTCGGTTTTACCATGGATGCACCCATCTTTATCACGAAAGAAATGATTGTTATAATCATTATCGCAAGGATCCAAATAATTAGGATTGTCGTCATCCGACTTTGCTCGGTTTACATATGAGCAACAATATACTAAGTTTGAATAATCGTTTTTTCTGTTAGGATATTTTGACCACGGCTGAAGATGATCTATTTGAAAAGTTCGTTGTCCTCCAAACCAATGATCCTGACAATCGGTATAGCCGCAGCGATGGTTGAAATCACTTGCAAGTTGCTCTTTGTACTGGTGATAATCCTTTTTTTGTTCTCCAGTATAACTGCGAACAGGTGTTGTTGTCCTAAATTGATGTGTCATATCAATCAATCTTTTCTAGTAGTTCATCGACTTTGGCTATCATTGAAGTCAGTTTATCTAAATTAGATACTTTTTTCATCTCGGAAGGAAGTGCGCTATAATTATCTAAAGACTTTTCTAAAAAGTCATCAAGTTCAATAATTTTCTGCTCCTGTGTTGGATCAATATCTCCATCTTCTTTTTTAGTCAGTAAAGAATGCAGCTCATTCTTCGCTAATTCTATTGACTTCTGATATTTGGAAATCTGTTCCTTAATTTTGTCATAGAAATGAACCTTAACACCCTCTTCCTTGTTGTTAAGAATGTTCTTTACGTAAATAAGATTAACATCATCTGTTTCGGAAACAGCGTCATTGTCAAATGAAGTAATGATAAAGCAAGGGAAATCCGGGCGCATTTCTCTGTACCGACGAACTAATTCCACACCAGTATATGAGACATTATACTTAACATACTCCTTGATATCATTAAGTAAATAATCAGTTACGATAGCATCAGGATGCCGCTCGTCAATTTCTTGAAGCATTTCTTCCATTTCCGCTTTGGGGAAAATGCAAGTCACTTCTATCTGATCAGCAACTGCCTCCATATAATCCTGAAACAGTTCCTGTTGTTCCTGTTCTTCATCAATAAAAATAACTTTATATGCCATATTAATGATTTTATTTGTTTTCGTATTTTTTAGGGAAATCTATGACAATAGCAAAGCCAATATCTGGACTTAATATTTTGACACTTGCATCGTAATCCTTGGCAACAAGATTTACAATCCACATTCCTAAACCTGTTCCGATTTCTTCGCCGGTAGTACGGTTGCGTTTTGTTGTAAAGAGCGGTTGAAGTATTTCTTCAGGATTAATAATATCTGGACTCAAACCAGGTCCGCTATCTCGATATTCACAACGTATTGATTTATCTGTAACACGAAAATCCACATTAATCATTCGTTGTCTATCGACTTTCAATCTTGCAAATGCCTCAATAGAATTTGAGAATAAGTTGTAAAAAATGCTATCAAAATCAATCTCAAAAGCTCTTATTTTCAACCCAGGATCTCCCGAATAATTGAAAAGAACATTACGAGACTCAAAAACAGAGCTCCATGTTATATCAAGACCTTCAAAATAGGAATCAAGTAGGATGTTTCTTCTTCTACGTTTGTCTTTTTTAATAATACTAGTTGAGAAATTAAGCCAATTCTGCATTTTCTCATCTGTTTGTCTGGCTCGTTCAAAAAGTAAATAGGGATTCTTTCGGTCCTCAACCTGAGAGAAAACATCCTCGGATAATTTGTCTAGAAACAATGCTTTGATTTTATCATAGCGATTGTTCATCGAAATATTCAACTTACTAAGATCATGGCTAAATGAGGCCAGCATCAAACCACTACTTGCCAAAGCTCTAAGCACTTTTTGTTCCTCTCGGAGTTGCTCTATCTCCTGATTTTTTCTGTCGTTAAGAGCAGCAAGCAACTTTATTGAATGATAGTTGGGATCTTTTTCTTCCTCCGATTGTTTTGAGTTGCGTTGCTTTTCTATGATTTTCCTTGCTAACAGCTCTGCTTGCTCACGTTCACGAGCTTCTCCATTTCGTTCATCGTCATCAGCGCTCATTTCTCGTGCAATAGTTGCTCGGTCGACCTCAAAAATTCCTATTATCCCTTGAATGATTTGTTTAAATACACTGAATGTTTGATTTTCTTGCAGGCCTTCTCGACTCGACTTATCTTCAAAATCGATATTTGTTAATCGAGAAATCATGATGGAGCCAGCCACATTCTCTACCTCAACTTTATATCCACCATCAGGTTTTGCAATACCCGCAGGGCTCTTCTGTTTTCGAGGACCAAGTCCTAACCAGTCAAAAGCAGAGTCGTTGCGTTCTCCATAAGGTCTAACCCTAAAACCGTCACGGAATAGTTTTATTCCACCAAATTTATCCAACCAATCTTTGCGAAGATTGTAGGCACAATGACGATAGTAGAATCGGCTCTCATCTTGTCGTGTTGCAGATCGCTTTAAATAATAAAAAGTAAAATCAAATGCACCGATGTTGTGAAGTACATTATTGATATCTCCGTCCTTAAAGCCTGGTACTAGTTGTGCAAAAGTACGTTCTGTATCCCAGTAACCTCGAGTAAAATCCAATTTGGTAAATCCTGGTTTCTGTTGGTTGCCCCTGGCAAAAAAAGAAGGAGGGATGGCTTCTACATCATACTCATTGCGAAATACTCGAATTTTAACATTCTGATCAGCTGTAGCATGTGCTGATATTTTGTAATCATAATCATCGCAAAAGGCACTCTCTACCGAACCATATTTCTCGGGATTCAATGAGTCTCGCAGAATAATAGAATAATCTGTATCTTCTGAAGGTGGCACCAACACACCTAGGTCATCAAACAATTGAGAAACCATTGTTTCATCCCATGAATCACGAAGACTGGAGATTTTCAGGATAGTCCCATGCACGGCCTCTTCACTGTTTTCCAAAACATTTTTGATGGAATCGGGAATACTAAGAGATTTTATACAATCTATGTAAGAGCGCGAAATACCTTCCAGTGTTGCTTCAACTGCATCTATTGTTTTTGAGGTGCCTTCAAAATCGCCCCAATTAACTTTCCAAAGATAGCCCGTATAGCCATACTGATTACCATTTTCGTCCACATCAGAATGAACCATGGGATCAAATACGGTAATCATCTCACAACTCTCTCCCAACTTATCAAGTGCGAATCTTCCGATTCCCTTTGCCCCGGCCTTGACCCTTTTTTTTATTGAGGTAATGAAATTGTTTGATTTATTATCGGTACCAATTGTCATCCAATGGTTCTCGATAATTTGACGAGTCATTCCCTCACCACAATCAATGATATATAGCTCGGCCAGATTCTTCAGTTCGGAAACAAGAGTCTGAACATCTTTATCTGTGGATACTCCAGAAAACAGATAATAATTCTCTTTTCTTTGATATAATGATTCAAGCAAACGCACATCAATTCCTCGGCGAATCAGTCTATCATATTGAGCAACAGACATTGTATCATGAAAAACGCTATCTTGATTATCTAGATAAATAATGCTATACTTACTATCCGCATCATAGCCATTCTTGACAAGCTCAATTATAGCTCCCTTGGATGTGGCCACATTTTCACGACCAATCAGTCGAGCTGTTCGGGCGGAAACTTTAAATGGTATTTTCATGATACAAACTCCTTACTTATTCATTCACATACTTATGGTTGTGCACAATAGATACTTTCCAAACTATTCTAGTTCTTGTTTATATGTACTGATTTCTCGCAAGATGACTTTTTATTTTTAAATATTTTAAAATGCAAAGATACGATTTTTTTCTGACATGTAAACATTTTATTTGTTTAGTGTTTAATACGATGGAGGATTTTGATGAGGGGAACGAGGAGGAGGCCGAGGATAATAGCTATTGCAAAGGGGGCGATGGGGGATTTGGGGTTGATGGGTTGAATGGGCGAAATGGGGTTGGTGGTGGTTGATTTTTGGGCGGTGGATTGGGTTGCGGTTTGGGTGGTGGCGTGGGTTTGATTGGATGTACGGTCTTGGTTGGTTATTCTCTCTCGGTCGGTGAGGGTGGTCATCTTGGTTGTGTCGCCGTCAGTGTTTGTTTGGATGGTGATTGTGGTGGTCTCACGGACGGTGTCGTAGACGGTGAGGATGACGGTCTGACGGAGGGTGTCAGTCGCGGCCATTGAGCTGGTCTGCTGCGTCACGGTCTTGCTGCTTCTGCAACTCACTGTAAACAGGGCAAGCGTCGCTATGAGGGCAGTCGTTAATCTTCTGTATTGCATTGCGTAGATGGTTTACTTCGGTGCGTAATTCCCTGACTTCACGCCGTAGGGGATCGGCGATGTTTTCCTTGAACTCCTCGACGTACATCTTGGAGAGGTTCCTCACTGCATTTGATTAATTCAGCGGTGTTCGGTTCCCCTTCGGGGTGCATGTCTTTTTGGCGGTTGTCGGCCTTCAGGCATTCGATCTCCTGACGATGGCGGCGGCGGTAGAACAGCCAGCCGCCACCGGCGACGAGGGTTAGGACGGACAATAGGATGTTCCAAAGGTTATTCATTTTTCAGTAAATCTTGATATTCTCCTATGCGCCTGTCGGCGCAAGAAATCTGTTAAATCTCGTAGATTATTCCGCATTCAGCGGTTAAAGATTGTTCTCCTTTCTCCATTGCTGGACGTTGAAGCAGGGGCAGGCTTTGGCAGCGTATTCGTTGTGGCCGTGGATAGAGGTTATATTGTGCTCCTCCATCAAGTCCTGCACCAGCTGGAGTATGGCAAGACGCTGGAGAGGGGTACGGGTGTCGGCAGGGCGACCGTCGGCATCGAGGCCGCCGACATAGGCAATGCCGATGCTGTGGGCGTTGTGGCCCTCGGTATGTGCGCTGGGCTGCTCGACAGATCGGCCAGCGTGGACGCTGCCGTCGGGGTAAATGACATAATGATAGCCGATGTCGCGCCAGCCAAGGGAACGGTGGTATCTCCTTATGGATTCCACCGTGCAGATGGCATTGGGGCGCGTGGCGGTGCAATGGATGATGATTTTGGTGATTGTTCGCATGGGGTGTTTTTTATGGGGTGAATGGGGCTAATGGGCTTAATGGGCGGAACATAGGGAAGCAAGCCGACTGCCCGCGGTGCGGTCGGCTTGCTTGGTTAGGGGTTAGGCGGCGGTGAGGTAGATGACGTTGACGGTGTCGCCCTTGGCGTAGTGGGATGGGTCTTTGAAGGTGATTTTGCCTTCGGCGACGGTGTAGTCGGTGGGCGGCTGCATCAGGCCATTGACGAAGACTCCCACGGCACTTTCTGCATAGGGCGACTTGGTGAGGGTGATTTCGGGGGTGAAGTCCACGCTGTCGAGGGTGAGGATAGGAGGATTGGGGAAGGCAATGTTTTTCTCCGTGGCCACGACCTTGCCATTGGAGAGGGCGAGGCTTACAATGGCCTTGGTGGTGGTGCCAGTACCGGCAGTGTTGGTGGTGTTGACACCCGTGACAGGGAGGGCTGTCTTGGCGACCTTGACGGCGGTGCCTTCCTTGGTGACTGCAGATACATACTTGCCTGTTTCGGCACTGCCGCCTGTGACAGACTGGAGTGCACCGCCCATGGCGTCGCTTACGGCGTTGTTGATTTTCTCATTTGTTGAGGCGGCGGTGGCCAGTTGGTCGGTCAAGGTTGACCAGTCGTCGGAGACTGAGGGCGATACTACGCCGTCGATTTGTTTTACTTTGAGTTTCTGCATGATCTTTTACTTTTTTAATGGGTTTAGTGGGTTTGATGGGGTTAATGGGTTAATGGTATGGCTTTGAGGATGATTTCGTCGTCGCTTTCGATGCCGGGGAGTTCGAAGCCATCGGCTTTGGTACCGTCGGACAACTCCTTATAGTCCTTGCCGAGGGTGTAGCGGAGGCCGTTGACATAGACCTCGGAGGTGCCAGGGACGAAAGGCTGACGGGCGATATAAAGGCCATTCATGAAGTCGATACTGGCGGCCCGAATCTGTTGCGGCAGCAAGTCGGAGAGACGGACTTGTGCGGCGTTGCCCTCGTCATCATAGCCCATGGTGCGGAGCTTGGGGAGGTCGCGACGGTCGGCGACAGGCAGGGTGGTAATCTCTAAGTCTTCCATTGGTTGATGTTCATTTTGATGGGTTTAATGGGTCTAATGGTCGGTGGCTGAAGCCACCCACACAGGACAACCCTTGTTACATCTTAACTACTGGTGAGGGTTAGCCGGTGGCCACGGAGGACGAGGGCGCGTCCTCCGTGGAGCAGTCGGCGGAGGGTGGGCAGTCAGGGCGTGACGGGGTCGATGCCGACGACCTCGGGCTGAAGATAGACGGCGGCGGAGTTGATGCCGCCGTAGCTGTTGGCGGCGGCAGTGAAAGCCGTGCGTCCCTGATAGGTGGCAAGGGCAGAGTTCTCGACGAAGAAAAGCTGAGTGCTGACCTTCAGGGCGCCGTCGGCAGTCTCGCGGCTATGCACCCAGACGGCGGCGCCGTTGGTGATCTGCTGCGAGGTGGCGAGGCAGTTGTCGGTCACAGAGAAGCCAATCCTATCCACGACATCCCACAGCTTGGTGTCCTCGGCGGTGGAGAGCACGACCTTGTAGCCACGGATGGTGGCACGGGGAGTGCGGGTCACGGTGTCGATGGACTGGATGCCGTGGAAGAAGGTGAGCTGGTCGCCCTCGTCGAAAGCGTCGTTGTTGTCGATGACCGCCTGCGAGAACTGGCCGACGGTGGTGTTGGCATCGATGGCGAGGGTGCCCAGCCGGATGCCACTCACAAGGATGTTGGAGGCGTTCTTGGCCATGCTGATGCTGGGGAGGCTGCCACGCGTAATCTGATAGGGTGCGAGGATGGCGCCGCCGTTGAGCCGGATGGTCTTGGTGATATAGACCTTGACGACGTCGATGTTGGCCTGGATGAAGGCGTTGAAGACGGACATCTGGGGCGGCAAGTTCTCATAGCCACGGCGCAGCATGCTGTCGAACTGCTTGTAGATGGCGGCGAGGTTGCCCCACTGGGTGCGGCGGTCCATCTGCCGTGCGCTGCGGCGCGGGATGGCGGGCTTGACGGGCAGCTCGCTAATGACGGTACCCGTGCGGGTCTGGCGGTAGAGAAGCTGGCCTACCTTACCACTGATTTTGGTGTTTGCTCCAAAGATTTTTCCCATTGTTTGATCAATTTGAGGTTAAACTTTCAGTTACTCGTCTCCTCGGCTGTCCGACATGTGCACCTATCGTTAGGCTTTGAAAGACGGCGCAAAAGTACAGGGGTGGGGAAAAACGGAATCGGGCTTTGTCAGCTTCCGGTGGGCGTCGGGGGTGTGTTACGGGTGTGTTCGGGGTGGGATTGTCGCGATAAAAGGGAGGGGGAAGAGGGACAAAAAGGGGGAATCCGCCCTGATTTAGAAGAAAATCGGGGCGGTTTGGGGCAATAAAAAAGCCACGGCAAGCGTGGGGGCTTGCCGTGGGATTTTATTTGGTGGGTGTTTAGTCTTTATTGGGGGATGTTATCACTTCCCAGTGGCCTCCTTTATCTGGACCAACTCGACGAATAATACCTTGCTTCTTTAGGTTTCTGATATTATAGTTTATACCATCACGACTAAGTCCACAAACAACCGCTAATTCTTCTATAGAAATATTAGGATTGCCTATTATCGCTTCAATTATTTTCTGTGTAGTTTTCTGTGTAGTTTTTTGTACATCATCTTGAGTGCCATCTTGAGTGCCACCTTGATTTCTTTGGCTATCTATTTCTTTAACCCTCTGAATGTCTTGAACATCATCTTGAGTATCATTTTGAAGGACAACCTTCCTGATAGTAGCACGAAGCATGAAGTCGTATTGTTTGAACTCCGGGGCGGGTTGTCCGACCTCTGCCATCTCCCGGTAGATACGGTCTATTCCTTCGCCGAACTCTCGTACATACTCATACTCATGAAGCATCTGAGCAATCTTTGGATTGCGAGAAAAGTGAGTTGTGCGCAAATTGCCAATCCTCACCATGCCGGGAAGGATGCCTGGACTCTCAACAGTGAGACGGTCGGAGAAAATCTTGACCTGTATGTCAGTTCCGAAGATGGAGTAGTCTCGGTGGGCGATGGCATTAACAATAAGCTCAGTCCAACAGAACTCGGGATAGTCGGGGACGGTACGGAAAACGGCGCCTTCGCCTAAAAAGGTGTGTTCTCAAGTGGTATTGTCGAATTGTTATCCGCAAAGCTTTCGACGGTATTGTCTGCTTTAATATCTATTTTTATCTCTTTTCGTTCAGACTTCTCGACAGGTTCATTTTTGCATTTGTGAAGAAACATCGTACTCGTCAATAACGCTACAGCAATAATAATACTCGGGCCCCACAACTTGCATGTTTCCGCACAATTCTGCTTTTTTCGATATTCTTTTATCTTATTGTCAACCTCATTTGGAATGCTCTTTAATACTTTGTCAATCTTGTTCTTCTGTTCTTGTTCTGTTTCTGCTATTTGAGTTTCAATTTTTTTCTTCAGGCTCTCGACGTCATCACTTTCTAGTTGAAATTTTTTATTTGTTTTTTTACACTCTTCACTTATCATTTTTTTCATAACAGCAAAGTCTTTTTCAATTTTCTCTTTCGTTATATCTTCGTCCTCCTTATTCCTCTCAATAACAGAACTCACCTCTTCATAGATTCTGTTATTAGTTATATTGTCCTTTATATATTGACGCTCAATGTTTCTGCGAATATTTGTATAGGTAATAAAGTACAATAAAACAACGAATACTGCTATACAACATGTAAAGCCAATCATGATAGTCATAAATGGCAAGTCAGACTGATTTGCTGTTGAAGCTCCTAATGCTACTGTGGTCAGTGCCAAAAAAGCTGCGAATATACCCAAAATCTGAACAACCGAGCGACGATTCTCTTCCAATTGTTTCAGGGAATCTTCCTTGACATATTCTCTCAATCGATTGAAATACTCTGCATGAATCTCATTTCTCAGTTTATGCGTGTCCCTCTTGAACTTTGTTCTGAGATATTTCAGACGTTCAAGATTAAATGGCGGAACAAATGAAGATGCTAAAAATAAAATGTCCTCTCTATTTTCTATTTTGTTCTCCATCCATTCGCGTTCAGACGTTCCTGCCGATATAAAGGGTTCAAAATCTTCTTTTGTGTATCCTGCGTCATTTGTTCCGTCTACAAATACCCTTTCGAGGATACTTTTATTCTTTTGTTCATTATACTTGAAGAAACATCCACGAAACTTTGATGCAAAAGGAAGACAATAATTTCCTTTTAATATACTAACAACTAACCTATCTAACAAACTATTTATTGTTTCCAGTAAGAGCAATGTCTCCTCTATTTGGAACGGTCTGTTAGAGTCTGGCTCTGGAGCTTTCTTCGATACTATATTGAGAAATTCAATACACCACATTGCATACCCTTCAAGCATCTCATTATCATAGCACACTTCTCCTTCTGAATAACGGTTCTGTAGGAACAATAGTACTTTATGTATTTGCGGAAACGCCGTGGCCTCATCGTAGTCATACTTGTGATGCTTTATCCAAATTCTAAAGTCAGCAGTATAGAAAACAGCATTTCTTGACATCTCAATTACTTTCGAATTGTAATGCCTTATGTCAAGGCTTGTGTGGCTAGTTTGCGATATCATTAGATTGTCATAATAACTCTTCGTCAATTCTAATGCTTCTTTCTCTTTCTCCCATTTGGCCTTAATATAGTTAGTTTCATACTCTTCAAACTTTTTAAAGTTCTCGTTTCCATTATTAAAATACGATTTTTCGACAAGAGCTTTTGTCATATTCAATAATTCCTCTGGAACCCTGCCCTTTTTGTCATCCCCGTTGTCTTTATCAAATAACTCGGTACTTAATAATAACTCGGTATGATACTCTTCTCCAACTTCCTTCTCTCTACACTTTCGCGGGTCGAAGATAAGCACTTTATCTTGTCCAACATATGTCAAATCTTTTAATTCCTCATAACAGCCCTCCCACATTTTTCGAAGCAGAATGTCATTCTTCAGTCTTGCTAATTTCAATACTTCTTGCACATCTTTAAAATATATCAAGGAATCTTTTTGGCATTTCTTCCAAACCTGAACAAGACCTTTCCCTTGTTTCCCTTCTTTTTTGCGACTTTTAGCATTTCCATCAACGATCTGGCTTCCATTTCCTCTTTTATCTACAAGAGTGCCATCATCCTTCAGAAGTTCCCGCAAATACATTAATGATGCAAAATTTGCTGTTGAAAAATAGAAGTTCTGGTCTATTCTTGCCATTTCCAAAAATGACTGAAAGAAATGCAACAACATAGGATTCACACAGAGAAACCCAGAACCAGCAATGAAATCGTACAATCGATCCACATATTCATGGCGGTTATAATACTCCTCTGTTTTGCGCAAAACAAAGGATGGTTCTTTGTCCACCTGAGCATCAATTTGAATACAAAATAGATTGTATTCGTCCAAAATCTGAGACAAAGTAACAATACATTTCGATAAATAGTTTAGCCAGGAACGTAAGTTTTCGGGCTCTCCATTTTCTTTGGACTCTTTAGATTCTTGAATTAATGTAGAGTTTCTAAGTTTTTGAGCCAATGTACGAACTCTCTGACTAAAACCATCATCCATGGCATATTCTCCACTCAGGACAGAACGACAGACACATTCAAATGCGTATGAGAAAAAAGGAGCATAGAATAAATCGAACGAGCCTTCGTTATCACTAATTTTAGGGATTTTACTTATTATATTAAAAACATCTTGATCGGTGAAATCTGTAGATCCTTGAATAATAGTTGACCTAATATTATTACATATATTATCTATCGTTGATTCTATCTCCTCTCTCTGTTGATACCCACACTTCTCAACATTACAGTTATGTTCTTCAGTATCACCAAATTTTATCGACTTTTCAATACAGCAAGCATCATTTTCAAACCCTTTAAATTTACACATCAATATTTTGTTTTCGTCAAGCGAAACCTCATAATCAATGTGACGATTATTTCCCAAATCATAATTTGTCACACTATATGCGATACGATCACCCGTTAAGTCTGTATTGCCAAGTCTTAGATGATTCGGATCCTCTAAAACGTATCTAACAAATAGTATCCATTGGTTAGAAACCCTGCTAGAACCATTACTATTTGCAGGATTGATTATTGTTGATAGCCACTGAAAAATCCTATCATGAACCTCAATTAATGAAAAATCCTCCGTATCCTCACCGTCATTAAGGTATATTATTTTTTGTATCCTATAGAAAATGTCTTTTCTACTATTTTTGCCACTCATATCTTTCCTAATATAAAAAAGGGCAATATCATTAGAGTATTGCCGCAATATTTGTGATTATCTTTGATGCGTCTGATTATAACATCTCCAAGCACGTTTGAGCCACTCTTATCTCACTTCCAGAAACATTAAGTGGGGCAATCATTGTCTGTTCTCTTTTGGAATAGCCTATCTTTTTACCATTGATAATATATGTTTTTGCATCGGGGTAACATTTGATTGCTCGAACCCCACCGCCCGGCACAGTGCATATATAAGGTGCCCTTACTACTTTCTTGATATACATAATTGCCATGAGTTAATTAAACAATCGCCCCATTGTATTATGAAGCTTATTAAATTTCAACCCTTTCAAGGTTTCCTTAAACACGACTACTTGTCGTGTGCTTGATACATCTTTTGCTTTTTCCATTTCTTTATTTTATGACTCCTTATAGTTCGGCTAGGAGTGGCGGTTACTTTCTATTATAAACACGTAGAATTCATATTGTAAGCCCTACATCTTTAAGTTATTTTCTTGAAATATCATGAACTTTTTTCAGCTTTACGTTTTACGTTGCAAAATATAAACGGTCAACTTATAGATAAAATATATAGGTACAAATGTCAGCTCGTTCCAAAATTCGGCGAATCAAAAAAATGCATACAAATGTTTCCACGCATCGCACGACTACTCTCGTCGATTTCAAGTTGCAAAGATACACTTTTTCCCACAAATATCAACATTTTCTTTGTTTTTTTTTTAAACATACTAAATTTTAACAAGTTACAAATGCCGTTTTATGGCCAAATCAACCAAGTAATGCAAGATGTGAATTGAAAAGGATCTGAAATGATACAGTGATTCTGCAAAGTATAGGATGAGATTGGCGAATAATCCGACGAAATAATACAAGGAACGGAATGGGACTAAAGCGTGTGTTGAAAGCGAACTACGGTTCGCCGAGGAAGGAGAAGAGGATTTGGAGTTGGCGGGGGGAGAGGCGTTTCTGGGCGGGGCGATAGCCGGTGGGGCGGAGGGCGTCGAGGAGGCCTGGGGTGAGGTTGATTTCACGGGCGAGGAGGCGGCTCGCGGTCTTCTTGCTACAGCCATCAAAATAGGCCATGGCAAGGTCTTGCTTGAACTTGTACATAATATTGAAAATTTAAATGAAACAATAGGCCCGAGGGCCGGAATTAGAATCAAGGAAAGATTCATATTATGCATCGAGTCACCAGCAAGATCGTAAAAAGAAGCCACGGCAAGAAACTGATTTCTTGCCGTGGGTGGTTTGTAGAGTTACTTGCTGAGTGCAAGAGACTGGTTTTCTTTCTGTGCTGAACTTAGAATTATAAATTGCAGAAGTGGTTTTGTGTTGATATGAATTATCAAAATTACAGATTACCCATATTAATTAGGTAATCATAATTATCCGATAATTCAGTCCCACAATATCTTGCAATATGGCAATGTCAATAGAAAAACCAACCAACCTCCAATTAGTATTAAGAAACGCAAGTCACGATATTTTGCATGGTATATACCCCAAATTATCATATTTAATAGAAAAATACTTGTTCCCATCTCGAGAAATAAGCCTTGCTGTAGATATAGGGGAATCTGGAAAAAGGAAAGTAATCCTACCATGAGAATGGCCCCATATAACCACTTCTTCGCCCTGAACGTCTCTACTATACAATACAACCAGTAACTTGTCATAATTAAAGCGAACACAGAACAAGTGGTTGTAATAATCGACTTGGCATTTTCGCAATTGAGCGGATTTGAAAATGTCGTGATTATCACAAATGACAATACAAATAATAATGTTGCAACCAACACCACAATTGAAATGCAGTTTTTCATCTACTTGTTCGGTTTATTGTTTGACAAAGGCATCCCGAAGTGCAATCCACCCCGAGTCAGGTGCATTTTTTAATAGCCCCCCAGTTATAATCTGTCCACAAATTCTACTTATTGAGAACGGTAGATGAACTCCTATTGACAATCTTGGAGAATTTTTGTCAAATGTATAGGGAATACACCGATTAGGTCGAATAGTAACCCTTGTATCATCGACAACCTTAAAAACTTCATTCCTTTTCATCTCTGCGGTTTTTACTCCATCAATAGGCATATATATATCCATATGTGGTTCGCATGGGTATGCACTTGCATCAGAAAAGATATTGTGTGATTTATCAGGCTTGTAAAAAACACGTTCGTCGCTCTTGTTTGATAAATATGGTTTTTGCCTGGTTCCTCCGTTTGCCTCAACTTTTTCCCAGTCCTTATCAGAAATCGAAATACTACTGCCATATTCATCCAGATACGTTCCCTTGGATTCGGCTTCCATATGGTCCATACCTTGTTTGAATGAACTCTCCTCCATAACGATAGACCTTCCTTTATACCCCTCATCATCTGTACCCAAAAGTTTGCCCTCTGTGCTAAAGATGGGACTTATTTCGTTTCCATCTGGGTCCACCAATTTCACCGGATTCCACGCACAATAGGCGTATGGTGATATGCTCGGGTACTTGTCCGCCATCGGGTCGACGCTGAGCCACATGGTCATCAGTTCGTGGTCCATATAACGGGCGCCGAAGTAGCCATAGCCAGTTTCCTCGTCGCGTTCTTTCCCGGTGAAAGTGAACCGCTCGCTGTAGCCAAACGGATGCTGGTTGATGTACGGCTCGCCGTAGGGCAGGTACTGGATGTGCTGTACCGCCACACCGCTGAAGTCGGTTATCCAACTGGCACTGCCGAGGTGATCGGAATGGTAGAAATACACCTCTTTCTCCTGGCCGTGATTGATGTCGTCCAACATTGAGTTGACCATATCCTTGAACTGGTCGTGATTGAGCTCGACTCCAGCCTGCATCTGGTAGGGTATGCCGTCAATCCAATGGCCAAACTTCTCTTTCGCAAAATCATTATGCATTATGCAGTCAAGGTCGTTCTCATAAAGAATACGGTTGTTCACTTGTTCGAGACTCTGGTCAAACAGTAAATTGGCCTTAGTTTGAATGGTGTTATCGGTACCGATAACGTGATACAGGGCATCCAAGCCACCGCCGCCGAGACGTGCGGCGACGCGCTCCGTGCCGGCATAGTAATGCTTGGTGTACCCCTTGTTGGTCAGCACCATATAGGCCGAGGGATAGAGGGTCGGCTCGTTCAGTATTGTATAGGTGGCCATAAAGTCGGCGTTGACATCCAGCAGCTTGTTGTCGCCTGTCAATTTCAAACGGCGTTCCCCGCTGTGGTCGTAGGCATAGTAGCTGTAGTATCTGTCGTCCACGGCAGCGTGCATACGGTTCGCTCCACAAGGTCGCGGGCCACAGCAGTCTTCTGTCCAGAAGAGGAAGCGTTGTAGTCAAACATACGCTTCACAGCGTGGGGCTGATAGTCATTGCAATAGCCATAAGCCATATCAACTGTATCCGACAACGTGACTGAGTGATTATCGCGGTATTTCCCTATCAGTCTGCCCGATGGTGAATACCTAAGATAGGTGTTGTAGTTTCCTATGGCACCTCCACCATACGACTCTTCAAGTCTGTGTAGCACATCGTACTTGTAGGTGTTCTCGTATGCACCTCCGTAGTTTCCTATGGCACCTCCACCATACGACTCTTCAAGTCTGTGTAGCACATCGTACTTGTAGGTGTTCTCGTATGCACCTCCGAGGGTGTTCACAACACCGGCATTGTTGGCAATTTTCGTCACATTGCTGGCATTGTCGAAGGTATAGTCTATGTCTTGCATCAGAGCTCCGCCATAGTCACGGCTCTTAAGGTTTACAAGCCGGTGCAGTGCATCGTATGTATAATGGGCACTTGTGGTATCACCGTAGTCAATATGTTCTTTTTGCCCATACATATTATAGAATGTTCCCTTGATGTAGGTTCTGGCATCGCCGTTCTTATTGCCGTGCATAGCATAGAGGTCGCCACCCCACTGATAGGTGTAGGTTATCTCTTCATTGTCGGGGTAGGTCATCGTGAGCATACGTCCCCAGCTGTCATACCGGTATAGCATCCTGAACTGGTACACCTCGCCGTGCTGTGGCAGGGCAATGGTGCGCATCTCGTCAGTGACATTGCCAAGGGCATCATATTTGCACTCGTACATTCCGCTGCCGTCCACAACGCGGACGAGACGGCCTGTCTCAGTGCCGCTGGTGCCGTAGGTGTATGTCACGTCGTTGCCTGTCATATTGTTATAACGTTTCTTCACCACTCTGTAGTATGTATAGTCGTAATTAATTTGTCCGAGAGGATTGTTTTCCTTCAGCAAATTACCTGCATTGTCGTAGGTGTAACGGGTCTCTCCCGCATCAGGATGGATGCGTTTTGTCATCCTGCCCAACTGGTCGTAGTAGTATTTTGTCTTAAACCCTTCGGGGTCGGAGGTAGAATCCAGTTGGCCAAGGTTGTCATAATGCATTCGAGTAATACCTCCGTTAGCATCGGTCACCTGCACCTGATGTCCGTCGTAGTCCGTATATTGTGTGGTGACATTGCTGTTGGGGTCTGTCGTGGTGGTGACGAAACGGCGGTGTCCGCTCAAATCGTTGCCGATACTGTAGGCGGTTTGCGTGGTCACACCAAGGGGCATCGCAACGTTAGTTGTGCGGTCCAGCACATCGTAAGTGGCCGCAGTTAGCGAGTTGGCATCATAGCCGGTATTGTAGCGACCTCTATGTGTTGAACTGCTTTCCACAACAGGGTCGTATTGTTCTACATTGCGTCCGAAGGCATCCACAACGCTACGTCCTGACACCTGCATCTTGTTGACACCGCCCACACGCAGACCTTTCTTGGTCTGTATCGCCTGGCCGAAGCCATTGGTTAGCACTTCCGTCTCGGTGACAAGATTGCCGTTGTCGTCATAGTGCTTGCTCACTGTGTAGGGATGTCTTGTCGGTGATTCGCTGAAAGTGTATCCCTGCGGGTTGAGACCATTCTGATAGTAATTCATCGGGTGGTATTGGTTCACCAACGAAGGGGTGCCGCTGGTGTTCATCGGTGAGTTGACCGAGACAAGGCGACCGGCAAAGTCATAGCGATAGGTCATCGTACTGCCAGTGGGGTCGGTGACTGTCAAAGGTTTGCCAAAGCGGTAGTCGTAAGAGGTGTTCATCGTCTCGCCGTGCGAGTTGACAATCTGTGTGGGATAGGTGTGTACCACGTTGTCGTAGGTGTAGTGGTATGTCATACGCTCGCCGTTGATGTTCTCAGGCTGCATCGCGGTGTCCAGATTGCCGTATGTCGGTTCATAAACGAAGTCGTACACCGAACTGTCGGAGTCATTGTATAGCACCTGTCGGGTCATCTTGCCGTGAGCAAAGTCGTACTCGAACCTCGCTCTGCGCATTGCTGCCGCCGAGCCTGAGGGTGTGACGGCGTAGTCTCTTCTCAATCCAATCAAGTTGTTGGCCAGCCCTGTATAATAGTGGAAGTCTACTGCAAGACCGTCGCTTGCATCGCTGATGTCACCAAGGTCGGTATATCTCAGCACATTGTGATAGCGGTCGTATTCGGTACGTTCGCCGGTGGTCAGCTGCGGGGTGCTGTGGCCTTCGTAGAAATGGGTGAGCGTGGACTCCACTGCGGGATAGCATATCTCGGGGCATTCTGTGTCTGCGTTCAGAGTATCGCCGCTGGTGTAGTCCACGTATGAGCAGTTGTGCAGCTTCTCTATATACGGGTTGCCGTTACAGTCGCGGGTCATTTCTCTTTTCAACTTGCCACGGCGAAGCATATTGCTGTTGTAATAGTTACGCTCCACGGTACGGTACACGCTTGCAGTAGCAGGGTTCACATTGCTTGTTATAACGGTGTCGTATCCGTATGAGGTACGTTCATAGCGGTCATAATGCGGCCCAGCGTAGGCGTATTCCGTCACTGTAGTTGTGGCTCCGTTGTTGCTGTTCAGAGCATCGTGGGTGGTAACTTTGGTCATCAGCCACGAACGCGAAGGCTGGTTGTAGTTAGGCTCAGAGAGGGCATACTCTATCTGGAAGTCGGCATTGTTGAAGTTCGTCACACTGCGCAGCAGATTGGTACGTCCACCCTGGTTGTAACGGACGGTCAACTGGTCCTCGTTGTCCGAACTGACCAGGTCGGGCAGGCCGTCGGCATCGACATCCACAAGCTGGATGTAGTCACGGTTCACACTTCCGCTGTACGGACCGCCGTCAACTCCAACGGTCACTTTGAATATTCCCCACAGCGTGAATCCGTATGTAAGACCGGCGTTAAGCGATTCGCTGTAGTTGGTGGATGCGTGGAATCTTCCAATATTCAACGGCATTGTCGGTGACCAATTGCCATTTCCTTGATTGAATCTAACATTGGTGACAATTACAGTTCCTCCTGCAAGAATACTGTTTATATCGTTCAATGTACGCCATACCCTATCAGGCAGACCGTCGCCATTCACATCCATCATCATGGCTGTGGTTTGGTTGTAGGAACCGTTGATGCTTGCACCTGCCTGGATGCTTCCCTGCCACACATTGAAGAAGTCATCGGGCAACGTCCCGTTGGCACTCTCAGATATGGAACCACTAATGCCAGAATGGACTGTGTCACACCCCCAGTTGTCGTCATTCACAAATTCGTAACCGAAATTCAAGTAGACTTTGCCTCCCTCCATAATGAAGTCTGCGAGTCCATCTCCGTTAATATCAATCCACGAGCCGGAAGCCCTGTCGTGGCCGATGTTGCCACCGCCAGAGATGCTGCCGCTGCCTTCGCTGTTTAGCGTAAACAGGGCATCACCTTGCGAACTGCATATTATGCGTTCCTGTGTGATGGGCGATGCACTGTAGCTGATGCCGGAGGATTCCGTTTGCGAATTATTGTGGTCAGCAAAGTCGGTCGGGAAGTCACGCATCATACCGAGTCCACCCCATTGCTGGCTGTACTGCACTCGGTCAAGTCCCACATTGTCGGGATAACGGTCTCCGTTCAAGTCCATATAGTCCATCACAACTGTATTCGTTCCATTACTGCCTGATCGTCCTAATCCTGCTGCACCAAGCGACCAGCTCTGTGACTTCGAGCGGTTCACCTTGCGCACTGCTTTGGCAGGTGTGCCGTTCGTTGAGGCCGCGGGCACAGGGTCATCGTATGTGGTTGTCTCCGGCAACTCTATGTCGGTAGTGGCCGCAACTGTGGCAGACGATGAATACCACTCTTCCTGTATCGAGTTGCTGATGCTGTCGCGACCTACATAGTTCTGCCGTCCAAACGACACCCAAACCTGACGCTCTACGTCGGGAGTCATCTCTACCCAATAGGAACTATGCGACAAAGGATTGTACAGCCCGTTATGGTTCGATTGGAACGAATCGTATGAGGTATCACTACTCATAGCGCTTGAGTCAAGGTCGTCCCCACTGTGCAGTTGACCGCGAAGTTCATTGGTATCTGAAGGATTGGTAGCTCCTGCAACTAACATATCGGGCGGTACGAGTTTGTTCACGTTTATATAGTCGGCCAGTGCCCCTGTGTCAAGCGAATGGTAGGCGAACTGGCCCCAGCCGTTGTACAGCGGTCCAAACAGCCTTCGCAGCAGTGTACGGTCATAGATGGTATCATTCCCTTGATGTACAATGTCGTAATGACAGGGAATCCAGCCCCTGATGGTGTCGGTATAGCGGCTGCTGTCTATCGTATGCGGATTGGTGAATGTGTTGGTGTCATATCGGTACTGTGTCGAATCGGGAACGAATATGACGTATGGACGACACTCCACTTGCCCCCACTGGGGAGTGGAACTGGAAGAACGCACCGTGAAGCAGATGGTGCTATCCTTATGTATGGAGTCTTCTTCATACAGCGTTTGTATTCCATTACCGCTATAGTTCGATATATTTCCTCCGGCATTGATTTCAAGATAAAAACCGCCATCATTGTCTGTATAGTCACCTTCAATAATATAGTATCCGTCCACAGGTGCCTGGAAACAATAATCACCAGAAAGTACAAAGTCTTCCTTGGAGTCATAGTATTCACCTGCTCCATCATTGTACTGAATGTAGTGTCGGTCGTATACATCGTCAAACTGTCGGCTCACTTTCGAGCGCAGCCGGAAGAACAGCATATCTCCCTTGGCAACATTGAATGTGGAATCAAAAGTGTACAGATATTCAGGATTGTCCACATCATAATAGCAAGTATCGCAAATGTCAAATGTTCGCAGAATGTCATCAGCACTGGAATATAAATGGTTTCCAATGGTGGTCACTCCGCTTGAATGTTGGTATGTGTACACGATGCCGTCTGCGTGTCTGGCAGCTCTGCGTGTTGCACTGGTGTCCTCTTTCAAACCAACCTCGGAAGTTAGTTGTATTTGTCCGTCACGCGGCGCTATCCACACCCGCACGGCCTCGGTGCTGGGCGAATCGTCGTGATAAGAGCAATCCCATTCTCGGTGGTAACGTTTGACTTCAACCCTATTGGGTTCTTCTCCAACGGACTCTATGCCTACAAGGGTGTCCGGGTCTTGGAGATAATGGTTGTAAAAGTTCAAAGCGGTTAATGTGTCGCATCGGAAAGAGGTGTCGCTGACCCATATCCGCTCACAGGTGATGCTGTCGTTCACTTCTCCGTCGAAGATGATGCCTCCGCAATCAGAGGCTGAAGTGACTACTGGTGTCGCTTCTGTCTCACTGCCTTCTGTCTGGTGGTTGGATGCCTCGTATAAGGTGAACTTGGGATAACCGTTCCCGTCCAGACTGTTGAACAGTACCTGCCCGTTGTCAACCAAGTCGATTAGACCGTCGCCGTTCACGTCGGCAAAATAAGTCGAGGTGGTAGATTTTGTCTTGGTCCAGCTGGCACTATTGTGCTGTCGCTGTTGTGTATGTGGCGGCAAAAGTACATCTGTCCATCTTTGACATACACTTTGTCTGCCAAGCCATCACCGTCAAGGTCTACCAAAGTCATCAGGCTTTCGCTTGCCGACTCGCTGCGTGTATAGTTGCCACCGAGACTAAGGCTTGTCAAGCAGACTACTGGGCCGAAGCCGCCGGAGGCTGTGCCGCCGACATTCCAGCTGGAGGAGTGCGAAAGCCCCAATCCGGTGGCTCTGCTGACGGGTGTTACTCCCTGTCGATCCGACAGAAGATGACCGTGCAGATTGGCGTTTGAAGCCGACAGGTCGCTTTCTACCTCTGGACCGAACATATTATTCGGAGTGGGGGCATCATAGTAACTGAAATGATAAGTGCTCCCGGCATATCCCTCATCAATCTCCGAAAGCAGCTTCACAGGATACCACGTCGTGTCATAGACTATCATTGTTCCATTTCCAGTTATGGTGTCTTTTATCTCTGTAGAATCCACTATGTATAGCATCACGCTGTCATCGTCTTCGTCAGGCTCTATACAATGACACCTGGCTGCAAGGAAATTACGCATTCCGTTGGCGGCACTGTCTATTTTGGCAACGGTGGTCAGGCGGTTCTTGTAGTTCGTCTTGTAGGCATTCTCCATATCAAACAGCCAAGCTGTCAATATGCTGTCGCCGTGTTTTACATATACGTTGTTCAGCACTTGGTCAGTGATTTCCTTGAATCCGTTGTTGCACGAAACAGGGATGTCCGTGGTCGGGTTGGCGGTTCGGCAGAAAACCACGGTATAGTAGCCATCGCTCTCTTCAAAGCCTGTATATGAGATGCTGTCAAGATACAGCTGCCTGCCTTCGGCTCCGTGGTTTCTTACTGTGGCAAGGTCATAATAGTAGTGCACACTGTTGCCGTACAGGTCTCGGCTTTCGCAAAGCGGCCAGCGGGCAATATTGCCGTTGTCGTCACACAGGTTTTGGGGTAATGTATTGCGTGAAGCATCCACGTAGTGGCCATAGTAGTGGGTCGTGCCGTTACGGTCTACAACCTCCCACCAGTAGTTCTGTGGGCTGTTGCCGTGGCGGACAATGCTGTCGTGGGCATCTCCTGTACGGGCATAGAATTGTGTGCCGTCAGGCAGACGGTTGGTCTGTTGGTTGGTTCGGTGAGGCATCGCACGGGGTGTGCCGTCAGCCTCTTTGGTAATCAGTTGCTCTCCGTCAAGCAGGTAAATTTCGGTTTCCTTGTTGGCATTGTAGCGGGGTACGCCCCATCGGCTGTCCAAAGTGATGCTCGGCAATGGAATGTCCCAACCTACGCCAAGCCATCCGCTGCCGCCACCGCTGCTATAATTCAATGCCAGACTGGGCTGCATACCGCCGCGACCGGCAGGGATGACAATGGGGTAGCTTACATTGGCAGTGCCGTTGTTGTTGGCCGTGGGCGGTTGTATCGTCGTCAGTCCGTCCATCGGACTGACGGCCTCCAAATCATTCATCGCTGTAGGTACAAAAGCTTGGGTTTCGGGCATCTCGGGTGCCTTTAAGAGTTCGTTGATGAAGTCGGTGAAGTGGGTGGTCAGCGACACGATTTCGTGATGGATGGTGTCAACCTCGACACGCTCCAGTCGCACCCAAGCCAAGGTTGCGGTGTCGTAGAAAGAGGTGTAGATGTCGTCGGGCGTATAGCCTTCGGGCAGACGCTCAGGGTCGTAGGCCATTCGCAATTCCGCGTATGGCAGGAAATGTTCGCCTCCAGGCAACAAGCGGTAGCCCGCTGTGGCGGCTGTCATATTCATCATTCCCTGTGGCAACGGTGGAAGTTCTTCTTTCACAAGCGACGTCACCGAATAATCGGCCTCGTGCTGTACGGCAGCGTTTATGGCAGTAAGCCTCAGACCCTCTGTCTGCATCGCAAGGGTCTGCCCCCGCTTGACATGAATCTTTACATCGGGACGGCGGAGATCTGCCCAATTATCCAGACGTTCGGGTTGTATATTTTCTGAATTAACTTGGGTTACAGAAGACGTTCCTTCCATTCCCGTATTCCTGTTGTTTGAACGATGGCAAGCGGAAAGCATGGCCAAAGCCATGCCTCCGGCCACCAATATCATTATAGATATATGATGTTTCATCGCTAAAGGTTTAATTTAATGTAACATTTAAATGTTTTTGGTAAGTTTGCCGTGAACTGAACTTCCGTAGTATGGAGTCCAGACTCCCGTCAGTGTGATTTTCGTGGCGGTTGAGGTCATCAACTCGGCGGTGATCGAAGTGTTTTCTGCTCCATCATGTTCGAATATGTTTAATACGGAACCGCTGATAGTCCAAGTACCGCTTATACCTTTACGCACACAGGATCCGTCGCTGTTAACCGTCATATTCCAGACGTCCATATGGTCATCGGATTCAAAACTCCAGCTGCCGACCATAAGGCTCTCGGTCAGCGTCGGCGATTGGGTTGTGACGGTCTTGACCAGCGTACCCGTGGCGGTGTTCTCCACGCGGAGGACGTTGCCGTCATTGTCGATTAGTTGGTACTCGCCCTCGACCTCCATCTTGTCGCCGTTAATCGACTTGATGGTCATCTCCAGTCGCCAGCCGCCATAGACCGACAGGCCGACGAACTTCTTGCCGTCGAGCGTCCACTTGAAACTGCTCATTAGGTTGCCTGCGCCCGTGTGGTCGGCGTTGATGATGATGGTCTTGTTCTTCATTTCGTGGTTGCTCTTCCAGCCCCACTCGCCAACGAGGTTGGCCTCGCTGATGCTTGACGACGAGCCGCCGCCGGAGGGGTTGTCGTCGTTGTTGTCCTTGTTGCAGGAAGCGAATAATAACATTGTGGCTGCCACAAAGAGCAGCACGCTCTGTTTTCTTAAATTCTTCATTGTTGTTTAGTTTTATATTTTATCCTTTAGCAGATGAATTCAATCTGTCTATTGCTCATTTATAGGAATATTAATTATTTTACAATGAGTTTCATTGTCTGACGGCCATTTTCGGTGGTGATGGTGGCATAGTAGTAGTTGCCTGACGGCAAGGAGCCTTCGAAACAATACTTTTCGCGGTCACTGTCGTTGTAGGTGGCCATCACCCTACCATGTGGGTTATATATCGTCACCTGCACCTGACGTGCTCCCGACACTTCGATATTGAAATGGCCTGTGGTGGGATTGGGGAAAACCGAAAATGTCTGAATGCTTGAATGTGTTAATGTATGAGTGTTGCCGAATTTGGTTGTATTGCCATCACCATTGCCGCCATGACCTTTGGCGCCTTTTGTTCCAGATTGTGCCAATTGCCACAGTATTGATCCCCGAGCGAGGGTAAAGGTACAGGTGTCGGACAGTAGCCATAGATTATCGAAACGCACTTCGTTTGTGGTTGCGACCGATGGAAGGACAACATTGTCATCAAGTAGCAACACCAGACTGTCGGTGGGGATGGGGATTCTTCGTGTATCGAATGAGAGTGAGAAGTCGACACCCTCTGCCCCCGAGGCCTGCATGCGCCATTGGCGGGCAAGTATTTCTACGTCGCCATCCTCTAGCTGGAATGTCAATGGTGCATCATTGTCACCAACGAGAAGATAGGCACCCTGAGGGAGGCTCTCGGCGGAGAGTGTGACAACAGAACCGTCCATTTCGGAGCGGCTGCGCAACTGGTGGAGGTAGCAGGCTGTGTCGCTGCCAATGCCTGTGATGCGGTGGTGGAACATGGCGCTGTCGCGACGATGCCGCCATACGCGATTGCCATTGCCTCCGATATAGTCGACGGGGCCGAGGGTGATGCCATAGCGTATGGCCAGTATGGACTGCACACGGCGCAAGGCGGAGTTGCCGAGACGATGGTCGAAATACAGCACCTCGGAGACTTTGATGTTTCCATCGCCGACAGACAGGCTGATGTCGGCAGACGAGATATCGGGAGCGGACTGACGCAAGGTGTGAATCACAGGCTTGCGGTCGGACTGCTCGGCATAGCGAATGGCAATACTATCTGAGAGGATACGCTCGGTGGTCAGCCCACGGACAATGCTGTCGGCGAAAACGAGCTGCCACACGGTGGCCTCGGTATCCACAATGGGCTTGTAGACCACAACGATTGTGTAGTCTTCGGCATAGGGAATGCTGTCGAAATGGAGCGGGGTAATCGTTACTGGATGGAAATTCAACAGCGAGTCGGCCGATGAACACTTCCAGTGGAATGCCGGAGTTGGTAACCCCTGACCTGTCTGCCCCAGCACAACGCTGTAGGGCAAGAGGAGGCAGGTGGCGAAGATGAGTTTGTATAATTGCTTCATAATATCGTTTCTTTTTATTGTGGAGCCAATAGGGTTTATGGGTCTAATGGACACTATGGGCGTCCATTGGACTGAAAA
>CACZUZ010000037.1 GCA_902784465.1 uncultured Bacteroidota bacterium
TGTAGGATTTACCAATCATATCCCCACCCGTCCCGGTTATACCTTCGGCGGCTGGAGTACGGACGGCGGGAACAATACGCAGGATCAGGTTTTCCTGCTGAGCTATGCGGAAGCGAATCGCTACCTGGGCGTAACGTATGATTACAGCAACAACACAAAATCCCGCGTTGCTCCGACGGCTTACGCGATTGCTCAGGGAGCATGGACAAGCGACAGCGGTCAGACAGCGGACGGCGAGCCGGCAGGGGACTGGTGGCTTCGGTCGCCCGGCAACATTCAGGACTGTGCGGCAAACGTGAACTACGTCGGCTCGCTCGACTTCGACTTTGCACCTGTCCCCATCCCAAAAACGAAAGGCTCGTAGGCATAGCGGAAGGCTTGTGTGATAAGGGCCATAATCATGGCCAGTTTCACGCATGCGCCGTAGATGCCTAGCTGTATGCGCCCTTCGTCGCCCTCGAGGAGGCGCGGAAGGAGCATCTTGTCGGCCACTTGGTTGAAGATGCCGACGATGCCGAAGATGAGTAGCGGCCAGGCATATCGAAGCATCTCTTTCAACAGCTTTGTGTCGAATAACGATAGTCGGAAGTCTTTGAGCTCCCTGAGAAATCCGAAGGTGATGATGGCCGTGCAGACAAGGTTGATGTAGAAGATATACTTGACGTTTTCGGCTTCATCGTACCATGCCATCCACGAGAGGTGGGTCAGGTGGGGTGCGACAAGGAAGACGAAGAGGTTGAGAGCCATGCTGAGGATGATGAAAGTCATCTTGAGTGTGAAGAACTTCCAGGGTCGGCCTTCTTGCCTGAGACGGGCATAGAGTATGGACTGGAAGGCATCGAGAGCCACTACGCAAGCCATTGCGCGTATGTATTCGGGGTGGTCGCTGTAGCCCATGAATGCCGAGACGGGCCCTATGAATACCATCACCAGCAGTATGAAGATGGCCGACACCGTCCCCACCGAGGCAAGGACGGTCGAGAATACTCGCCGTTTGTCGATGCCGTCGCGGTTGGAGAAGTAGAAGTAGGTGGTCTCCATGCCGAAGGTGAGGATGACGAGCAGCAGGGCGGTATAGGCATAGACCTCGGTGACCACCCCATAGCCTCCTGAAGCTGCGCTGATGTGGTAGGTGTAGATGGGGAAGAGAAGGTAGTTGAGGAAACGTCCTACGATGGAACTGAGCCCATAGATGATTGAATCTGAGAATAGTTTGCGAAGGGAATTGGTTGCTGGCATAAAGATATGTTTTGGTAAATAACAGACAAAGAGATTTTTTATTTTGCGGAATAAAAAATCTCTTTTACCGTTCTTCAGTTTTTGTCTCCTGTCGTTACTTCGAACGGCACAGGAACTGGATAATAGGATGCATCACCGAAGGTGCATAGACTATGGATTTTGGGTCCGACGGGTCTTTGCAGCGTCCTATGGCGAATGTTGGTGCACCAATGTAGAGCTGCATCTCTATCTCTCGCCTCGACAGTGGGGGCATCCTGTAGAGACTCATCTGCTTGGCCAGTGCGGGACGCAGTGTGCCTTCCCATTCGGGAACGGAGGTAAAGGCTTCCAGAATAGTCCTTTTGCCGCATGGTTTGTTGAGAATGCCTGGAAGTCTGCTGTCAAAAAAGAGTTCCAGGCCTGCATCGAAAGCCACGCTAAGGAATGCGTCGAACTGGAACTGCTCTTTCGGCGAGACCTTGCCTTTCTTACGGAAAAGAGCACTTAGCTCATCGACAAATGGTTTTATCGTGAAGATAAACTCCTGGCTTTGAGAGCGGAATTCGTCTAAGCTCTTGGCTGGTGGCATTGTGAGATTGTATGCGCTAATAAGCGCAAAAAGGTTATTTGAAGCGAACATGGGCTGTTGATGGGTTGATTGTTGATACAAAAAGGGGCCGACCTTCACGGTCAGCCCTTGGCTTGTTTTGTCGACCCTTGTGTCAGAGAGGCAGGGTGGCGAGGTGGGAGGAGCGGCTGGACTCGTTGTCTTGCTGGCGGCTCATGGCTATCCAGACATTGACATTGTCGCCTGTCCAGGCCGAGGGGAGCGTGAGGGTGGCGTTGCGGTCGGCACGCTCGGCGACGGCGGTGTTGTAGACGGCTTGCCCCTTGGCTTCGTTGTAGGCGAGGACCATCACCTTGTCGTCGGCGAGGGCGTTGCCCATGCCGCTGTTGTCGGCCCAGGTGAGCGAGAGGGTCGTGCCGTCGGCGGTGGCGGAGGGAGAGTAGGGGAGGTCGACAGGACCGTTGGCGACGACAGCCTTGCTGTAGTCGATCTCGAAGTCGGGCCATTCGCCCGAGATGGCGTTCTCGATGTTGGCGGCGACGGCGGCGTTGGGTGCGGTCATGCCTACGGCACGCTTGCGGAAGCCTTCGTTGACGAAGCCTAGGACGGAGGCCACGAATTTGGTGACGAGGGTGAACTTCTTGCGTTGCTGCTGCTGGGCAAGCGAGTTGCGGTCGTTGTAGGAGAGCGCCTGAGCTCTCATGACTGCTTTGCCTTTCCATGAAGTGCCGATGACGGGACCTACTTTGCCGGAGAAACCACCGAGAATACCTTGTTTGATTTTACCCATTGTTTTGAATTTTAAAAGGTTTGTATAATTGTTGTTTCTTGTGTCTTCCGTCGGGAGACGGGGCTGTCGCCTTCGCGATGTCGGACGGGAGCATGACTGGAGCATTTGGGGCAGTGTCGCAAGGTCGCGCGCATCCTCTTGACTCATTGCCGACGTTGTTTCTCATTTATTCCTCCTCGGCTGCGGTTCAGCATCCTTTGGCTGTCGGCCCCGTTTCCCTTGAAAGACGATGCAAAGATATGTCATAAAAAACGCATTTTTTTTCATTGCTATTGATAATCAATATGATGATAATCAATGAGACATAGTGAGACACTATGAGACATTGAAAAAAGCATGGTTTTAGGCTTGATGAGACTGTTTTTTTCAGAAAATGCCACCCTCAAGACGCAGTTGATTTCAAGAAATGCTATTTCTTGCATATTTTCAGAGGATTAGCTATGTATCCCTGTAGCCATAAAACAAGGGGTGACTCGATTTTGAGTCACCCCTTTGTTGCTACAATAACAGAACGCTTATTCCATCACCACCACTTTTTTGATGTAGCGGTCGCCGGCCTTGACGATGTAGACACCGTTGGGGACGGGAATGCTGTATGCACCGGAAGCGACTACAGTCTTGTGAACCAGCAGTCTGCCATCCACATAGTAGATCCAGAGGGGCTTGGGCGAATCAAACCTGATGAAGATATTGCCATGGCAACTGCTCACGGTAATCTGTTCCATGGTACGCTCGTCGATGCCAAGGGGATCGTCGATGAAGTAGGCGGTGAAGCTGGTGTCGGAGGTGAGGACGATAAAACGCGGGTTCGTCGTGTCGCCGTCATTCCAATGGGAGAAGAGATAGCCGTCGGCGGGATAGGCCTCGATGGTCACCTCTTCGCCTTCAGCCCAGGTACCGCCTTCGCTCACAGAGCCCATCGTTGCATCGGCAGAGAGGACGGTGAGGGTGTAGTAGTGGATATCCGCTTCGAAGTAGGCGGTGAAGGTGGTGTCGGAGGTGAGGGTGACGACACGCGGGTTGACTGTGTCGCCGTCGTTCCAGTGGGTGAAATGGTAGCCGTCGGCAGGAATAGCAGTAATGGTAATATTCTCGTTTTCAATCCAGAAACCGCCACCAGTGACGCCACCCATGGTAGAGTCGGCAGCGACGGCCGTGAGGGTGTAGTGCACGGGCATGTGCGTACGCTCGAAGGTGTCAATCTGGATAGTCGTCAGCACATCGTTGTTGCCACCAGTGGTATAATACTCGATGCCGTGGTTCCCTTCGGCCAAAGCGGTCATATCGAGGTTAAGGTTAACCACAGCCCCTGCCATTTGGGCGCTGACCGATGTCCACTGGACACCGTCGACACGATAGTTGAGTGTGACGGGTGCGATGTTGGGCATCTTGTAGAAGAGGTGCTGCTCCACGCGACTATTGTTGCCCACCTGGCAGACGACGGTGAACTGGTGCATGCCGGGGGTGAGCGAGGAGGCGTCGACCGTTAGGGTGCCGTTCACGAGCGATTCGGTCTGGGCAGCAGCGTAGTTCTGGTCGAACCAGCAGGTGTAGGTGGCCGGTGCCGATGCGACATCGGGGAAATGGTAGAACAGGTGTTGCTCCACACGGATATCAGAGCCCATCTGGCACATCATGGTGAGGAAATGCGGTCCTGTGGTCAGCATCGTGGCATCAATCAGCATGTTGCCACTTGTGAGGGCACCGCTCTGGCCGTCGACATGGTTCTGGTCGAACCAGTAGGTGTAGGTGGCTGTGGCCGAGAGCGGTGATGGGTAGTGCAGGAACATGAAGCTGCGAGGCGACGACCACACGCCGTTCGTGTCCTGCACGAGCAGCACCAGGTTGTGGAGGCCTGTGCTGAGGCCCGACGCGTCGACCTGCATAGGCAGGCCGTTGCCCGTGTACAGCACCACATGGCGGGCGGCAAAGTCCTGGTCGAACCAGTACTCGCACCGCGAGAGGTTCTGTGCCGTGAGCGTCCCGCCGAGCAGCAATCCGGTTAATATTAAGATTAATCGTCTCATAGGGCGGGCGTTTTTATTCGTTCACGACTTGAATCTGGACGGGCAGCTGGCCGTTGACATCGGTCTGGCCGCCTACGGTGATAAGGCCGATGCTGGGGTTGATCACGCGGGGGTTGAAAGGCATGGCACCGCCGTAGATACCGATTTCAGTATTGTCGCTACTGAGGGTGGCTGAGATACCGTATGTTTCGAGATTCAGGTGGTAGTCGGAAACGGTGTTGACATCGCGGTCAAAATTGATAAAAACATTCGCTGGCCACGCCCAGTTATAGAGGTGCCGACCAGCCAGGTATGATGAGGGTTGGAAGAACCAGCTGGTATGGATGCCGATGCAGTACTCGTGGTTGAGGCAGCTGTTGACTACTTCCATTTCTTCTGTATGGTCTTCGAGCAGCAGAATGCTGTTGGTGGAATGGAAATGGGTCACGCAGTCGTCGGCGTTGAGCTGGATGATGCTATGGTCGCAAACCAGAGTGCCGTCGCTGGAGCGGAGGTCGGCACCGCTACCATTTGTCTCGCGAAGCACACTGTTGTACACGTGGCAGTTGTAAAGCCATGCAGTCCTGATTTCGCGGATGATGCAGTGGATGAACGTGCCATTAGTCACGCCAGCAGAGGAATGCCAAGGGTTGATGAACTTGTTGATGAAGCACTTGGAGAAGTTTAGGTTGTAGACGGTGTCCATGTAGGTGGTGCCGTCGAGGTAGAGACCCTCGAGGGTGAGGTAAAAGTTGGTACTGTCGTTGTGGAGTTGGAAGTTGCCGTTGAGGATGGTGCTGAGGGTACCTGTGTTGGTATCGCTCATCATACCGGCACCGCGGATGGTGACAGCCTTACGGATGTCGCAGACGTTGAAAACGCCGGGCGAAAGGGTGATGACATCGCCAGCAATGGATGCATTGTAGGCGTCAACCAAGGCGTTGGTGCCGTAATAGGGCGTCGTGGTGGCATTGTGGGTGAGGATAGCCACGGGCGACTGGGCCTGGGCAAACATCAGAAGACCCATCAGAAGGCCAAAGAATACGGTTTTTTTCATGATAAATAAGGATTTTGGGTTAATAGATTATCGATTAATTATTGTATTTCAAAAACATATAATAATACGGAACAATACTATCGTACCACAAAGTTAGAGATATTATCATTCCCCCGAAAGAGAAACGACTGACATTTTGCAAAATGTCAGTCGTTTACACGTTCTGTCAGTATCGGGGAATCAATGCGTCATTTTGTCCTGCTGGGCCTGCCACTCCTTGGGAGTCAGACCAGTAGCCTCCTTAAAGGAACGGAAGAAAGAGCGCTCGTTGGCGAAGCCCGATTCCATCCCGATGGCAGACATTTTCATTTCGGGAGTGTCGACCAGAAGTCTCTTGGCGTGTTGCAGCCGATAGTCGTTTACCCACTGTCTGAAGGTGCATCCCTGTTGCGAATTGATACAAGCCGAGACCGCATTGCGGTGAACACCAAGCACATCAGCCACATCGGTCACTTTCAATTCGGGGTTCAGATAGAGGTGCTGCTGTTCCATCAACTGGACGATGCTGTTCATCAAGTCGCTGTCGGTGGAGTTTACCTCAGTTTTCTCGGCGTTCTCTTCGACGGACACGGCACACGGTGTCCCCTCAGCGGACGACGTAGGAGATTTGTGACGTTTGCGAAGCAACACCACTGCAACGACCACCACCATCAGTGCACCAAGCAGCCACCACCAGATGCGGTGCCAGGATGATTCGGCTGTCGCCACCGCATTACCGTCGCCCAAACGCAGCAACCACACAGAGGCGAGCGGAGTGAAGTTGTCGTCGATAATGCCGCCAGTGACGACGAGGTCACCGTCGGGAGTCAGCAAGGGACTGCTGTTGCCAAAATTCGGCAAGGGGTCGCTGGTGTAGAGGGTGACCGGAGCCGGACGTTGGTCGTAATTCACCGCGACGACCATCACCTTGGACGAGGTGTCGATGCCCACCAGATACAGCCGGTGGGCGTGGGTGTCGACGACGGCCGGACTCAAATTCAATACGTCACGCCCATACGCTATGGGCAGCGGACAAGTGGTAGGCAGCAGCGAGAAGCAGGTGTCCTCGACAAGGATAATGGCCACGTCACCGCTGTCGTTAAATGCCGAAATAAGATAGGAATATTCACCCATCTCCTTGTTGCCTATGAACGACTTGACGGCATGGCTATTCTGTTCGAAGACAATAGGCATCCACTCCGCCAGCAACGGCACGTGGAAAGGTTCGCCATTCAGACGGTCGACGATATCGCAGGGCAAACTACGCTGTCCATTCCACACAGAGCCAAATATCATCACATCGCCGCCAGAGACAGGCAGCACGTATGGCATTGAACGCCATGCCGATACATCCCTCACATGGCGGAAAAACTTCCGTCCGTCAAACATCTCGATGGCATCGTTACCCATGTGGTTGCCGACGATGAGCACCTGCCCGCTGTCGAGTTCTACACCTTGGAACAAGGCTCTTTTACGGTCGAGGCAACCAAATCCATCGAAAGAATGGGTCTCAGGGTAATACATCTCAGCCTCGAAGGTCTGTCCTATGCCCAGATTCTTCTCGTGGCCTCCGGCGATAAGCACCTTGCGGCCTCCGTCGAGCGACACCATCATGCCGTCGTCATGAGGATAGACGGCATTCATCAGGTGCCACGCGCCATCACAATAATATTCAGCTGTGGCGGTAGGCACATAACCCGACGTATGGCCTCCCACCACCGTCAGTTCCCCATTGGCGTAGAAAACGCAGTGGCTGTAACGCGCAATGTTGAGGTCAGGCAGCCGTTCCACCTGCAATTTCTCCGTCTTTTGGCCCACTGCCACAGCGGTCGTCAGCACACATGCCAGTAGTAGTAATAGTCGTCTATTCATTTATTAGGTGGGTTCTATTAATTCATAATTTTCGTTTCGACAGGGTGTGTATTACAATTTGCAAAGATACGAATTTTTTTACAATATCATTTAATTTCTTTCATTTCAAGAATCACAAATTTCCGTAGTTTGTAAATCTCGCCTGTTGTTAAATAAAAATAAAAAGGGTATTTGTCTGATAATTATTCAAAAAAAAGTTATAATTTTGCATTTTTATAAATAAAGGGAAACCGATGAGAAAACAATTATATTTTGCTTGTTTACTGATGATTTTGACCGCGTTGACTGTGTCGTGCGGAAAGAAAATAGCGGTGGATCAGTATGCAATAATACCAGAGCCGGCGCAGATGGAGATGGGCGAAGGGAGTTTTACGCTTTCTGGTTCGACGGTCTGCTACATTGGTAATGTGGGGCAGAACGACCATGTGGTTAAATACATCTCACGCACGATGCGGCAGTGGCATTTCAATCCGGTGTTTGTCGGCAAGCCAGGGACGAATTGTATGCAGTTCATAATCAACGACACACCCGACATGGAGTTGGGCGATGAGGGTTATGAAATGGTCGTTGGCAGCGACGGCATAGTGGTGACAGCCAACAGCGAGCGGGGGCTTTTTTATGGCTTCCAGACATTGGTGCAGATGTTGCCCGAGGATATCAATAATGTAAGATACAGCAAGATAGTGCTGCCTGCCTGTAAGATGCGCGATATGCCGAGGTTCGGTTGGAGGGGCAGTCTGCTGGATGTGTCGCGTCATTTCTTCGGTGTGAGTCAGGTGAAGAAGCACCTGGACCTGATGGCGGCATACAAGATGAACAAGTTCCATTGGCATCTTACCGACGATCACGGATGGAGAATAGAGATTGCCAAGTATCCGTTATTGAACGACATAGGCTCATGGCGCGTTGACCGCGACAACCAGCCGTGGGGCGAGGCCGATCCTGCCGGTGAAAACGAGCCGAGAACCAATGGAGGCTACTATACCAAAGAGGAAATCAAGGAGATAGTGGAGTATGCAGCCGACAGGTATATCGATGTTATTCCCGAGATAGAGATTCCGGGTCACTGTTGTGCCGTTTTGGAGGCTTATCCCCAGTTGGCATGTGCCGATGATGACACTACCTACACGGTGCAGTTCGGCCCCTACTGGCCACCGAGAGCGATACTGTGTGCTGGAAATGACAGCGTTATGTCCTTTCTCAAAAATGTGATGGACGAGATAATACCGCTGTTTCCCTACAACTACATCCATGTGGGTGGCGACGAGGCTGTGAAGCACAACTGGGAGCGTTGTCCACGCTGCAAGGCTAAGATGAAAGCGTTGAAACTGAAGAACTTTGAGCAGTTACAGAGCTGGATGATAGTGGAGATAGAGAAATACGTGAAGCGACAGGACAAGAACATCATAGGTTGGGACGAGATACTGGACGGAGGCGTGTCGCCGGAGGCCACGGTGATGTCGTGGCAGGGCACCAAGGGAGGTCTGGTTGCGGCGCGACGTGGCAACGACGTGATTATGACACCCACCGAGTATTGCTATCTCAACTTCTATCAAGCCAACCCTGAGTTTCAGCCGCCAGCCATGCCAGAGACGTTGGTGACGCTTGAAAAAGTATATGGCTTCGACCCCATGCCCAAGGGTTTGAATGCTGAGCAGCAGAAGCATATCCTTGGAGGACAAGCCAATTTGTGGACTGAATACATCAACACATCGGAGATGGCAGAGTATATGCTGTTGCCCAGGCTGTGTGCTATGGCCGAGGTGTTGTGGTCGCCCCGAGAGAAAAAACCATGGGAAAATTTCCGTACACGTGTCGCCCGTAACATCATTCGTCTGAAAAACAATGATTACCATGTAGGCGTGGGCTCTTTTAAGCCGTGGATGAGTGTTGAGAAGAGCATCGACGGGAAACTGATGGCGACGTTGCACTGGGAGGTGGAGGGCACGCACCTCTACTACCATACTGGTGACGGTGATTTCAAACCCTATACGGAAGCCTTTGCGGTGGAAAAGAATACGGTGGTTACGGTAATGGCTTTCTACAACGGGATACTTAAAGAAAAAGCCTACGAGTTGAAAGTCGATACGGATACCTTAAAATAAGCTAACAACTAATAAACTATACCTTGACTGAATTTGATTTTTCACGCATAGAGCCATACGGCGCTGCTGAAGTACCGGCGGCTATCAACAGGCTCGCCAAGAGTCCTTTCTTTGGCAGGCTGGTGAAAACCATGAACCCCAGCGTTGATGTTGGAGCGTTCGCGGCATTGATGGAGTGTATCACCACATGCGATGAGTTGCAGTATATGGTTATGCGGCCGTTGGTGTTCCAGATAGTCAAACGAAGCATGACGTCGTTCACATACAGCGGTTTGGAAAACATCGAGAAGGGCAAGCCCTATCTCTTTGTGTCAAATCACCGGGACATCACCTTGGATGCCAGTCTGCTCGACGTGGTGCTGCTAAACAACGGTTATGCCACTCCGGAGATTGGTTTCGGCAATAACCTGATGCAGAACGAGTTCATGGTCGACTTGTTCCGTCTTAACAAGATGTTCACGATTATCCGCGACGGGTCGCGGCGTGACTTCTACAACAACTCGGTCTTTTTGTCCCATTATATCGACCATGTGCTGCACGAGAAAAAGAGCTCGGTGTGGATAGCACAGCGCAACGGACGCACCAAGGATGGCGACGACCGCACCGACCAGGGTCTTGTGAAGATGTTCTCGATGGCAGGCACAGGCAATTTCGAGGAGGATTTTGTGAGGATGAATATAGTGCCTGTGGCTATCAGTTACGAGCTGGAGCCATGCGACACAATGAAGGCTATTGCAACATATACTTCGTTGACAGGTATTTACACGAAGACACACCATGAGGATGTTCTGAGCATACTGAGCGGCATCTCGCAGGCGAAGGGCGATGTGCATATACATATCTGCAAGCCCATCACCCCAGAGGAGATTGCACATTGCGCGTCGTTCAAAAAGAATGAGCGTTTCAGTGCGTTGGCCGGCTTGCTGGATAAAAGAATACATGGTGGCTATAAACTTCACAAATCCAACTATATCGCAGCTGACCTGCTGAATGGCGGCGCACGTTTTGAGGATCACTACACCACAGCCCAGATGGAGACATTCATCGAGTATGTGGAACGCGAGTCGTACAAGGGTCCCTCGTCGGCAGCAGAGTCGAAGCTTATGGAGATTTTCCTCAGTATGTATGCCAAACCCGTTGAGAACCAGTTGGCGATAGAAAAATGAAGTAGACTGTAGATTATGATTACAAGGATAAAAGAGATTGCAAAACGCATCAATCCGGAGGTGATAGGATGGCGCCGGTGGCTGCATCAGCATCCTGAATTGTCGCAGGAAGAATATGGAACGATGGCTTTTGTCGCCGCGCGGTTGCGCGAGATGGGGCTGGAGCCCAAAACAGGCATAGGCAAGACGGGCTGCATGGCCATTTTGAACGGAGAAGGGAGAGGGGAGAAGGGAGAACGGAGAGGGGAGAACGGAGAAGGGAGAGGGGAGAAGGGAGAACGTGCTTATTGTGTGGCGCTAAGGTCCGACTACGATGCCTTGCCAATCCATGAGGCCACGGGATTGCCTTTTGCATCCGAAAATCCTGGCGTGATGCATGCCTGCGGACACGATATGCACACTAGTTCACTGCTCGGGGCTGCCAAGATACTGTGTGAGATGCGTTCAGAGTTGAATGGCGACATCATGTTCATCTTCGAGCCATCGGAGGAGAAATATCCTGGTGGCGCGCGGATGATGATGGAAGACGGCTTGTTTAACGATGTTGTTCCCAACGAGATATATTCATTCCACTGTCTGCCCGAGATGGACTATGGGAGAGTGGGTATGCGCAAAGGAAAATATATGGCTTCGACCGACGAGCTGTATTGGACTATAAAGGGAAGAGGCGGTCATGGTGCCACGCCGCACCTCAGTGTCGACCCCATATTGGTGGCTTGCCACACCGTCGTGGCACTGCAGCAGGTGGTGAGCAGGAATGCGTCGCCGTTGATGCCTACAGTGCTCACTATCGGCAAGATACAAGAGGTCGGCGGCCGTACAAACATCATCCCCGACGAGGTGAAGATGGAGGGCATAATCAGGACCTTCGATGAGAAGTGGAGGCTGGAGGCACATGATACTATCCGTCGTATATCTACCGGGATTGCTGAGAGCATGGGTGCTGAATGTGACCTTTTTATCGACTATGGCTATCCTTTCGTGGTCAACGACGACCAGTGTACCCAGCAGGTCCACGACAACGCCTGTGCCTTTTTGGGTGACGATAAGGTGGAGTGGATTGACATGAGGATGACGGCTGAAGACTTTGCCTTCTTCGCCCAGAAAATACCGGCGTGCTACTATCGAATCGGAATCCATGAGCCAGGCACACCGTTCTCCAACTTGCACAGGGCCAACCTCATCGTCGACGAGCGGTCGATAGAATTGGCAAACGGACTGATAGCTTACAATGCCATCAAGGCATTGGAAAACAGAATAAAACAATAAAATCCAGAGAGTCCCCATTAGGCAGGGGATGAATGGATAGACAACGAAATGGAAGATAAGACTAAAGAATTAGAATCCAAGCCGATAAGGCAATTGCTGTGGGCGTATGCGCTGCCCGCTGTTGCCAGTCAAGTGGTGACATCGGTGTACAATATAGTAGACCGCATCTTCCTGGGGCACAGTGGTGACGGTATGGGAACACTCTATTTGGCTGCCCTTGCCATAACATTTCCGATAATGAACATCATCCATGCCTTCGGGGCCTTGGTGGGCGCCGGTGCTGCTGCGCGCATGAGCATAGTGCTAGGCCGCAAGGACATAAGGTGGGCAGAGAAGATATTGGGCAACACGATGCTGCTGACATTCTTTTTTGGTTTCATGTTTGTCACGGCGGGCTATATATGGATGCGACCAATCCTTACGCTCTTTGGCGCTTCGTCACAGACTATAGATGCGGCGTGTCTTTACATGGACATCGTCTTGCCTGGAATGTTCCTTGTGACGCTGACTTACAACCTCACCGGTCTCATCCGTGCCAGCGGCTATCCGATGAAGGCCATGTGGATAATGATTGGCGGAGCAGTGGTGAACATATTCCTTGACTATCTGCTGATTAATGTCGCCGGAATGGGTGTGGCAGGAGCAGCGTGGGGTACTACTATTTCGATGGCGTTGACGGCAGTTGTGTCGGTCGCGCATTTCGTGATGCCTCATTCGTTCATCAGGTTCAAGCGACATGCATGGGTTCCAAAGCTATACATCTTCCGCAACATACTGGCTATCGGCATAAGTCCGTTCTCGATGAATGTGGCGGCATTTGCTGTGGTGGCAATCCTCAACAGGCAACTGTCGACATACGGTGGCGACAATGCAGTGGCTGTATATGGCGTTATCAATTCGGCTATAGGCTTGATAATAATGATGTTCCTTGGCTTTTGCCAAGGGATGCAGCCCATTGCGGGCTACAACTATGGGGCTTCGCACAACGACCGACTGAAGGAGGTCTATATGCTCACCATGAAGGTGTGTGTCATCCTTGGCATAGTAGGAACGGTGTCGGCCTTTGCTTTCCCACGGGCCATCATAGGCTGTTTCAACTCCGAGGAGCCAATCATTGCCGTGGGAGTGCCGGCATTGCGTTATCTGATGGCATTTGCTCCCCTGATAGCTTTCACCGTAGTCAATTCACAGCTGTTCCAGTCTATCGACCAACCCTGGATAGCCATTGTCACCAGCCTTTCGAGACAGGTTATCTTCCTCATTCCATTGTCGTTAATCATTCCTGGGATGATGTTCAGGGCAGGCGGTGACGGCGTCACGGGAGTGTGGTTGTCGTGCATGATATGCGATGTGCTTGGTGCCGTGCTTTCTGCTGTGCTGCTGGTGACCCACAGGCAGGTGTTCCATATTGGCTATGTCCCGCCCGAAAGGAAGCCCCGCAAGGAGGCCGGCCCGAAGGAAGGGGAGAAATGAAAGAAGAAAGTAGAAAAGGAAACAAGATGATTACCAAGATAGTACTTACAGGAGGTCCATGTGCAGGGAAGACCACGGCATTGGCACGTATCGTAGACCATTTCTCAAACATGGGTTTTCAGGTATTTACGGTGCCTGAGGCTGCCACGCTCTTCTCGCAGTCGGGGATTAATTTCCAGACCGACAACAGGGAGCTGTTCCTCGAGAGTGAACGCCAGCTGATGGAGTTCCAGATTGAGATGGAGGAGAGGATGGAACACATAGCGAACCATATAGAGAAGCCAGTGCTGATAGTGTGCGACCGTGGAACGATGGATCTGAAGGCCTATCTGGACAACCAGGTGTGGAAATCGCTGCTGGAAATGCTGGGGATGAATGTTGTGGAGCTGCGTGACGCACGTTACGCAGCGGTCATTCACATGGCCACGGCAGCCAAGGGCGCAGAGCAATACTATACGTTGAGCAACAATGCGGCACGCAGCGAAACGCCCGAGTTGGCGCGCGATATTGACGACCGTCTGATGCAGGCCTGGACTGGGCATCCGCATCTGAGGGTTGTCGGCAACGACTGTACCTTCGATGAGAAGATAAACCGTGTGTTGAAAGAGATTTCGAATGTGCTTGGTGTGCCTCAACCCATTGAAATCGAGCGTAAATACCTGGTGGATGTGGAGGGGGAAATACCCAATGGCAACACCTGCGAGATAAGGCAGACCTATCTGAAGCCGGTCGACGGAATGGAGCGCCGGTTGCGGATGCGAGGCGAGAACGGACATAATGTTTACTTTTTGACCTCCAAAAAGCGTATTGCTGCCGACCGTAGTTATGAGTTTGAACGCAAGATAGATGTCAAACGCTACAAAGAACTCCTGCAAGAGGCTAATCTTGCCAAGCGTACCATCGTGAAGCAGAGATGCTGCTTCCTTTGGAAAAACCAGTATTTTGAGCTTGACAAGTTTATAGAACCACCAATGCCGCACCGCCTGCTCGAGATAGAAGATGCCGAGAATGCGGCGACAGTGAATATGCCGCCTTTCGTAAAGGTGATAAAAGATGTCACCGGCGACCCGGCATACATGAATTCAAATATCGCTAAACTATGAGAACGGACTCCGACTTTTTGTTGAAAGCATACAATACCTTTGGCATCGAGGCTGTTGCGAAAAAGATTGTGTTTCTGGAGGATAGCGATGATTTCCGCAAGTTGGGAGACTATGCTGGCCAGTCTTTTTTCATCCTTGGCGGCGGCAGCAATGTTGTCTTTCCGGACAGATACAATGGAACGGTGTTGCATCCTGTGAATAAAGGGATTGCACTTGTAGAGAATAGAGATGGATACTATATTGTAGAGGCGGCGGCAGGTGAGGTATGGGCCGAATTTGTCGACTATTGCATTTCGCAGGGTTGGTATGGAGTGGAGAATCTGGCAGGCATACCAGGTACTGTTGGCGCTGCTCCGGTGCAGAATGTCGGAGCCTATGGTATGGAAGCCAAGGATGTGGTAGATGCAGTTCATTGCTTCGGGATTGTCAGTGGCGAGGAGCGATGGGTGGGGAGGAATGAGTGTCGGTTCGCCTATCGTTGGTCGCGTTTCAAGGGAGAATGGGCTGGGAAGTATATTATTGACAGAGTCCGCTTTAGACTTAATAAAACGTTTGTCCCCAACCTTAGTTATAAGGCCTTGGCAACGGCAATAGGTGACAAGGATGAGTTGACAGCCCGTCTGCTGGCAAATACTGTGGTGTCGATACGAGACAGTAAGTTGCCGAATCCCAAGGAGATAGGCAGTGCCGGCAGCTTTTTCAAGAATCCCGTTGTGGATGGAGAGACTTACGGCAGGCTAAAGGAGCAATACCCCGACATGGTGGCTTTTCCTGTGGAGGAAGGATTCAAGTTGGCGGCAGGCTGGCTTATAGAGCAGTGCGGATGGAAAGGCAAGAGAGTTGGCAGGGTAGGAGTATATGAGAAGCAGGCACTGGTCCTGGTGAACCGCGGTGGGGCAACAGGGGCTGATGTCAGAGCCTTGGCAGAGAAGATAATAGACGATGTGCAGGCAAAATTCGGGGTTCAAATAGAACCGGAGGCGATAATGGTTTGAAACCGTACCTTTAATAATTGTAGAACTATATATAAAATAATACATAATGCACGACTATAATAAATTTTGGCAGTGGTTTTCGGATAACAACGAGCAGCTTACGATGCTTGCCGACCTCGATGAAAAAGCACAGAAACAGCTTCTTGAAGCTCTTCAGGCACAATTGGACGAGTACTGTCCGGGGCTTGCTTACGAGATGGGTGAACCGACGCCGTCTGGACGTACATTGACGTTCACAGCAGAGGGCGACATTGACCTTTTCGAGTATCTGGTTGCGCTGACAGACAATGCCCCCGACCTTGACTGGTGGGAGTTTGTCGCCTTCAAGCAACCTAAGGGGACAGACCTGAAGGTTACCTTCGATAAGTATCGGTTCGAGACCAAGAAGATGTATTTCATGCAGTTGGAGAGTGAGGAAGAACCCGACATACTAGGAGTTCGTGTGGCATTGCCCGACCCCGTAAAGGATGATGACGACCAGCTCGTTGGCGTGTATGTCACCCTCGAGGCGTTGATAGGAGAGTTCGATTGTTCGACACTGATAGGTTATCTGGACACTTGTCCTGTTCCGGCAGAGCCATTCAAGGAAGGGTTCCGTCCGCTCGACGATTTTCCGGAATTCATTGAGTGGTTTAAACGCAAACGAGACAAGTGATGTCGCTATTTTTAGTTTTTCATTACTAACTATTAACTTTTTTCGTATCTTTGTATCGTTTTTGAGTCACGTCAGATAATAGTTCGGCGTGCATATCTTTGTGTGAATAAATAAAATAAAACATATTTTTGAAATGAGCAAAGTAGACGTTTTGTTAGGATTGCAGTGGGGCGACGAGGGCAAAGGCAAGATTGTCGATGTCCTGACCCCTGGCTATGATGTCATCGCACGCTTCCAGGGTGGGCCCAATGCCGGTCATACGCTGGAGTTCAACGGCATCAAGCATGTGCTCCACATCATTCCTTCTGGCATTTTCCATAAAGACAAACTCAACGTCATAGGCAACGGCGTACTGATTGAGCCGGCCATTTTCAGCGAAGAGGTCGAGGCATTGCGCCAGAAAGAGGTGGAACCCACGCACAACCTCTATATCTCCAAGAAGGCACACCTCATCTTGCCGTCGCACCGACTCCTTGATGCTGCCAACGAGCAGGCCAAGGGCAACGCCAAGATAGGATCGACACTGAAGGGTATCGGCCCCGCCTATACAGACAAGATAGCCCGTACCGGCATCCGCGTGGGCGACATACTGGAGTTCGACTTCCGCGAGAAATACCAGCTCCTCAAGTTCCAGCACCTCCAGATTGCCAAAATGCTGAAATTCGATGTCGATAGTTTCCGTATCGGCGATATGAATCTCGACGAATATGAGGTCAAGTGGATGGAGTCGTTGGAAGTGCTACGCAAATTCCACCTTATAAACAGCGAATACTTTATCAACCAGTGCCTTAAAGAGAACAAGAAGGTGTTGGCGGAAGGAGCTCAAGGCTCGATGCTCGACATCGATTTTGGATCCTATCCTTTCGTGACATCATCATCGACCATCACCGCAGGCGTTTGTTCCGGACTGGGTGTTGCTCCGTCGGCCATAGGACGTGTCATGGGCATCACCAAGGCCTACTGCACTCGCGTCGGTGCAGGTCCTTTCCCGACAGAGCTGTTCGACCAGACGGGACGCAGGCTATGCGAGTTGGGGCATGAGTTTGGGGCCACCACGGGGCGTGCCCGCCGTTGCGGCTGGATTGACATTCCGGCATTGCGTTATGCATGCATGCTCAACGGAGTCACCGATTTGATAGTCACCAAACCCGATGTGATGAACGATTTTGATGAGATCAAGATGTGCGTCCACTACAATATTGGTGACAAGAAGACCGACGAGATACCCTTCGAGTTCAACGAGGTGGAGATTCACCCCGAGTTGGTTTCGTTCCCTGGATGGAAGCAAGAGCTGGGCGAGGCAGGCGGCTACGACCAGCTGCCCGAGCGGCTCCGCACCTATCTCGCCGCCATCGAAGAGAAGACAGGAGTACGCATAATGGCTGTCTCTGTCAGCCCCGACCGTAAGGATGTCATTTTCAAGTGAAACATTTTTTCATTTTTGACGTATAATAATATCAATCTTCTGACGTTAGATGAAAAAAAGTCGTGAGGTGCAATAATTAGGGCATGAAAGCGACTAAACAAGAAACGAAAAAATGAAAAAGCTCTTTCTTATAGCATTGTTAAGTCTGCCCCTGTTTACAATGGCGCAGACAAAGATTAAGGAGACCGATGTTCCCAAGTCAGTGCTTCTCGCATTGGAGAAGACCTACGACTCGTATAAGGTTAAGACTTGGTATCAAGCCCCCGGTCAGTATATTGCAGATTTTGTCACCGATGGTCAAAACGGTCGTTGCTACTTCACCGCCAACGGAGACTGGCAGTACAGCTCGTTCCCCGTGGATCTAGAGGAGTGCCCGACGATGATGAACACCTACTTCGTCAACAACTATCCTGGCTACCGTATCAAGAGTACGGAGTATGTTGAAGAGATGAGCGGTGACAACTATTACCGTATGATAATCATTAAGAAAGGTCTTGGCTCGACCGACTGCGAGATGATTTTCGACACTCGCGGAAAGTTGCAGCGTTCCACGGCTCCCGACCCCGACGTGGTGAAGAAAGACTACTACGCCCATTCCAACCCCGAGGATGTGAGTACCGACGAGGAGACTTCCAAGACCAAGAAGTCGAACAAGAAACGCCCCAAACCAGTAGAGGATGTACCTGAGGTAGAGGCCTTTGAGCCGTCGGAGGCTATCGTTGCCAACTTCAACAAGCGTTATCCGGCCCAGCGACTCAGTTCAGGTCCCGAATGGTATGACCGCAATGGTGACGAATGTGTGGCTTACTTTGCCAACAACCAGAAGAACAAGTTCGAGGCTGTATTCAGCATGACGGATGAGAAGATGGTCAAGTTGGGCAAGGTGCTAGACAAGGATCGCTACACCAATGCTATCCTCAAGTATCTGAAAGAGAAATTCAAAGGTGAGAAATACCGTGTCGAGAAAATGGTGGTCTATGAGTATGATGCCAAATACCGTGGTGCCGATGGCAAGAAGCCGAAGCCTTACACCTATGTTGTCGTAAGCCAGAAGGCGCCGGGCCACACGCTCAAGTACACTCGCATGGAGTTCGACAACACCGGCCGCTTCACAGGGCTTCTCGCCCAGCCGCTAGACCCCAAGGATGTTCAGTGAGGAAGAGACAAAAAAAGGAAGCACTAATATGGTGCTTCCCTTTTTTTTGACTCTTATGGTTTGGCGCTAAGAGAATCTGGCGTTAGGTGTCATTCTGATTGGTTCATCATGCCGGATTGGGTGATGAAGTCGAGAAGGGCGTTGGAGATGGCCACGTTGTCTTTCTTGGGGTAACGTATCTTGGTGAAGATCTCGGCGAGGTTGCGGGTCTTGTTTTGGCGTACCATCTCCTGGTTGAAGGGGAATTCCTCGCGGATGCGGTGGACACGCTCGATGTCATCATCGCTGTAGTCGTGGTATTTCTCTTGATGAACAACGCCGTCGAGAGGGAGACGCTCGCTCAGTTGCGGCTTCTCGTCAGGGTAGCCCATGGCTATGGTGACGACAGGGACCACGCCTTTAGGAAGGGATAGCTCTTCGGCTATGGCTTTGGTGTTGTACATCACGGTGCCAAGATAGCAGATGCCGAGCCCTTCCTCTTCAGCTGCGATGCAGATGTTCTGGGCTGCCAGCGAGGCATCGACAGTGCCCGACATGAGCCACAGGAAGTTGTCGTAAGGCTCGTCGCAACCGCGAAGGCGGCACCAGTGGTGGTAGCGGTTGACGTCGACACAGACGGTGAGGAATGCCGCAGCAGAGCTGCACTGTCCGAAATGGAGTTTCGACAGAGAGGCTATGTTTTCGGCTTTCTGTGTCAGGATGACGCTGTAGATTTGCATGTTGCCTGTGTTGGAGGCGCGCATTCCACACTGGAGGATGCGTTCCATCTTGTCGCTCTCGATTGGGCGCGATTGGAAACGGCGAATGCTGCGGTGACTGTTGAGAAGGTTATTGATGGACATTTGGTAAAAAATATTAAACGGATAGCTTTTATTAAATAACCAAAAACCTCGTTTTTTATTTTGTGCGATATGCTCTTTTTTGTGTAAATTTGCAACTCGCTTTTTTGTGTAAAAGGAGATAATTATTCTATGCTAACAGATGAACCTCAATGGGTTGCATTGTATACTAAGCCTCGTGCCGAGAAGCAAGTTGAGAAGAATTTGCGTAAGGAGGGTTATGAGGTCTACCTGCCGATTGTGAATGAGCTTCACACGTGGAGCGACCGCAAGAAGTGGGTAGAGGTTCCTCTCATCAAGTCGTACATCTTTGCCAAGATAACGCTTCGTCAGGAGTCGAAGATACGCAGTGTGGCAGGCGTGGCATTCCTTATAAAATTTAAGAACAATGTGTTGACCATCCCTGAGTCGGAGATACAGATGATGAAAGACTTTATAGCGGCGAAGGTGGAGGTGCAGGTGCGGACGGTAGAGGAGTTGCGGCGGGGCAGCCGCGTCATAATACACAGCGGTGCCTTGGCAGGGAAAGAGGGGCGACTGGTCAGCGACTGTGAAGATGGTAATTTCGCCGTTGAGATTACGGGAATAAGCATGGCGCTGGTGACATACGTCGACAGAGACTTGATGCGGGTCATCGAAGAACCCGAGGAGAACAAAGTGAAGCAAAAAAAATACAATATACGATGAATATTATTATTGCAGGTGATGGTGAGGTGGGTTTTTATCTCGCCAAGTCGCTTACCCAGCTGGATTACAATATAACAGTTGTCGACCCGCATTCCGAGCTGCTGGGCCGGTTGGAGAAGGAGACCGACCTGCTGACGATAGTGGGCGAGTCGACATCGCCTAGGGTGTTGGAAGAGGCCAATGTGCGCGACTGCGACCTTTTCCTCTCAGTGCTGCATGATGAGTCTATCAATCTGGTAACATGTATATTGGCAAAAAAGCTGAGAGCCAAGAAGACGGTGGCACGCATCACCAATGCGGAACTGCTGACACCCAAGCATCGCGACATGTTCAGGGACTTGGGTGTCGACGAGTTGGTGTGCCCGGAGCGAATAGCAGCCAAGGAGATTACTAACTTGTTGAACCACACCGTAGCCACCGAGTTTTTCGACTTCAGCGGGGGCTTGCTGACGATGTATCTCATCAGGCTAGAGCAGGAGTCGCCGGTTTGCGGCAAGTCGGTACGCGAGCTCAGCCAGATATATTCCACCTTGCAGGTGCGTATCGTCGCCATCCTGCGTCATGGTGAGACCATCATACCCCATTCCGACACCATGTTCGTTCCTGGCGACATGGCCTACATCATCAGCAAGGAGGGGCAGATGGATACCGTCAAGCGGCTGGCGGGTGGCATGGAGCTCGACATCAACAGGGTGATGATTGCCGGCGGCGGCCGCATAGGACGCTATGCGGCGCTGACGCTGGAAGACAGCAAGCGGATAACCCTCGTGGAACAGGACCGCAATCGTTGTAAAGACTTGAGTGCATTGCTTTCCAACACCCTTATTATCAATGGGGACGCTACGGATATAGAGTTGCTGAAAGACGAGGGCATGGAACAGAACGATGCTTTCATCGCCGTCACCGAGTCGTCGGAGACCAACGTGCTCACCTGTCTTCATGCCCGCAAGCTCGGCATCCGCAAAACCATAGCGCTGGTAGAGAACACCGGATTTATCAATATCTCGCAAGACATTGGAATAGATACGATTATTAATAAGAAACTCATCACTGCCAGTTACATAGCGCGTTTCATTGTGAGGGGAGACGCGGTGAGCAGCAAATGGCTTTCGGGTACCAATGCCGAACTGATAGAGTTCGTCGTCGGGCGTCATGCAGCAGCCACGAGGGTGCCTATCGGAGAGTTGCGTCTGCCGGCAGGAGGTGCCACCATAGGCGGTATCATACGAGGACGCGAGACGCTGCTGCCCACGCGCGACACGCAGCTGCGCGAGAAAGACAAGGTGGTGGTGTTTGCCCTGCCCAATATGATGGACCGTGTTGCCAAGCTTTTTGACTGATGAATCTACGCCTTCTATACCGGATATTGGGCATGTTGCTTGTCATTATGGCAGTGTCGATGACGCTTCCCATTGTGGTGTCGTTGCGTTTTGGCGACGGCTCGCAGTTTGGGTTAGGGTTGTCGGCATTGGTCATTTTTGCCGCCGGACTGTTCTTGCGCAATTTTCTGGGGACGAGGGCTACTAAGGAGCTGAATGTCAGGGAGAGCTATTGGTTTACCGTCATCATCTGGATAGCGGTGCCCTTGGCCGGGGCGCTCCCATACCTCTTCACGGGCAGCGTGAGGACATTTACCGATGCCGCTTTCGAGTCCTTCTCGGGCTTCACCACCACGGGGTCGTCGGTGCTCGTCAACCTCGACCATGCTCCCGAGGGGCTGCTGGTGTGGCGTTCCATATCGCAGTGGATTGGTGGTGTGGGACTTATACTTTTTGTCGTCGCACTGCTGCGGCGCTTGAACGAGGGTAGTGCGAGGTTGGTTGAGGCGGAGTTTTCTGGCACATTGCAGCGGCGGCTGCATCCGCGCATGAAACGCAATGTGCTGTTGATGTGGATGGTGTATTCCGGACTCACGGCAACGCTGTTCATATTGTTGTTTGCAGATGGCAATGGTTTTGTCGACTCGTTCTGTACGGCATTGAGTACCGTCTCGACGGGCGGTTTCATGACCCATAGCGAAGGCCTTGCAGGTTTTTCAGCCTTCTCGATGGCCAGCATTACGGTGTTCATGTTCCTTTCCGGCATCAATTTGGCACTGCTTTTCGGCTGCATCCGTGGCCGTTGGAAGTCGTTCTGGAGAGACGAGGAGGCACGCCGCTATATGGCAATCTACTTGATTTCAGTCGCTTTCTGTTTTGTGGCATTCTCGATTGCCGGCGGGTTGTCGAAGAGGTCGTTGTCGTTCTCCTTTTTCCATGTGGCATCGACCATCTCGACCTGCGGTTTCTACACCGATGCGCCATCGGTATGGCCCACAACGGTATCGGTCGTCACGTTTCTGCTTGTCTTTGTGGGTGCATCGGCTGGCTCGACGGGAGGAGGGTTGAAAATCAAACGGTTGATGATAATGGCGCGACATGTGAGGAACTATTTTATACGTATGATACATCCCCATGCCGTCATTTCGGTGAAGGTGGACGACAAGGTTATCGACGAGCAGTATGTGGGGCGTATCTTCTCATTTGTCTTTCTTTATCTGCTCCTTGTCGTGGTGGGAGCCTTCGTGATGTCTCTTTGTGGGGTTAGTATACCCAATTCATTCTGTATGTCGGCTGCCAACATAGGCAACCTGGGACCGTCGCCGGTGTTCAGCAACCTGGGTGCAAGCCTCGACTATGTCGACTTGCCCAATGTAGCCAAATGGGTACTCATGCTGCTGATGCTTGCCGGCAGGATAGAGATTCTCGCGCTGGTGTCGCTGTTCATACCGGCTTATTGGAAGAAGAGGTAGTGTTTAGAATCAAAGGATTAGAGTTAAAACAACCAATACAATAGTGCAAAAGAAACAGAAATACCACTATGCGCTCAATAAGAGCCTTTATCCTATCGGAATGCCGATGATAGGAGAGGGGGTGGCTATGTTGGCATGTCTGGTGCCGGCCTTGCACTATGACGACGGTACTGTTTTAGGCATAGCCGGTGCAGGACTAGCCACACTGGTTGTCGGCTTGGTCCTGATGCTGACGGGCAAAAAGAGGATGAGCCGTGTGGAGCCTACAAACACCAGATTCTCATACGTTACCGTCGCGCTGGTATGGGTGATGCTTACGTTTTTTGGCACGTTCCCGTTTCTGTTCACAGGTTCGGTGGCTTCGTTTACAGATGCTTTTTTTGAATCCATGTCGGGACTTACCTCCACGGGAGCCACCATCTATTCTGACGTTGAGAAACTACCGCCGTCGGTACTCCTTTGGCGTAGCGTGTCGCAGTGGATAGGAGGCTTTGGAATCATCTTGCTCGTCCTTGCCGTGGTGCCCACGTTGCATATCAATAAGCATAGCCTCTACACCGCCGAGGCCAGCGGCGCCGACAATTCGGGCAAGACCACCACCACGATGAAATCCATGCTGAGACAGATGCTGTCGATATATGTCTCGTTGACGCTCTTCTTTATTGTGGCATTGTCATTTAGCGGGATGACACTATGGGAAGCCGTCAACCTGACCTTCACAAACATATCCACAGGCGGCTTCTCAATTTATTCTGACAGCATAGCACGATTCACACCGGTGCAGCAGTATCTGCTATCGACATCGATGTTCCTTGGAGGCGTCAATTTTGCGTTGCTTTACAACTTCTTTACATTCAGGTGGTCGCGTATCAAAAAGAAGCTCGACCAGTTCACTTTTTATCTTGCGTTGACTGTCGTCCCGCTGCTGTTTGTAGCCATGGCGCTACACCTTGAGGGCGGGCTTGCATGGCATGAGGCGGTACGCAATGCCATAGTGCAGACGGTCAGCGTGCTGACCACGACAGGCAGTGTTGTTGCCGACACCAACCTCTGGTGGACTCCGGTGCTGTTGCTGTTCCTGATACTCTCGTTCTGTGGCGGCATGGCAGGCTCCACCTCCGGAGGCATCAAGATAATGCGAGTCCTCATCCTATTCCGTAATGTGAGATACATGTTAGTCAACCGTCTTCATCCCCATGCCTATAACCCTGTGCGACTTAACGGGAAGCCAGTCTCCGAGGAGATGATAAACAATGTCATGGTGATATTCTTTGTCTACTGTGCCACGATGTTTATAGCGTTGCTGGCTTTGCTGGTTTGTGGTGTTGAGGCCACCGAGGCACTGGGTGCGGTGTTTGGCTGCATAACAAGCTACGGACCAGGGCTAGGAGCTTGCGGTGGTTTTGGCAGTTATGCTGCTTTCCCTATGGTTGCCAAATGGATATGCAGTCTGCTTATGCTTCTCGGGCGGTTGGAGTGTCTCACCATCCTCATCCTTTTCCTTCCTGGTTTCTGGAGAAAATAATTCCACCTGTAAAGTTGCTTTGTGTTCTGTTACCGCGGAGCGGTCACCGCTCAGTAATCGGGTGGCGCTATGCACACAGGCTCATGGCAGTATCAGGCAACGACTCTGAAAGAGCTGCCCATCATCATGTCATTGATTGTCTGAATGACGAAATAACGGCCAGGCGATGGTGTCAGGTGTCAGATTGC